>NZ_JNWZ01000022.1 GCF_000716545.1 Kitasatospora phosalacinea
CCCCTCCCCCGCGCCCGGGCCCGCCTCCGCCGCCCCCGACCGCCTCGCCCTCACCGCCGCCCCCGCCCGTCCCGTCGGCGAGAACGCCGTGGCCGTCCTCCTCCCGATCGCCGCCGGCCTGCTGCTCACCGCCGCCGCCATGTACAAGCACCGCGGCCTCCCGGGCGGCGGCCACTGACGCCGTTCCCCGAGCTACCGGTACCGCCGACGCCGCCGGTGCCGGAGTGACCCGGCACGGACTCGACCTCGACCAGGCCGTACCGCGGCGCCGAGCCCTCCGGGTCAGTCGAAGGTCCTCGGCGGCGGGGCCGGGGAGGGGACGGCGGTGGTGTCGGTGACCGGGGCGGTTCCGGCGGTGAAGTCGGTGAGGTCGCGGCCGTGCAGGAGGCGGGCCTGGGCGGGGTCGGTGGCCAGGCGGCGGGTGAGGTCGGCGAGCGGGAGGGGGGTGTGGGCGGCCAGCAGGACGAGGTTGCCGAAGCGCTTGCCGCGCAGCACGGCGGGGTCGGCGATCAGGCAGACCTCGGGGAAGACCGCGAGCAGGGTGGCGGTCTGGGCGCGGGCGAAGGCGAGCGCGCCGCCGTCGGTGGTGTTGGCGGCGTAGTGGCCGGCGCCGGTGAGGGCGCGGGCGGCGTGCCGGGCGAACTCGGCGGTGGCGCAGTGCGCGGGGACGCGGGCGCCGGCGAAGACGTCGGTGACGACCAGGTCGGTGGAGTCGTCGGGGGTGCGTTCCAGGACGGCGCGGGCGTCGCCGCCGCGGACCTTGATCTGCCAGCCGCGGTCGAGCGGCAGTTCGGCCCGGACCAGGGCGGTGAGTTCGGTGTCGATCTCGGCGACCTGCTGGCGGGAGCGGGGCCGGGTGGCGGCGGTGTAGCGGGCCAGGGTGAGCGCGCCGCCGCCGAGGTGGAGCGCGGTGAGCGGCTGCCGGGCGGGGGCGGCGAGGTCGATCAGGTGGCCGATCCGGCGCTGGTAGGCGAAGCCGAGGTGGGTGGGGTCGGCGAGGTCGACCAGGGACTGCGGGGCGCCGTCGAGCAGCAGCTGCCAGGCGTGCGGCCGGTCCCGGTCGGGGCGCAGCTCGGCGGTGCCGGAGGCGACGGCGGCGGTGAGCGGGCCTTGGCCGTGCGTGCGGCCGGGGACGGCGGGGGTGGTGCGTGGGCGGCCCATGGCGTCCATTATCCCGGGTCGCGGCCCGGGCGCCGCCGGGGTGGCGGCCTCGGGTGACGGTGGGTGACGGGGGCTGCCCGCTGCGGCGTCGGCCGGTCCACCCAGCGAGACGACGGTTGCATGCCAACTCACTGGTCGGGCAAGTTCTCTGACGAATCGTCAGCCGCCGTACGGGGTGCGCTCAGAGCGGACCGAGGCCGCCCGCCGTGAGGGTGGTGGCGGCTTCGCAGAGCGCGGAGCGCAGCACCCAGGCGTCGGTGGGACGGGGGTACTGCTGGGGGCCGGAGGGCGGGATGATCCAGCGCGGGTCGGTGGGCGGGAGCAGTTCGGCCCCCGGGGTGCAGGCGGAGCCGGTCAGGTGCCAGCGCAGCGCGGTGCCCGCCGGGACGAGGAAGGCGACGGCGGTGCCGCCCGCGGTCTGCTGGACGGCTCCGCAGGCCCGCCGCAGCCGGAGGATGTCGACCGCCTCCAGCCCGTGCCGGACCTGGACGGTGACGGTGTCGTACTGGACCACGCGGCTGGCCGAGGAGCCCGCGGGGGCGGGGGGCGGCGCGGCGGGGGCGGCCGGACGCCGGTACTGGGGAACTCCGGTGGCCATGGGGGACCTCCTGTCACCTCGGGTCGCGTGGAAACCGGACGCCGCTCCGTCACCCGGTCGTGCGACGGGAGGCCGGCGCGGGAGGGGGCCCGTGCCGCCGGTTTCCATGTACCAGGACAACGCGGAACCCGTCACCCGGGCCACGGCCTCCGATACAGCAAGCCATGGCATTTCATGGCACAACGCCGCAACTACGCCCGGATTGTCCGCAATTGACCCGCCATCTGCTAGCGACCCGCCGTGTTCGCACGGTGACTGCCGGTACTGTTCTGGCGACGCGGCGGCCCTCCCCCGGGTGCCGGCGCGACCACCCCGGCACGACCTCGGAGTGCAGCATGGCAGCCATCCGAACCGGCGGGCCCCGCCCGTCGCCCGTCCCCAACCAGGCGATGCGCGAGCTGCGCGGCGGCCTCTCGCCGGGGGAGTTCGCCACCGTGGTCCGCCGGGCCGCCCGGGAGATCGGCGAGCACGTGTCCTGCGACGCGCGCTACGTCGGGCGGGTCGAGTCCGGCGAGATCCGCTGCCCCAACTACGCGTACGAGCGGGTGTTCCGGCACATGTGGCCGGAGAAGTCGCTGGCGGAGCTCGGGTTCGCGCCCCGCACGGCGGTCCGCCGCCGCGCGCCGGCGACCACCGCACCGCCCGTCCCGGCAGATCCGCCGGACGCGCCGCACCGGTCTGACGAGGAGAACGACGAGGTGCTTCGCCGCACGTTCCTGAACGGCGGTCCCACCGCCCTGGCGGCCGTGCTGGGCCTGGACCAGGCCCCGCCGCCCGGGCTGCCGCTGCCCGCGGTCCCGGCCCAGCCGGAGCGCCGCCGGGTCGGCGCCGCCGAGGTGCGGGGGGTCGAGCAGGCGGTCCGCGACATCCGGCTGCTGGACGACGCGCACGGCGCGGACGCCCTGTTCGAGCTGGCCGGGCAGTCGCTGCGCAACGCCTACGTGCTGCTCAACGACGGCGACTACAGCGCCGCGACCGAGCGCCGCCTGCAGTGCGGGGCCGGCGAACTCGCCATCTCGGTGGGCTGGCTGGCGCACGACTCGAACCGGCTGACGGACGCCAGGTCGTTCTACTCGGAGGCGCTGGCCACCGCCCGGATGGCCCGCGACCCGCACCTGGAGGCGCACGTGTTCAGCAACAGCGCCTTCCTGGCCCGGGACGCCGGCCGCCCCCGGGAGGCGCTGCGGGCCGCCCAGGCCGGGCAGGCCGCGGCGCGGGAGCTGGGCTCGGACCGGCTGATGTCGCTACTGGTGCTGCGCGAGGCCGGCGGCTGGGCGCTGCTCGGCGACCGCTCGGCCTGCGAGCGGGCGCTGGCCCGGGCGTACGCGCTGTTCGACCGGGGCGAGCGGTCGGACGACCCGGAGTGGATGTCCTTCTACGGCGAGGCGGAGCTGGCCGGGCAGGAGGCGCAGTGCTGGTCGGCGCTGGGCGACTGGGACCGGGCCAGCGCCCGGGCCGAGCGGGCCATAGGGCTCCAGGAGCCGCACTTCGTCCGCAACCGGGTGCTGTACACCGCCGAGTTGGCGCACGACCGGCTGGGCCGGGGCGACCTGGCGGGCGCGGGCGCGCACGGTTCGGCGGCGGTGGCGCTGCTCGGCCAGGTCCGCTCCGCGCGGATCCGCGGCATGCTGGCGCGCACCGCGGACCGGCTGCGCGGCCACGCCGCCGTGCCGGAGGTCCGGGACTTCCTGGACGGCTACGACGCGGCGGCGGCCTGAGCCGGGCCTGGGCCCGGCCTGAGCCCGGCCTGAGCCGGGGTCAGTGCCCCAGCCGCTCCAGGTGGCTGTGGTCGTTCCAGATCTCGACCGCGGGCAGCCCGTACTCCCAGGACAGCACGCACAGCGCGGCGGTGCCGAGCTTGAGCCGCTGGGCGTACTCGGCGGGCAGGCCGAGCCAGCGGGCGGTGAGGATCCGCAGCAGGTGGCCGTGGGCGAACAGGACGACCTCGCGGTCGGCGCAGTTCATGGTGGTGGTGTCGGGGTGCGGGGTGCCGTGCTCCTCGTTGAGCTCGGCGAGCAGGGCGTCGACCCGGTCGGAGACCTGGGCCAGCGTCTCGCCGCCGGGCACGCCGTCGCGCCAGATCAGCCAGCCGGGCTGGTCGTGCTCCCGGATGTCGGCGCCGGTGCGGCCCTCGTACTGCCCGTAGTCCCACTCCAGGAGTTCGGGGCGCTCGACGGCGCGGTCGCCGAAGCCGGCCAGTTCGGCGGTCTCCCGGGCCCGGGAGAGCGGGCTGGTGTAGACGGTCGCGCCGGGCAGGCCGTTCCACGGGGCGCGGGCGAGTCGTTCGCCGAGGGCGCGGGCCATGGCGCGGCCCTCCTCGGTGAGGGGGACGTCGGTGCGGCCGGTGTGCCGGCCGGTCGCCGACCAGGAGGTCTCGCCGTGGCGGACCAGCACGATGCGGGCGGGCATGGGGTACCTCGTTCGAAGTGGTGCGGTTCGGCGGCCCCGCCGTCGCGGGCCACCGCCCCATGATCCCCCACCCGACCTGCCGGATCGACGGCCGGGCTCCACTCTGTCGGCTCCGGGTGCGAGACTGGGCCGCACCATGAACGTCTCGCACCTGGGGCAGGCCACCCCGCCGCTGCGGCGGCTCTCCGAGTTGCGCGGCCCGGCGCCGCAGCGCAGTCTCGACGCCCGTGCCCTCGCCGCCCTCGCCGCCAATCCGGGCTGCCGCCGCCGCGCCCTGCTGGACGCCGCGGGCGTCGACAAGGTTGCGCTCGCCCAACGCCTGGGCCGCCCCGCCCCGTTCGGCCAGTCGCCGTTCGCGATCCGCCGCGGCCTGCTGTTCGAGTCCCGGCTGAAGCGGGACGGGTACGCGGTGCTGCTGGAGCCGCTGCGCCGCCGGCTGGGCGTCCCGGCGGAGGAGGTCTCCTCGCTCGCCGTACCGGACTTGCTGCCCGCGGCCTCCCCGGCCGTCCGCGCGGAGCGGACGGCGGCGGCACTGGCCGAGGCCGCCGCCGACCCCTCGGCCTGGACGCTGCTGGACCACCCGCTGCTGCGGCTGGACGTGGCGGGCAGCCCGGCCTACCTGGAGCCGGACGCGCTGGTGGTGCACGCCGGCCGGTGCACCGTGGTGGAGATCAAGTCCTTCCCGGTGCTGGACGGTTCGGCCGATCCGGCGAACGTCGGCGCGGCCGCCCGGCAGGCCGCGGTGTACGTGCTGGCGCTGCAGGAGGCGGCGGCCCGGCGGGCCGGCCTGCCGCTGTCCGAGGATCCCTACGCCGTCCAGGAGCTGCCCGGCGCGCCGGAATTGACGGTGCTGCTGGTCTGCCCGAAGGACTTCTCCGCCCAGCCGGTCGCCGTCCCGGTCGACGTGCGGCGCGAACTGGCGGTCACCCGGCGGCAGTTGTCCCGGATGACGCGGATCGAGCAGCTGCTCGCGGCGCTCCCCGAGGGCGTCACCTTCGACCTGGCCCGGGACGGGTCGGGCGCCCCGACCCGGCCGGCCGGGGAGCTGGCCGAGGCGGTCGCCGCGGTGCCCGCCGCGTACGCCCCGGAGTGCATCTCCACCTGCGAGCTCGGCTTCCACTGCCGTTCCCAGGCGCGCTGCGCGGGCGCGGTGGAGCAGTTGGGCCGGGGGGTGCGCGGCGAGCTGGGGTCGCTGCGCACCGTCGAGGAGGCGCTGGCGGCCGCCGAGCCCGGTGCCGCGGCGGGCCCGGAGCCGGAGCCGGCGGGCGGGTCGGGCCCGGACGAGGCGTCCGGGCGGCTGGCGTACGCGGCCCGGCTGCGGGCCGAGGCGCTCGGGGGCGTGCGGTGAGCCTGCTGTCCACGCTGGCCCGGCTGGAGGCGGTGCGGGCGCAGCGGGCGCAGCCGCTGGCCACGGTGCGGCACCGGCACCTGTCGGACCGTCCGATGGTGCTGGTGCCGTTGGCGGCGGCCGGCGAGGCGGGGGCCCCGCTGGCGGTGCTGCTGGGCACCGACCGCCGGGAGCCCCGGCTGCACTTCGTGCCGCAGCCGCTGAACCGCACCCAGCGTTCGGAGTTCCTGGCGGCGGTGGCCCGCGAGGTGGTGCCGTACCTGGAGTCCTTCGGGGACGAGGTGGAGCTGCTGGAGGGCTCCGAGAAGGACCCGGTCAGCGGCGAGAAGGTGCCGGTGGTGCGGGAGCTGTGCGCGGACGCGCCGCAGCTGATCGTGCCGAACGCGGGCGGCGTGGCGCACCTGGCGCTGCTGGGCCGCTCCACCCGGTTCCGCCGCACGGTCGAGGACCCGGATCCGGGTGAGTACCCGTCGCCGACCGAAGTCCCGCTGCTGGGCCGGTGGCTGACGCACCTGACGGACCGCGCGCAGGTGCCGGGGTCCTCGATGCTGCTGGCGATGACCGGCCTGCTGGCGCGGCACTGGGCGACCGGGCAGAGCAACCTGGAGGACCAGCACCTGGCCGCCCGGCTGGCCTGGCACCTGCCGCCGGCCGGTCTGGAGCCGCCCGCCCTCGGCGCGGAGGCCGCCGAGTGGGTGGAGTCCGCGCGGGACGGCGAGGGCCTGCTGCTGCACCCGCCGGCCGGTCCGGCCACCGATCCGAAGTTCGACGAGCGGGTGCTGGCCCCGGCGATCCTGCGGCACGACGCGGCGGTGGCGGTGCGCGAGCGGGCCGGGGCCGCGCGGGACGACGCGGAGGTCCGCCGGGCGGCCGCCCTGGTCGAGCGGGCGCACGCCGAGCTGGCCCGGGTGCTGCTGTCGGCGACGCTGCCGGCCTGGCACGACGTGTGGAACGGCGTCGACCTGCTGCGCGCCCTCCCGCCGGCCGGCCACCTGCCGGACCGCTGGGAGGGCGACCGCTGGTCGTTCACCATGCACCGGGAGCGGGTCGCGGCGGGCGAGCCCCCGCAGCCGCGCCGGGACGACGCGGTGACGGCGGCCCGCAAGCTGGCCCAGCGCGAGCGCGAGCAGGCGAAGCTGGAGATCCAGGAGGCGCTGGACGACCCGCTGGCGATGGCGGAGCGCCGCCTGGCCGGGGAGGCGTTCGCGGGCGAGGTGGTGGACGTCGTCCCGGAGTGGTCCGAGGGCCGCTCCCCCAAGCCGCGCCCGCTGCTGGTGGTGCGCACCGGCGACCGGCCGCACGCCGATCCGGGCCGCGAGGTGCACCGGGCGCACGCGGAGCCCGCCCAGCGGGCCGAGATCGTCTCGTCCGCGCCGGGCGAGGTGGTGGTGCGGCTGCTGTCCGGCATGGGCCGCCGCAGGGACCCGGAGCCGGGCAGCGTCCCGGAGCCGGGCTCGACCGTGGTGTTCACCCTGTTCGAGCTGGCGCCCCGGCAGTCCGCGCCGCTGCCGGAGCCCGCCGACACCCCGTGGACGCACGGCGGCCCGCCGGTGGCCGTCGAGGATGCACCGGCCGGTGCGGACGAATGGGAATGACGCAGCACATGGACTCCTCCTCCGGGCCGGTGACCGGCCGTCAGGACGCGGCCGCCGAGCCGGCCCCCGGCGAGGCCGCCGACCGGGCCGTCGCGGGGATCCTCGACGCGGTGGTGCGCCCCGCGCCGGGCGCGCCGCGCGGCGTCGTGGTCGACTCCCCGCCGGGCGCGGGCAAGTCGACGCTGGTGGTGCGGGCGGCCCGCGAACTGGTCGGCGCGGGCGAGCGCCTGATGATCGTCGCCCAGACCAACAGCCAGGTCGACGACCTGGTCGACCGGCTGGCGACCAAGGCGTCGGGGATGAGCATCGGCCGGCTGCACGCGAGCGACTCCAAGCCCGCGCCGGAGGCCCTGCGGCACGCCAACGTCACCGCCAAGGACAAGGTCGCCGACCTGCTGGAGCAGGACGTGGTGATCTCCACCGCGGCGAAGTGGCAGTGGGTGCGGACCGAGCAGCCCTGGCGGCAGGCCATCGTCGACGAGGCGTACCAGATGCGTTCGGACGCGCTGCTGGCCGTGGCCCGGCTCTTCGAGCGGGCGCTGTTCGTGGGGGACCCGGGCCAGCTCGACCCGTTCACCGTGGTCGGCACCGACCAGTGGGCGGGCCTGTCCTACGACCCGTCCTCCTCCGCGGTGGTCACCCTGCTGGCCCACAACCCGGCGATCCGCCCGCACCGGCTCCCGGTCTCCTGGCGGCTGCCCGCCTCGGCGGCGCCGCTGGTCTCCGCCGCGTTCTACCCGTACACGCCGTTCCGGGCCGGCACCGGGCCGGACGACCGCACCCTGCGGCCGGGCCTGCGCGGCGACGGCTCGGCGGTGGACGCGGCGATCGACGAGGCGGCGGCCACCGGCTGGGCGCTGCTGGAGCTGCCCGCCCGGCACACCGTGCGCACCGACGCCCAGGCGGTCGCCGCGGTCGCGGCCACCGTCCGCCGGCTGCTGGACCGCGAGCTGACCGCGCACTCCGAGCAGGGCTCCGCGCCGCTCACCCCCGGCCGGGTCGCGGTCGGCACCGCGCACCGGGACCAGGCCGCGGCGGTGCGCGCCGAGCTGGCCCGGCTGGGCGTCCCGGTCGACCCGGCGGCCGGCGAGTGCGTCACGGTCGACACC
Source organism: Kitasatospora phosalacinea (assembly GCF_000716545.1). GTDB lineage: Bacteria > Actinomycetota > Actinomycetes > Streptomycetales > Streptomycetaceae > Kitasatospora > Kitasatospora phosalacinea. The sequence goes on from NZ_JNWZ01000022.1 coordinate 8,221, forward strand.
GCGAACCGGCTGCAGGGCCGCGAGTACGACGTCACCGTCGTCCTGCACCCGCTCTCCGGCCGTCCCGACGCGACCGCCTTCCACCTGGAGACCGGCCGCCTGTGCGTCCTGGCCTCCCGCCACCGCCACGCCTGCATCGTCGTCGCCCGGGCCGGCATCCCCGAGCTCCTCGACGACCACCCGGCCACCGAGCCCGTCCAGCTGGGCGTCGCCGTCAAGTTCCCCGACGGCTGGGAGGCCAACCACGCGGTCCTCTCCCACCTCGCCGAGCACCGCGTCCGCCTGTAGGGAGCGCCCCGCCGGGGCGCGCGGAGCAGGTCTCGCGCCCCCGGCGGGGAATAGCGCTCGGGGGCGCACCGTTCCGGTTCTGACGGTTCGCGCGCGACAATGGACGGCGGCCGTCTTTCCCCCCCGCACTCCCGGAGGTGCCCCGTCATGCCCGACTCGCATCCGCAGGCGTCCGACCAGGGCGGTTCGCCGACTCCGGCGGTCGCCCCCTCGGTGCCGGGCCCGGCCCGGCGGATCAGGCCGGTCGAGTTGCTCTTCGAACCGGCGGGGACGGAGCCGGAGCCGGAGCGGTTCTTCGACCTGGAGTCGATCGACGACCCGTCCGAACTGCTGTCCCGTTCAACCGAGTTGGCCCTGGCGTTCCGGGTCGCGGCGGAGCGGGCGACGGACTTCCAGGCGCTGGCCGCCGCCCAGCTCGCGGACCCGCGTCGTTTCGACGCGCTCTCGCCGGAGCAGATCGCCGCGCGGGCCGACTGGACGCCGGACTACGCGGCGCGGATGGTCGAGTACGGCCGTTCGCTGCAGCGCCGCGGCCCGGAGGAGTAGCCCCGGAGGGTCCGGGGGCGGCCCCGGCAGGCCACTGGCATATGCGGCGGGCGATGGTACGCCCCCGCACCCCCCGCTGTCCGGCGAACGCCGTTTTCTCCCCGGCCGGCCGCGCCACCGGTCCACCCTGACCAGGTGGACATCTGGACCTATCAATCCGTGGAGTACGTCAGCGTCGCCGGGGAGGCGTGGCTCGCCTCCGCCAGCGAGTACCCGAGCAGCATGCGCGCCCTGTGGGAGGCCCGCCCGTGGGCGCCCGCGATCCTCCCGTGCGGCCGGGCGTTCGACGTGGTCAGCCTGCCCGCCGTGTTCGGCCGCCGGGTGCTGGACGAGCTGTGGACCTCGGGCCCGGGCTGCGGCCCGGTGGCGACCTACCGGGGCCGGACGCTGCTGTTCGTACAGCCGGGGGCGGCGTCCCGGCTGCGGACGCTGCTGGCCTGGGAGGAGTGGGCCCGGGACGTGCCGCCGCTGCTGTGCCACGGCCGGGGCGACGCGGTGACGGTGCCGCCGGTGCAGCGGGCGATCGACGAGCCGGAGTCCTCCTCCAGCCGGTGGATCGTGGCGCCGGACACCCGCGAGCCGTGGCTGCCGGGGGCGTCGGTGGTGCTGTGGGCGTGCGTCCGGGCGGCCCGCGGGCGGGCCCGGGAGGCCGGCGACCCGGTGTCGAACGCGCGCTGAACGGGGGGTGCCGCTGCGGGGGAATCGATTTTGGCTCCGGCCCCGGCCGCTGCTACAGTCTTCCACGTCAGCAGGCGCCGCTAGCTCAGTTGGTTAGAGCAGCTGACTCTTAATCAGCGGGTCCGGGGTTCGAGTCCCTGGCGGCGCACAGACAGCGAAAGGCCCCCCTTCACCGGGGGGCCTTTCGCGTTGTGGCACGCGAGCGCGCAGCCCCGGCGGGTGTGTAAAGGGCTGCTAATGTCCGCTCCATGGCGTCCGACGATCTCCATTCCGACTGGGCCGCCTGGCTCGACGCGGAGCTCGCCGAGGCCGAGGCGGCCGCGCTGCGCGCGCACCGGCGGGAGCGGCGCAACAGGCGGCTGCTCCGGGCGCTGGCCTGGACGGGTGCGGCGGCGCTGGCGGCCGGTCTCGGCTTCGGTCTGGTGTACACGGCGCAGCACGGCCCGGCCCCGCGCCCGGCGGTGACGGCCTCGCCGACGCCGACCGGTTAGGGCCCTTCCGGCCGCCCCCGGCCCGTGCTCACTCCAGCAGCACCACCGCGAGCCGGCGCGGGCCGTGGACGCCCTTGACCCGGATCATCTCGATGTCGGCGGTGGCGGAGGGCCCGCTGACGAAGGTGAGCGGCCGGGCGGGGTCGAGCCGGGCGAGCGCTCCGGGCAGCGCGGAGTGCACCTGCGCGGCGCGGACGACGCACACGTGCAGGTCGGGCAGCAGGGTCGCGGCGCGGCGCCCCTGGGCGGCGCCGCCGTCGAGGACCAGGGTGCCGGAGTCGGCGACGGCGGCGGCGCACCCGGTCAGGACGGCGTCGGTGGCGTCGAGTTCGGCCTTGCCGAGCGGCGGGCGGTCGACGCGCACCCGTCCCGTCCAGCCGGCGGTCCAGTCGGCGGGCAGCCCGTCCGGCACGACCAGGCTGCGGGCGCCCTCGTCGTCCAGGACCCGGGCGACGGCCGGGCCCGGCGCGTCGGCGCGCAGCACCCGCGCGCCGTACTCCTCCAGCCGTTCGGCGAACAGCGCGAGCCCGGCCTCCCGGTCGTGGGGGTCGAGGCCGGGGGCGTGCCGCAGGTAGTGGCGGGGCGGTTCGGGGGCGGGCGGGACGGCGGCGGCGCGGATCCGGCGGAGGATCTCCTCGCGGGCGGTGCCGGCGGTCATGCGCGTTCTCCTTCGTTCCGCTTCCACCAGCTGCGGAAGGACTCCCGGGGGACGTCGGGCAGCGCCCGGTTCTCGGTCCAGCCGCCGAGCGGGCCGGGCAGTCTGGTGCGTCCGGGCAGCAGCGGCCCGACCAGTCCGGCGCCCTTCACGGCGGCCTTCCACGCGGCGGGGCGTTCCATCACCGCGCCGACGGCGCCCAGCGCGGCCCGCTCGACGGGGTGCTGTCCGCCGTCGGCGACCTGGGCGCGCAGGTCGAGCAGCACGTCGGTGAAGCGGATCCGCACGGGGCAGACCTCGTTGCAGGCGCCGCACAGCGTGGAGGCGTACGGCAGCGAGGCGGTCTGCGAGTCGTCGACGCCCTTGAGCAGCGGGTTGAGGATCGCGCCGATCGGCCCGGGGTAGACGGAGCCGTAGGCGTGGCCGCCGGTGCGCTCGTAGACGGGGCAGGTGTTCATGCAGGCGCCGCAGCGGATGCAGCGCAGGGCCTGGCGGCCGACCGGGTCGGCGAGGGCGCGGGTGCGTCCGTTGTCGACCAGGACGAGGTGGAAGTCGCGCGGGCCGTCGCCGTCGACGGTGCCGGTCCAGGTGCTGGTGTAGGGGGCCATCCGCTCGCCGGTGGCGTTGCGGGCCAGCAGTTGCAGGAAGACTTCGAGGTCCTGCCAGGTGGGGACGGTCTTCTCGATGCCGACGACGGAGATCAGGGTGTCGGCGAGGGTGAGGCACATCCGGCCGTTGCCCTCGGACTCGACGACGACCAGGGTGCCGGTCTCGGCGACCACGAAGTTGGCGCCGGAGACGGCGACCTTGGCGCCGAGGAACTTCTCCCGCAGGTGCAGCCGGGCGGCTTCGGCGAGTTCGGCGGGGTCGTCGGTGAGCCCTTCGGGGGCGGGGCGGCCGTGCCGGCCCATCTCGCGGGCGAAGATCTCGCGGATCTCGGTGCGGTTGCGGTGCAGCGCGGGGACGACCACGTGCGAGGGCAGGTCGTCGCCGAGCTGGACGATGGTGGCGGCCAGGTCGGTCTCCCGGGCGTTGATCCCGGCGGCCTCCAGGGCAGCGTCGAGGCCGATCTCCTCGGTGAGCATCGACTTGACCTTGACGATCTCGCGTTCGCCGGTGGCCCGGACCAGGTCGGTGACGATCCGGTTGGCCTCGGCGGCGTCGCGGGCCCAGTGGACGGTGCCGCCGGCCGCGGTGACCTTCTCCTCGACCCGCAGCAGGTGCTCCTCCAGGCCGGCCAGCACCTGGTCCTTGATCGCGGCGGCGCTGTCGCGCAGCTGCTCCCAGTCCGGTCGCTCCGCGGCCAGCACGGCCCGCTTGCCCCGGATGGTGTGGGTGGCGCGGCGCACGTTCTCGCGCAACTGCCGGTTGCCGACCTCGCGTTCGGAGGCCTGGGGGAACGCGGGCCAGCCGAGGAAGGACCTGCTCATCGGACCGCCTCCACCACGGGCAGGCCGGGCAGCGGCCCGTCCCGTTCGGTGCGGGCGAGGATCTCGACGAGGTGCAGGGTGCGCACCGGGTGCCCGTCCCTGGTGAGCCGGCCGCCGATGTTCATCAGGCAGGAGTTGTCGACGGCGGCCAGCACGGACGCCCCGGTCTCCAGCACGTGCCGGGCCTTGTCGCCGTTCATCGCGCCGGACACCGCCGGGTTCTTCACCGAGAAGGTGCCGCCGAAGCCGCAGCACTCCTCCTGGGCCGGCAGTTCGACGTAGTCGATCCCGGCGACGGCGCGCAGCAGCCGGTGGGGCCGCTCCCCCAGCCCGGTGGCCCGCAGGCTGTGGCAGGTGGGGTGGTAGGTGACCCGGTGCGGGAAGTACGCCCCGACCTGCTCGACGCCGAGCCGGTCCGTCAGGTACTCGGTCAACTCGACGACCCTGGGGGCGAGTTCGGCCACCTCCCGGGCCAGTCCGGGGTCGCCCGCGGCTTCGGCGGCCAGCGGGTACGACTCGGCCGGCATCCCGGCGCAGGAGGCGGACGGGACGACGATCTCCTCGTAGTCGGCGAAGGTGTCGACGAAGTGCCGGGCGAGCCTGGCGGTCTCCCGGCGGTAGCCGGTGTTGAAGTGCATCTGGCCGCAGCAGCTCTGCGCGGCGGGGAAGTCGACCTCGACGCCGAGGCGGCGCAGCAGGGTGACGGCGGCCCGGCCGGTGCCGGGGAACAGGGTGTCGTTCAGGCAGGTCACGAACAGGGCGGTGCGGGAGCGCGGGGCGTTCGGGGGCATGCCCGCATCATAGATGCAAGCTTAGATGCAAGCCAGGGCGCGTGTCAGAATGGCCGGGTGACGACCGACGCCCTCCCCACCGCTGACCGGGCCTACCAGCACGTCCGCACCCGCCTGCTGGACGGCACCTGGCCCGGCGGCACGCTGCTCTCCGAAGGCGTCGTCGCCACCGAGCTGGGCCTGTCCCGCACCCCCGTCCGCGAGGCGTTCCTGCGCCTGCAGTCCGAGGGCTTCCTGCGCCTCTACCCCAAGCGCGGCGCCCAGGTCGTGCCGATCGCCCCGGGCGAGGCCCGCGACGTCCTCGCCGCGCGGATCCTCTTCGAGCACGCCGCGATCGACACCCTCGCCGCCCGCGGCCCCGCCGCGCTGACGGCCGCCGCCGCGGAGCTGCTGACCGCCTGCGAGCACCGCGACCCGCACCCCGTCGAGGCCGGCCGCCACTTCCACCTCACCCTGCTGCGGGCCGCCGGCAACCCCGTCCTGACGTCCCTGTACGAGACGCTCTGGGACCGCCAGATACGCATCTCGGCCGCCGCGACCGCGACCGCCGCCCACGCCGAACGGGACCACGCCGAACACCTGGCCCTGGCCCGCGCCCTCGCCGCCCCCGACCCGGCCGCCGCCCGCGACCTGGTCACCGCCCACGCCGACTCCCTGCTGACGCGCGTGACGTGAGGGAGCGGCCACCAGGGGCCCGGGGAACGGCGAGCTCCCGGCCCGCCCGTTCCCCGGCCCCCGGAACGACTTACCGGCCGCGCAGCTCGCGGTACCGGTCGACCAGGTTGGCGGTCGAGGCGTCCAGCGCTCCGGCGCCCTCGCCGGTGAGCAGGACCGGCTCGATCTTCTTGGCCAGCACCTTGCCGAGTTCGACGCCCCACTGGTCGAAGGAGTCGATGTTCCAGACGGCGCCCTGGACGAAGACCTTGTGCTCGTAGAGCGCGACCAGCTGGCCCAGGACGTGCGGGGTGAGCTCGGTGGCCAGGATGGTCGTGGTGGGGTGGTTGCCCCGGAAGGTCTTGTGCGGGACGAGCTCGGCGGGCACGCCCTCCGCGGCGACCTCCTCGGCGGTCTTGCCGAAGGCGAGCGCCTGGGTCTGGGCGAAGAAGTTGGCCATCAGCAGGTCGTGCTGGGCGACCAGGCCGGGCTGGAGGTCGGCGACCGGGCGGGCGAAGCCGAGGAAGTCGGCGGGGATCAGCTTGGTGCCCTGGTGCAGCAGCTGGTAGTACGCGTGCTGCCCGTTGGTGCCGGGGGTGCCCCACACCACGGGGCCGGTCTGCCAGTCGACGGGGTTGCCCTCCCGGTCGACGGACTTGCCGTTGGACTCCATGTCGAGCTGCTGGAGGTACGCGGTGAACTTCGACAGGTAGTGCGAGTACGGGAGCACCGCGTGCGCCTGGGCGTCGAAGAACGCGCCGTACCAGACGCCGAGCAGGCCGAGCAGCAGCGGCACGTTCTCCTCGGCGGGGGCGGTGCGGAAGTGCTCGTCGACCAGGCGGAAGCCGGCCAGCATCTCCTCGAAGCGCTCGGCGCCGATCGCGATCATCAGCGAGAGGCCGATCGCCGAGTCGTAGGAGTAGCGGCCGCCCACCCAGTCCCAGAACTCGAACATGTTGGCGGTGTCGATGCCGAAGTCGGCGACGCCCTGCGCGTTGGTGGACAGCGCCACGAAGTGCTTGGCGACGGCCTCCTCGCCGGCGCCGAGCTGCTCCAGCAGCCAACCGCGGGCGGCGACCGCGTTGGTGACGGTCTCGATGGTGGTGAAGGTCTTGGAGGCGACGATGAACAGCGTCTCGGCCGCGTCCAGGTCGCGGACGGCCTCGTGCAGGTCGGCGCCGTCGACGTTGGATACGAAGCGGACGGTCAGGTCGCGGTCGGTGTAGGAGCGCAGCACCTCGTAGGCCATCGCGGGGCCGAGGTCGGAGCCGCCGATGCCGATGTTGACGACGTTGCGGATCCGCTTGCCGGTGTGGCCGGTCCACTCGCCGGAGCGCACCCGCTCGGAGAAGGCCGCCATCTTGTCGAGCACGGCGTGCACGGCGGGCACCACGTTCTCGCCGTCGACCTCGATGACGGCGCCGCGGGGGGCGCGCAGCGCGGTGTGCAGGACGGCCCGGTCCTCGGTGGTGTTGATCTTCTCGCCGCGGAACATCGCGTCGCGCAGCTCGGCGACGCCGGTCGCGGCGGCCAGCTCGCGCAGCAGCTCCAGGGTGCGGTCGGTGACCAGGTGCTTCGAGTAGTCGACGAAGAGGTCGCCGACCCGCAGGGTGTAGCGCGTGCCGCGGTCGGGGTCGGCGGCGAACAGCCCGCGCAGGTGCTGCTCGCCGAGATCCGCCCGGTGCTTCCCCAGCGCGGCCCACTGCGGGGTGCGGTCCAACGGGGTCCGGCCGTTGGCAGGGGTGTCCGACATCGGTTGCTCCTAGCGTCATACGGGGTGCGGGTTCCGGCTGGTTCCGGCGGGAGGGTTGCGCTGGTCCGGCGGGTACGCGTGCGTGTGCCGGCTCCGTCGACGGCCTTGCCCGCCCCCAACCCTATGCCCTGCGGGCGGCGGGTCAGCGGTCCACCACGGGAGGTCGACGGGGCGTCACTTCCGCGCCGACTGGAGGTCGAGTGCGCGCAGCACCCGGTCGGCGACCTCGGGGTCGGCACCGGCCTCGCCGCGGGCGACCAGGACCTCCCGGCGGGAGGCGGCGATCATCTCCTGCTCGACGGCGAAGGCCTGCCGCCACTGCTTGCCGCGGCGCTTGGCCTCCAGCGCCTCCTCATCCTCGTACTTCTCGGGGCAGAGCCGGGCGAGGCGGTCGTGCTGGCGCTCGCGCAGGCGCTCGGTGATCTCGGGCGGGAGCTGGTCCTCCTCCTCCAGTTCGGCGAGCCGGTTCAGTCCGGCCTTGGCGGCGCGCCACCACAGCTCGCGGACGGCCTTCTCGTGCTCGTCGTGGGCGTCGTCCAGACCGAGCAGCCGGACCACGTACGGGAGGGTGAGGCCCTGGACCACCAGGGTGAACAGCACGACGCTGAACGCGATGAAGACGATCTCGCTGCGGGCCGGGAACGGCAGCCCGTCGTGCAGGGCGAGCGGGAGGCCGAGGGCCAGCGCGACGGTGGCCACCCCGCGCATGCCGGACCACCACAGCACGACGGTCTCCCGCCAGCTGATGGGGGTGTCCTCCTCGCCGTGGGTGACCCGGCGGGAGAGCCAGGCGGCGGGCAGCAGCCACAGCAGGCGCAGCAGCACGACGACGGCGAGGACGATCGCGGTGTCGCCGATCATCGTGTGCCAGGTGTCCTTGACGTCCTGGACGACGGTGGACAGCTCCAGGCCGATCAGTCCGAACGCGACGCCGGTGATCAGCGTCTCGACGATCTCCCAGAAGGCGTTGCCGACCAGCCGGTAGGAGACCTCGTCGGCGTCGGAGGCCCGGTCGGCGAGGTAGAGCGCGCAGACCACCACGGCCAGCACGCCGGAGCCGTGCGCCTCCTCGGCGAGGACGTACGCGGCGAACGGGACGAGCAGGTTGAGCGCGACCTGCTGGGTGGGGTCGTCCAGGAAGCCGGCGATCTTGGCGTTCAGCCAGCCGAGGCCGATGCCGACGGCCACCGCGACCACGGCGGACAGCAGGAAGCGCAGCACGGCGCGGCCCACCGACAGGTCCCCGTCGACCACCGCCTCGACGGCCAGCGAGTAGATCACGATCGCGGTGACGTCGTTGAACAGGCCCTCGCTCTCCAGCACGGCGGTCAGCCGGCGGGGCAGCCCGACCTCGCCGGCCACCGCGACGGCGGCCACCGGGTCGGGCGGGGAGACCAGCGCGCCCAGCGCGACGGCGGCGGCCAGCGGCGCGGCGGGCACCAGCCAGCTGAACACGCCGGCCACCGCGGTGGTGGTGACCACCACCAGGGCGACGGCGAGCAGCAGGATCGAGCGGATGTTGGCCTTGAAGTAGCGCACCGAGGAGCGCCGGGCCACCGCGAAGATCAGCGGGGGCAGCACCAGCGGGAGGATGAACTCGGGGTTGATCTGCACGTTGGGGATCTGCGGGACAACCGCGAAGACCAGGCCGACCAGGGTCATCAGCACCGGCTGCGGGATCCTGGTGCGGCGGGCCAGCGGCATCGTGACCACCGAGGCGAGCAGCACCAGGAAGAGCAGTGTCAGCTGGCCCACGGTGGTTCCTCTCGGCAGGTGCGGGGTGCGCCGGCTTCAGCATACGTCCGCGCCCCGGCCGGGCCGATTGTGTGTTTCGGGCGCTGACCAGGTAATGTTCTCTCCGTCAGCAGGCGCCGCTAGCTCAGTTGGTTAGAGCAGCTGACTCTTAATCAGCGGGTCCGGGGTTCGAGTCCCTGGCGGCGCACAGACAGCGCGAAGGCCTCCCTCCGGGGAGGCCTTCGGCGTTTCCCGGCCCGTTCAGGCCGCGTGCAGTTCGTTGACGCACAGCACATTGCCGTCCGGGTCCTTGAACCAGGCGGCCCGCATGCCGCCGCCCTCGGCGACCCCGTCGAGGGTCTTCAGCCCGGGCTGGTCGTACTCCTCGAACACCACCCCGCGGCCGCGCAGTTCGGCCATCTCGGTGTCCAGGTCGGCGACCTTCCAACTGGCCAGGGTGTGGTCGGCCTGTCCGCCGTACGGGGTCTCGTACATCCCGAACTCGGTGCTGCCGCAACGGAAGACCACCTCTTCGGCGCTCTCCCGGGCGAGCGTGAGCCCGAGCGTGTCGCGGTAGTAGCGCTTGGCCCGTTCGAGGTCGGTCACGGGGATCACCGCGAGCAGGGGCGCGTCTGCCAGCATCGCCATCACCTCCTTCCCCTTCAGGCTAGGCGCGCCGCCCCGCCCGGTCGAGCAGCGGCGTTCCCCGCCCCCACCCGGCGGCCGGAGCCGGCCGCTCCCCGCCCCGACGACGACCGGAGCCGGCCGCCCCCGCGGGGGCGGCCGGCTCCGTCACCGCCGTGCCGGGTCTCAGCCGAAGTAGCTGTGGAAGTTCTTCGAGAACTCGTTGTTGTTGTAGTTGTCCCAGTTGATCGACCAGGTCATCAGGCCGCGCAGGTTCGGCTGCTTGCCGGCCCGCGGGCTGTAGGAGCCGCAGCCAGTGCCCTTGGTGAGGCAGTCCAGCGCCTGGTTGACCACGGCCGGGGCGACGTAGCCGTTGCCGGCGTAGGTGTTGGCGGGCATGCCGATCGCGACCTGCGAGGGCTTGAGCGCCGGGAACACGTTGTTGGTGTTGCCGGCCACCGGGAAGCCGGAGAGCAGCATGTCGGTCATCGCGACGTGGAAGTCCGCGCTGCCCATGTTGTGGTACTGGTTGTCGAGGCCCATGATCGAGCCCGAGTTGTAGTCCTGGACGTGCAGCAGCGTCAGGTCGTCGCGCAGGCCGTAGATGACCGGCAGGAAGGCGCCGGCCCGCGGGTCCTGGCCGCCCCAGGGGCCCGAGCCGTAGTACTGGTAGCCGAGCTGGACGAAGAAGGTCTCCGGCGCCATGGTGAGCTGGAACTTCGCGCCGTACTTGGCCTTGAGCGTCTTCACCGCGGAGATCAGGTTGGTGATCACCGGGGTGGTCGGGTTCTTGAAGTCGTTGTCGCCGGTGTTGAGCGACAGCGAGTGGCCCTCGAAGTCGATGTCGAGGCCGTCCAGGCCCCACTTGTCGATGATCGCGGAGACCGAGTTGACGAAGTTGTCGCGGGCGCCGGCGGTGGTGAGCTGCACCTCGCCGTTCTGGCCGCCGATCGACAGCAGGACCTTCTTGCCCTTGGCCTGCTTGGCGGCGATGGCCGCCTTGAAGTCGGCGTCGGACTCGACGCCCGGGCACTCGGTGGCCGGGCAGCGGTTGAAGTGGATGGTGCCGCCGGTGATGGAGTCCGGCTCGCCGAAGGCCAGGTCGATGATGTCCCAGCTGTCGGGCACGTCGGACATCTTCAGGTACCCGGCGCCGTTGGCGAAGCTGGCGTGCAGGTAGCCGACCAGGGCGTGGCCGCCGGGCGGCGGCGGGGTGGTCGGCGAGCCGGAGGTGGACGGCGACGCCGAGGTGGAGGGCGAGGCGCTGGTGGACGGGCTGGTGCTGGCGGACGCCGAGGCCGAGGGCGACGGCGAGGCCGACTTGGAGGGGCTCGCGCTCGCGGAGGGCGAGGCGGGCGCGCCGGGGCCGTCCAGCGAGACGTCGTCCGCGTAGTAGGTGCCCTGGCCGTACCAGCCGTGGGTGAACACGGTGGCGGAGGTCTGGGTGGCGGTGGTGGTGAAGCTGACCGAGAGCTTCTGGTAGGCGCCGCCGGTGCTCGGCGTCCAGGTCGAGGTGCCGCCGTTGACGCCGAGGTAGACGTAGGCGCCGTTGACGTACGCGCTGAGCGTGTACGTGGTGTTGGGGGCGACCGCGACGGTCTGGGTGCACTGGGCGGTGTCGGCCGCGGACGCGGCGCCCGCGAGCGCGTAGGTGCCGGTGCGGGCGTGGCCGGTGACCACGGAGCCGGTCGAGCCGGTGCAGGTCCAGGGGTTCAGCGAGTTGCTCTCGAAACCGCCGTTGACCAGGAACTCTCCGGCCGAGGCCGACCCGGCCAGGCCGAAGCTGAGCGCGACGGCGCCCGCGGCCGCCACCGCCCAGGCCGTTCCGGCGGCCAGCAGCCGCTTCCTGCGGGGAGTACGCATGTGGGGATGCTCCTGCCTCTGTGTGGGGGACGCCCTCCTCCGTCCCGCCGGGCTGTGGGGTTCCCGGCCGGGGCGCGCCGCCGCACCGGCACGACCCAGGAGTTGGACTAGACCACTGAAGCGGCTGCGCCCGTCCGCTGTCAATGGACCGGCGAGCCCGGTTCACTGACCCGCCGTCGGCCGTCCCGGCGGCTCCGCCGCCCCCCGAGCGGCCCGGCCGCGTTTGCGGGCCCCGGCCGCCGATCGAACCATGGAAGGGTGTCCGGATACCTGCGGTACCCCCATGTACGCGGCGGTCTGCTCGCCTTCACCGCCGAGGACGACGTCTGGGTCGCGCCCCTGGCGGCGGACGGCGCGGTCGGCCGGGCCTGGCGGGTGAGCCCGGACCGCACCAGGGTGAGCCACCCCAGGCTGTCGCCGGACGGCGCGGCGCTGGCGTGGACCAGCTGGTTCGCGCTGGCGCCCGAGGTGTTCACCGCGCCGGTGGAGGGCGGGCCGGCGGTGCGGCTGACGTACTGGGGCAGCCAGGACACCCGGGTGCGCGGCTGGCTGCCGAACGGCGAGGTGCTGGCGGTGACCTCGTACCACGAGCCGTTCGCGCACTACGCCTGGGCGTGGGAGCTGCCGCCGGACGGCGCGCCGGGGCGGCGGATGCCGTGGGGGCCGGTCGCGGACGCCCAGGTCGGCGAGGGGCACACGGTGCTGCTGACGGACGCGGCGCCGCACGAGCCCGCGTTCTGGAAGCGCTACCGGGGCGGTGCGACCGGCCGGCTCTGGGTGGACCACGACCTGCTGCTGCCGGGCCTGCCCGGGCACCTGGCCTCGCCGATGCCGGTGGCCTCCGCCGAGGGCACCCGGATCGCGTTCCTCTCCGACCACGAGGGCGTCGGCAACCTGTACTCGGTGCGCCCGGACGGCACCGGCCTGCGCCGGCACACCGACCACGCCTCGTACTACGCCCGGGAGGCTGCCAGCGACGGCGTCCGGGTGGTCTACCAGCACGCCGGGGACCTCTGGCTGCTCGACTCGCTGGACGCCCCCGCGCCGCGCCGGCTGGACGTCCCGCTGGGCGGCGCCCGGGCCGGGCGGCGGCCCTACCAGGTCAGCGCCGCCAACAACGTCAAGGACCTGGCCTGCGACGCCACCGGCCGGGCCGGGGTGCTGAACGTGCGCGGCTCGCTGTACTGGCTGACCCACCGCGACGGCCCGGCCCGGGTGCTGGCCGACACCCCGGGCGTGCGCTGCCGGCTGCCGCTGGTGCTCGGCTACGGCAACCAGGCCGCCTGGGTGAGCGACGCCGACGGCGAGGACGCGATCGAGCTGGCCGCGCTGCCGGGCAAGGACGCCGCCGACGAGCACCCCCCGCACCGGCGGATCGCCGGCGGCCGGATCGGCCGGGTGCAGGAGCTGGCCGCCGCCCCGGACGGCGGGCGCCTCGCGGTGGCCTGCTCGGACGGCCGGCTGCTGCTGGTGGACACCGCGGACGGCGCGGTCACCGAGGTCACCGCGTCCCGGTTCGGGCCGGTCTCCAGCCCGTCCTTCTCGCCCGACTCGCGCTGGCTGGCCTGGTCCGAGCCGGTCGCGGGCCGCTCGCTGCGGGCGATCCGGCTGGCCCGCACCGACCGTCCCGAGCACAAGGTCGCCGTCACCGGCGGCCGGTTCGAGGACGAGCACCCGGTGTTCACCCGGGACGGCCGCTTCCTGGTGTTCCTGTCCTGGCGCGGCTTCGACCCGGTGCACGACGTGCACACCGGCGACCTGTCCTTCCCGCTCGGCTGCCGCCCGTACCTGGTGCCGCTGGCCGCCGGCACCCCGTCCCCGTTCGCCTCGCCCGCCGAGGGCCGCCCGCCGGTGGGCCTGGACCCGGAGGAGGCCACCGGCGACGGCACCGTGCACGTGGACGAGGAGGGGCTGAGCAAGCGGCTGGTGCCGTTCCCGGTGATCGCCTCCAAGTACTCGGCGACGGCGGCGGTGCGCGGCGGCGTGGTCTGGCTGCGCTGGCCGATCTCCGGCGCGCTCGGCCAGACCTTCGCCAACCCGGAGGACACCTCGGGCCGCCCCGCCCTGGAGCACTTCGACCTGGCCCGGGGCCGCCGCACCACCCTGGTCGAGCAGCTGGACGGCTTCGCGGTCTCCGCGGACGGCTCGGCGGTCTCGGTGTTCTCCGGCGGCGCGCTCAAGCTGTACCCGCTGGCCGCCCCCGGCGCCCCGATCCCCGTCGACCTGCGCCGGATCACCCACACCGTGCACCCGGCCGCCGAGTGGCGGCAGTCCTACGCCGAGGCCGCCCGGATCGTCGCCGACCAGTTCTGGGACGAGGGCATGTGCGGCCTGGACTGGCCCGCCCTCACCGCCCAGTACGAGCCGCTGCTGGAACGGATCGCCTCCCCCGACGACTTCGCCGACCTGCTGCGCGAACTGCTCGGCGAGCTCGGCACCTCGCACGCCTACGTCACCCCGGCCCGGCGCGGCGAGGGCCCCGCCATCGCCCAGCAGCCGCTCGGTCTGCTCGGCGCCAACGCCCACCGCGACGTCGACGGCCGCTGGCTGGTCGACCGGATCCTGCCCGGCGAGTCCTCCGACCCCAGGGCCCGCGCACCGCTGGCCGGCCACGGCCTGCACGACGGCGACGAGCTGCTCGCCGTCGACGGCCGCCCGCCCGACCCGGTGCGCGGCCCCACCCCGCTGCTGGCCGGGACGGGCGGCACCACCGTCGAACTCACCGTCCGCCACGACGGGCGGACCCGGCGCCTCGCCGTCACCCCGCTCACCGACGAGCGGCCCATCCGCTACCAGGACTGGGTCGCCAAGCGGCGGCACCTGGTGCGGGAGTTCAGCGACGGCGTCTGCGGCTACCTGCACATCCCCGACCTCGGCGGCTCCGGCTGGGCCCAGTTCAACCGCGACCTGCGCTCCGAACTGGCCCGGCCCGCGCTCGTCCTGGACGTCCGGGGCAACGCGGGCGGCAACGTCTCCGAACTCGTCCTGGAGAAGCTCCACCGCCGCGTCCTGGCCTGGGACTTCACCCGCGGCCGGCAGCCCGTCCGGTGGCCCCGGGACGCGCCGCGCGGCCCGGTCGTCGCCCTCGCCGACCACGCCACCAGCTCCGACGGCGACGTCATCATCACCGCGATCAAGGCGCTCGCGCTGGGCCCGGTGGTCGGCACCCGCACCTGGGGCGGCGTGGTCGGCATGACCGGACGGCACGCGCTGGGCGACGGCACCCAGATCTCCGTCCCCAAGAACGCCAGCTGGTTCACCGGCGGCATCGGCTTCTCGGTCGAGAACCGGGGCGTCGACCCCGACGTCGAGGTGGTCCGCACCCCCCGCGACTGGGCCCGCGGCGAGCACACCGACCTCGCCGCCGCCGTCGACCTCGCCCTCACCCTGCTCGCCGCCGCCCCCGCCGCCGCGCCCCCGCCCCGCGACACCCCCCGCCCGGACCTGCGCCGTCCGCCGCTGCCGCCGCGCCCCTGAGACCCGCCGCGCGGGGTTCGCGGGGCGGGTCTTCAGCGGGGCGGGTCTCAGTGGGGCGGGTCTCAGTGGGGCCGGGCCGGGCCCCGGTAGGGCAGGGTCTGGCGGTAGACCACGCTGGTGGTGGTGGAGCCGAAGGCGCAGAGTTCGTCCACCAGGGCCTCCAGGTGCTCCATGGAGGTGGCGGCGAGCTTGAGGGTGTAGCAGTCGTCCCCGGTGGTGCGCAGGCACTCCAGGATCTCGCGCCGCTCGGCGAGCAGCCGGTGCAGGGGCTGGTGGTGGCTGCCCGGGTACTTCAGCCGGACGACGGCCAGCACCGGGTAGCCGATCCGGGCGAGGTCGACCGCGGCGTGGTAGCCGGTGACCACTCCCCTGGCCTCCAGGGCGCGCACCCGTTCGGCGGTGGCCGAGGCGCCGAGGTTCACCCGCCGGCCCAGCTCGCTGATCGGCAGCCGGGCGTCCGCCTGCAGCTGCCCGATGATCGCCCAGTCGATGTCGTCGAGATCCCCGGCCATCCGGCGATCCTACCGGCGGATCCACGGCCAGAGGCCCTGGACGCCGGGGATCGGCCATTCACCGGCCGGACCTCGCCGGGATAGCCTCGCCGCATGCAACTGGGCGTCAACGTACCGAACTTCGGCCCGGGCACCGATCCCGGCGTGCTGCGCGCGTGGGCCCGGACCGTCGAGGAGCTGGGGTACGACCTGCTCATGGTCTCCGACCACGTCGCCGTCACCCCGGACGTGGCGGAGCGCTATCCCGAGCCCTTCCACGAGCCGTTCACCACGCTGTCCTGGCTGGCCGGCCTGACCACCCGGGTCCGGCTCGGCACCACGGTGCTGGTGCTGCCGTACCGCGACCCGCTGCTGACCGCCCGGATGGCCGCGGGCCTGGACCGGTTGAGCGGCGGCCGCCTGGTGCTCGGCGTGGGCACCGGCTGGGCCCGGCAGGAGTTCGCGGCGCTCGGGGTGCCGTTCGCCGAACGCGGGCGGCTGGCCGACGCGTGCCTGCGGGTGCTGCGGGAGAGCGGGCCCGCCGCGGTGCCGCTCTGGGTCGGCGGGCACAGCCCGGCGGCGCTGCGCCGGACCGTCCGGTTCGGCGACGCCTGGCACCCGCTGCGGCTGACCCTGCCCGCGATGCGGGCGGTGCTCGCCGCCCACCCGCTGCCGGGCTTCGCCCCGCGGATCGCGTTCCGGCTGACCGACCGGCCGGTCACCGGAGCCGAGCGGCCGGCCGGGACCGGCACCCTGGAACAAGTGCTGGACGACCTGCGGCAGTTGCGCGCCCTGGGCGCGCGGGCCGTGGTCCTCGACCCCTACCACGGCGACCCCGAGGAGACCCGACGGCCGGAGACGGCCTGGCGGAGCCTGGCCGCCGTGTCCGCCCACCGGAAGGACACCGCGTGATCACCCCCGCCGACGAGGCCCTGCTGCGCCGCGCCGTCGCCCTGGCCGCCCGCGCCGTCGAGGCGGGGGACGCCCCGTACGGGTCGCTGCTGGCGTCCCCCGACGGCACGGTCCTCGCCGAGGCGCACAACACCGTGCGGCGCGACCGCGACATCACCGCCCACCCGGAGCTGAAGCTCGCCCGCTGGGCCGCCCGCGAGCTCGAACCGGCCGAGGCCGCCCGCACCGCCCTCTACACCAGCTGCCAGCCGTGCGGGATGTGCGCGGGCGCCCTGGTCCGCTCGGGCCTGGGCCGGGTGGTGTTCGCCCTGGCCACCGAGCAGCTGGTGGAACTCAACCCGGCCTCCGGCGACTGGCCCGTCCTCGTCCAGGACGGCCCGGCGCTCTTCGACGAGGCCCGCGTCCCGATCGAGTCCTACTACCGCCCGGCCCCGCCGTCCCCCGCGTAGCCCCGGGGCCGGGCGGGCGGCCCGGGGCGGGGCCGGCCGTCGTCCGCCGCCGCGCGGGTCAGCCCCAGGGGTCGCCCTCGGAGGTCATCCGTTCGGCGGCCAGGCGGTCCTCGCGCTCCTGCCGGATCCGGCGTTCGGCGTCGTGGCGGGCGCGCTCGACCTGGTCCCCGAAGGCGTCGATCGCCTCGTCGTGGGCGAGGACGGCGCGTTCGGGCGAGTCGGCGGGCGGGGCCGCCCCGGGACGGGTCCTGTCGAAGGTGCCCATGTCTCCTCCTCGGGTGGGAGTCCCCCCTTGCCACGGTACGCCGACGGGGCGGGCCCGGTCAGGACCCGCCCCGCTCGGTCAGCCGGTCAGGAGGACTCGCCCTCCTGCGGCTGGTCGTCCGCGGACTCCTGGCCGCCGGGCATCGCGCCCTCGGCCTTCTCGCGGGCCTTCTGCTCGGCTTCCTCGGTCTTCGACCCCTGGTTGCCGAGCGCCGACTTGGCCTGGTCGGCGAGGTCGTTGGCCTTGTCCTTGAACTGGTCACTCAGGCCCATGGTCTCCTCCTCGGATGTCGCGGACAACGGGCTCCGTCCACCCTCCCACCGGCCCGGACGGGTCGCATCCGGGACGGTCCGGGACCACCCGTCCGGCCCAGGGCCCGCCCGCCGAGGGCTTCCGTTCAGCCGGAGACCGAGGGCGCGCCGGTCTCCAGGTGGCCGGTGAACCGCTGCGACCAGCTCGCGTCGCCGCTGACCGTCACCGTGAAGTCGTACCAGCCGCCCGTGTACGCCACCGCGTTGAAGTGGTCGCTGGTGCTCGCCCCGGCCGCGACGGTGTACGTCCACGGGCCGTCGGTGCGGTACGCGTGGGAGGTGACGGTGAAGGTCACCGCCGAACTGCCGCCGTTGGCCAGCTTGAACCAGAGCGCGAGCTTGCCGGTGTCCGGAGCGGGCGCGTACGTCGCGGTGACGGCGGCGGTCTTGCCGGCGGCGGTGGCGTCGCCGGTGAAGCGGCGCAGGAAGCGGTTGGGGCCGACCACCGTCAGGTCGTACTCGCCCGCGCCGTAGCCGGTGCCGCAGTTGAAGAAGTCGCTGGTGGAACCGGCCGGGTCGACGGTGTACTGCCACGGGCCGCCGGAGCGGTGGGCGTTGGCGTACGCGGCGAAGTGGGTGCTCGCGCTGCCCTGGTTGGCCATCGCGATCCACACCTTCGTCACCCCGCCGGAGCCGAACTCCAGGTGGTCCAGGTTGACCACCGGCTGGTACGGCAGCGCCCGGGCCGGGCGGGTGCCCGGCTCCTGCACCGGCAGCCGGTTGTCGACCGGCGCCGGGTTGGGCAGCGGGCCGCAGGCGGCCAGGCCGATGGTCTGCGAGGTGTCGGGCAGCGCGGGCATCCCGTACACCGGGGCGGCGAAGTCGAACATGCCGGTCAGGTCGCCGGTGACCTTGCGCCGCCAGGCCGAGATGTTCGGACAGGTCGCGGGCCTGCCGACGGCGGCCGTCCACTTCTCCAGGAAGCGCAGCACCGAGGTGTGGTCGGAGGTCTCCGAGGAGACCCAGCCGCCGCGGCTCCACGGCGAGATCGCGATCATCGGGACGCGGAAGCCCAGGCCGATGTTGACGCCGTTGTAGAACTCGCCGGCCGTGCCGGCGGGGGCGACCGGCGGCGGGACGTGGTCGAAGAAGCCGTCGTTCTCGTCGTAGTTGAGGAACAGGATCGTGGAGTCGAACACGGCCGGGTCGGCGTTCAGCGCGTCCATCACCTCGTGCACGAAGTGCGCGCCGTCGGCCGGGGTCGCGTACGGGTGCTCGGAGGACGCCTGGTCCGGGACGATCCAGGACACCTGGGGCAGCGTCCCCGCCAGCACGTCCGCCCTGATCGCGGCGACGATGTCGTCCGGGGTCCGGCCGGTCGCCTTCGGCACCGAGCCCATGCCCTTGACCGCGAGCGCGCTGCCCGCCGGGGCCCCGGAGAACTCGGTGAAGTACGCGAGCGCGTTGTCGCCGTAGTTGTCGGACGCGTTCTGGTAGACCTTCCAGCTGACCCCGGCCGCCTCCAGCGCCTCCGCGTACGTCTGCCACTTCAGGCCCGACTCGTCGCCGCCGTCGTACGCCGGGCCGCCCGCCGTGCCCGCCGGGTCGATCTGGCCGGACCAGTGGTAGGTGCGGTTCGGGCCGGTCGCGGAGAGCACCGAGCAGTGGTAGGCGTCGTTGACCGTCCAGTTGTCGGCCAGCGCGTAGTGGAACGGGATGTCCGCCCGGGTCAGGTAGCCGAGGGTGCGGACGTTGCCCTTGGCGGCGACCCAGGAGTCCATCTTCCCGTTGTTCCACGCCTTGTGCTGGTCGCTCCAGCCGTGCGCGAGGTCGCCGTTGCACTGCGCCAGCCGCTCCGGGTCGGCGCCGCCGGCCGGTTTGGTCGCGGAGAACTGCCACGGGTACTGGCGGCCCAGCAGGTTCGGCTGGTTGAAGACGCTGTAGCCGCCCGGCAGCTGGACGGTCGCGCGGTCCGCGAAGCCGCGCACGCCCTTCAGCATGCCGAAGTAGTGGTCGAAGCTGCGGTTCTCCTGCATCAGGATCACGATGTGCCGGGCGTCGGCGAGGGTGCCCGTCGCCCCCGCGGCGGCCGCCGCGGCGGGTGACGCCCCCGCCCCCGCCGCGGTGCCCGCGACCGCCGCACCGGCGGCCGCGCTCGCCGACAACGCCATGAACTTCCTACGACTCAGCTCTGCCATCCGACCCGACCGTCCCATCGGCTGCTGGTGGTGTTGTCCAGACACCTTCGTGTCGAACGCCGAGCATCCTCACGCAGGACGGGCCGTCAGGTCACGGGGTGGGGACGAGGATTGGCGGACTGTTCACCGGAGGCCGAAACGGCGGCCGGGAGGTGAACTCTCCGGCGGCCGGGCGGGCGCGCCGCCGGGGAACCGCTCTCAGTCCTTCACCGTGATCCCCAGGGCGTGGGCGAACTGCGGTGCGAGGTCGAGCAGCTGGGCCGTCGAGATGACCGCGCCGCGCAGGCCCAGGTGGCCGTCGGGCAGGCCCAGGCTCGCGGCGGTGCGCAGGTCGGCGCCCTTCAGGGCCGCGCCGCGCAGGCGGACCTCGTCCAGCGTGCTGCCGGGGAAGGAGACGTCGGTGAGCTTGGCGTCGGAGAGGTCGACGTCCCGCAGCAGGCAGTCCTCGAAGACCACGTCGCGCAGCACCGCGCCGCGCAGGTTGACCGCCTCCAGCTTGCACCGGCGGAAGACGGTGCGGCGGATCGCCGAGCCGTACGCGGAGATGCCCGCCAGCACGGTGGAGTCGACCTCGCTGTCCTGCCACTCGCTCTCCGCGAGGTCGACGCCGACCATCCGGCCGCCGCTCATCCACACCTCGTTGAACCCGGCCCGCCGCAGCCTCGACTCCTCGACCCGCACGCCGGTGAACGCGCACTCCAGGAAGTGCGCGCCGCCGAACTGCCCGGTCAGCGCGAGGCCGTCGAAGTGGACGGTGTCGTACCGGGCGTCGGGGCGCAGCGGGCCGGTGTGGCGCTGCAGCAGGTGGGCGTGGGGGAGGTCTTCGAGTCGCACGGTCAACTCCGTTTCGCGGACAGGGCCAGGCCGGTGGCGACGGCGAGCGCCACGAGGAGACCGGCGATCGGCACACCGGCCTCCCCGGCCAGGGTCGCAGCCAGCACCGACAGCGCGGTCAGCGGCAGGACCGGCTGGGCGGCGCGGCTCTTGTGGTGGCGCGCGTGCAGGACCCAGACGCTGAACAGGAACAGCGCGGTGGGAACGGTCACGGCGGCGCTCGCGGCCCGGGCCGAGATGTCCGCGGCGCCGACCGCGCGCTCGACCGCGACCTCCAGCCCGGCGCCGATCGCGGCGGCCGAGGCGAAGACCAGGTAGTGGCCGTAGCCCCAGGGCAGCGCCTGCCGGTTGCCGCGCAGGTGGCCGTGGCCGTCGTCGGCGAAGTAGATCCACCAGGCGCCGAAGCAGATCAGCAGCCCGCCGCCGGCGATCGGCAGCAGCTCGGACACCGCCCGGTGCTCGTCCAGGGCGGTCTGGATGGCGACGGTGGCGGCGGCGACCGTCTCGCCGAGCACGATGATGGTGAACAGGCCGTAGCGCTCCACGATGTGGTGCCGGTGCCAGGGCGTCTGCTCGTCCTTCTCGGCCCAGACCGGGACCGCGAGTTCGGCCAGCACCCCGACCGGGAACAGCGGGCCCTGCGTGCCGTGCGGGAGGAGCAGCAGCACCACCCAGAACACCTGCACGGCGGTGATCCCGGCGGCGTACCGCAGCGCGCAGGTGCGGGCCGGGCCGCTCTCGCCGCGGGCGGCGCGCAGCCACTGGGTGACCATGGCCAGGCGCATCAGCACGTACCCGGCCACCGCGAGCGTCAGGTCCTGGTCCTCGAAGATCCGCGGGACGCCGGCCGCGAGCACCAGCACGCCGGTGATCTGCACCAGGGCGGTCAGCCGGTAGGGGACGTCGTCGACGTCGTACGCGGAGGCGAACCAGGTGAAGTTCATCCAGGCCCACCACACCGCGAAGAACGCCATGGCGAACCCGGTGAGCGCGTGGACGACGCGGCCCTCGGCCAGGGCGTGGGCGAGTTCGCGGCCGGCCTGGGCGATGGCGACCACGAAGCACAGATCGAAGAACAACTCAAGCGGGGTGGAGACCCGGTGGGACTCGCCCCGGTCGCGGGCCAGCATCCGGCGGACCGGCCGGTAGGGGTCGGGGGCGGTGTTCATCGCTCTGCCTTCGGGCGGGCCGCGCGGCAGGGGGCGGACGCGGCAGGGAAGTTGGACACCGGAGATCCTGGCAGCCCGGCGCCGGCGGCGCACGCACCGTACGCGGCACGCCGATTGTACCGATTACACCCGATTTGATGAGATGTCAGGCAGAGTTGACGCCACGGTGCGCGATCCGGGTGACAACTTGGGCGGTTTCGGCGCGTGTTGCGTCGATTGCACCTTCTGTCCGTTTTCCACCGATAGATTCCTCAGCGGATGGACGGACGACGAGGGCGCTTCGCGGGCGACGCGGAAGGTCAAGGACGAGGGTGGGCACGGGGTCGGATCCCGTGGACCGCAGGACCCGAACTCCTCGTGATCACCGCGCCGCCCGACGGCGTCGCCCGGCGTCCGCCCGGCGCCCCGCACCACGGACGGTCCGGCCGGCGGGACGCCCGTCCCGCCGGACCGGGCCTTCAGGGCCTTCAGGGCCCTCAGGGCGCGCCGGGCGCCGGCCCGACGAGCACCGGCCGGATCATGGACTCGATGACATCGGAGGCCCGGCCGCCGAAGGCGCGGGCCG
Source organism: Kitasatospora phosalacinea (assembly GCF_000716545.1). Classification (GTDB taxonomy): domain Bacteria; phylum Actinomycetota; class Actinomycetes; order Streptomycetales; family Streptomycetaceae; genus Kitasatospora; species Kitasatospora phosalacinea. The sequence continues at coordinate 30,339 of NZ_JNWZ01000022.1, forward strand.
CCGCCCCGGACGAGGACCGCCTCGCCCCGGCAGTCGGAGAGCTCGACCCGCTCCCCCGGCGCGGCGCCCGAACCGTCCGGCGCCTCCTCCCGGCGCCCGGGGGGGCGGCGGGGGCGGCGGGGGCGATCCCGCCCTCGCCCGCGGCGAGGCCGGTGCGGTCTCCGGCCGGGGGGCTTCGCACGGGCTCGCGCCGGGCCCCGGGGCGGGTGGGGGCCGTGGCATTGGGACTAGCTCCGGTCGCCCGGGCCCGGGGCGCGCGGTGTGATGACCGTATGCGTACAGTCGTGCACCGAGGGCAGCGGGGGGCGTCGTGAACTGGACCGATGCGGTGATCATGGTCGGCACGCTGGTCGGGGCCGCGGCGGGGATGCTGCTGGTGCAGAAGTACGCGCCGGTCCCGGCCCGGGAGAACTGCAACGACGTGGCGGGGTTCATCTTCGCCGCGGTGGGGGCGTTCTACGCGGTGCTGGTGGCGTTCGTGGTGATCGTGGTGTGGGAGAACGCCTCGACCGCGAAGGCGACCACCTTCGAGGAGGCGGACGAGCTGGCGGGGGTGTACTGGATGTCCCGGCAGATGCCGCTGCCCGAGGGCGCGCAGCTGGAGGGGCTGACGCTCGGCTACGCGCACGCCGTGGTGGACACCGAGTGGGCGGAGATGGCCGACCACCACAGCGACCCGGCGGCGACCGCGCTGATGTACAAGATCCGCGACACCGCGCTCTCCTTCGACCCGCAGGGGGAGCAGCAGTCGGCGATCTACCAGAACGTGATCCAGCACGTGGACGGCCTGGCCAGCAAGCGGCGGGCCCGGCTGAACCTGATCGCCGACTGCGTGCCGCCGCTGCTGTGGGCGGCGCTGGTCGCCGGCGCGGTCGTCACCGTCGCCTTCACCTTCCTGTTCGGGCTGTCCAACACCTGGGCGCACCTGGCGATGGTGCTCAGCCTGGCCGGGCTGATCGCGCTCTCGCTGATCACGATCAAGGAGATGAACTACCCGTTCGACGGGGCGAACGCGGTCAAGCCGACCGCCTTCGAGGTGTTCCTGAGCCGGCTGCCGCCGCCCCGGTGAGCGACGCCGCGTGTCCGGGCCGTCACGATTTCGGCGGACGGGCCCGGGCGTGTAGTGTTCTCCGGGTCAGCAGGCGCCGCTAGCTCAGTTGGTTAGAGCAGCTGACTCTTAATCAGCGGGTCCGGGGTTCGAGTCCCTGGCGGCGCACAGACGGTCGAGAGCCTCCCTCCGGGGAGGCTCTCGGCGTTTCGGCGGCGGCCCGGGCGGGCGCTCCGGGGCCCGCCCGGAAACCCGGTTTCACCGCAGGTCGGGGAGCGTGTAGTGTTCTCCGGGTCAGCACGCGCCGCTAGCTCAGTTGGTTAGAGCAGCTGACTCTTAATCAGCGGGTCCGGGGTTCGAGTCCCTGGCGGCGCACAGACAGGTCGAAGGCCCCTCGCGAGAGCGAGGGGCCTTCGTCGTTTTCCGGCCTTGGCGCCATGTCCCTTGCGCGGCACGCTCGTTGAGAAGTGGGAGGATGCGAAGCTAAGGGGGATTTAAAGATCGTCTTAGGAGAAATGGGACATAGGACCCTAACATCTGACAAGTCGATCAGTCAGGCTGGCGAGGTTCACGCCGTCGCCCGAGCGAGCAGCCCGTCCGGGGCCTGCGGGAAGGTCTCCGTTGCCTCGAAAGCCCCGTGAGCGCAGGAAACGGACCGGCTGGCGCCGGCTGATACCCACGTGGCGCATCACCCTGCTGGGGCTGGCCGGGTCGCTGCTGCTGGGAGTCGGGCTGTTCGCCCTGGGCATCGCCCTGGTGAAGGTGCCGGACGCGCACGCCGCCGCCACCGCCCAGTCCAACACCTGGCTGTACTCGGACGGCTCGGTGCTGGCCCGCACCGGCCAGACCAACCGGCAGAACGTCCCCCTGGAGAAGGTCTCCCCCGAGGCGCAGCACGCCGCGCTGGCCGCCGAGGACCGCAACTTCTACTCGGAGGGCGCGGTCAACCTCAAGGGCATGGCCCGGGCCGCGTTCAACACCGCCTCCGGCGGCTCCACCCAGGGCGGCTCGACCATCACCCAGCAGTACGTGAAGAACGCGTACCTGAACCAGAAGCAGACCGTCAGCCGCAAGGTGAAGGAAGTCTTCATCGCGATCAAGGTCGACGCGACCCTGAACAAGGACGAGATCCTCTCCTCCTACCTGAACACCTCCTACTACGGCCGCGGCGCGTACGGCGTCCAGGCCGCCGCGCAGGCGTACTTCGGGGTGGACGCGAGCGAGCTGACCGCCGCGCAGGGCGCCTACCTGGCGACGCTGCTGAACGCGCCGAGCGCGTTCGACGTGTCCTCGGCGAGCGAGGCCGGCAAGCAGAAGGCCGTCGCGCGCTGGAACTACGTGCTGGACGGCATGGTGGCGAAGAAGTGGCTGGGCGCCGAGGAGCGGCGGCAGACCGCGTTCCCGGAGGTGCTGGCGCCGAAGTCCGCGCCGGGCCTGTCCGGGCAGGCGGGCTACCTGGTGACCGCGGCGACCTCGTACCTGGCCGACCGCGGCATCGTCTCGGACGCGCAGCTCGCCCAGGGCGGGTACACCATCACGCTGACCGTCGACTCGAAGAAGCAGCAGCAGCTGCAGGACGCGGTGCAGGCCCAGCTGACCGCCAACCTCAAGCCGGACGGCCGCAAGGCGGACGCGGCGGCGCAGGCCGGCGCGGTGTCGGTGGACCCGAAGAGCGGGCAGGTGCTGGCGCTGTACGGCGGCGCGGACGCCACCAAGCACTGGATCGACAACGCCACCCGCACCGACTACCAGGCGGGCTCCACCTTCAAGGCGATCGCGCTGGCGGCCGCCCTGGACTCCGGGGCGCGCACCCAGTCCGGCGAGCGGATCGGCGCCGACACCGTGTACGACGGCACCAACCGGCGACCGGTGCGCGGCGCGAAGGGCACCCCGTACGCACCGCCGAACGAGGGCGAGCACTCGTACGGGCAGATCACCCTCCAGCAGGCCACCGACTGGTCGGTGAACTCGGTGTTCGCGCAGCTCGCGCAGGACACCGGGCTGGAGAAGGTGCGCGCCACCGCGGTGGCGCTCGGCCTGCCCGACGACACGCCGGGCCTCAAGGCCGTGCCGTCGATCCCGCTGGGCGCGGCCACCCCGAGCGCGCTGGACCTGGCCGGGGTGTACGCCACCCTGGACAACGACGGGCAGCAGATCACTCCGTGGCTGGTGAAGGGCCTGGAGCTGGGCGGCGAGCAGGTCGCGCTGCCCGAGCACAAGGCGACCCGGGCGATCTCCAAGGACGCCGCCCGGGCGACCACCGCGATCCTGCGGGGCGTCGTCGAGGACCAGGGCGGCACCGGCTACCGGGCCGCCGCGCTGAACCGCCCGGTGGCCGGCAAGACCGGCACCACGGACGACTCCAAGTCGGTCTGGTTCGCCGGGTACACCCCCGAGCTGGTCACCGTGGTCGGCCTGTTCGGGCAGGAGCCGGGCACCGGCAAGCAGGTCAGCCTGGACGGCGTGGGCGGCACCGGCAGCGCGGCGGGCGGCAGGTACCCGGCCCAGATCTGGACGGCGTACATGAAGTCGGCGCTGGCCGGGCAGCCGGTCAGCGACTTCGCCGGGCCGACCAGGGCCCCGGCGGCGAGCACCCCGCCGGCGACGCCGAGCGCCTCGGACCGGCCCAGCGGGAGCCCGTCCCCGACGGACGGCGTCGGCGTCTCGCCCGCCCCGTCCGCGACGGACGACCGGCCCTCGCGCACCCCCTCCGCCCGGCCCAGCGGCAGCGCCGGCACGAGCACGGGAACGGGCACCGGCACGGACACCGGCGGCGAGGACGGCCGGTGGCCCTCGCGCACCCCCTCCGCCCGGCCCAGTGGCGGGGCCGACCGCAGCCCGTCCGGGAGCAGCGCCCCGGACATCGGCGGGGCCGGCGGCCTGCTCGGCAATCAGGACCAACAGGCGGGTTGACACCTTACGGCGGAGGGGTCCGAGCTGGCACAATGCGGCGATGCGCAGCAGCTCGGACCCCTCCGCCGTTCCCGTGGACGCCCCGTCGCCCCTTCCCCTCCCGGCCCCGGAACCGGCCCCGGGCCGGTCTCCGGCCGGTCGGCGGGCGGTCTCGCTCGGGCTGGGGCTGGCGCTGGTGTCGGCGTTCGCCTTCGGGGGGTCGGGGACGGCGGCCAAGCCGCTGATCGAGGCCGGCCTCTCCCCCGCGCACACGGTGTGGCTGCGGGCCGCCGGGGCGGCGCTGGTGCTGCTGCCGGTGGCCTGGCGGCACCGGGACGCGGTGCTGCGGCGGCCCGGACTGCTGCTCGGGTTCGGGCTGCTGGCCGTGGCGGGCGTGCAGGCCTGCTACTTCGCGGCGATCTCGCGGATCCCGGTGGGCGTCGCCCTGCTGATCGAGTACCTGGGCCCGCCGCTGCTGATCGCCTACGTCCGGCTGGTGCAGCGCCGGCCGGTCTCCCGGCGGGCGACGGCCGGGGCGGGCGTCGCGGTGGCCGGCCTGGCCTGCGTGGTCGAGGCGTGGAACGGCCTGTCCTTCGACGCGCTGGGCGTGCTGTTCGCGCTGGGCGCGGCCTGCTGCCAGGTCGGCTACTTCGTGCTCGCCGACGCGGGCCGCCGGGGCGAGCGCCCGGTCGACCCGCTGGCGGTGTCCGCGTACGGCCTGCTGATCGGCGCCGTCCTGCTCACCGCGTTCACCCGGCCCTGGGAGGCCGACTGGTCGCTGCTCGGCCGCTCCGTCGCCATGAACGGCCACCGGCTGCCCGCGCTCGTCCCGGCGCTGTGGATGGTGCTGGTCGCCACCGTGCTGGCCTACCTGGCCGGCGTGGTGTCCGTCCAGCACCTGTCCCCGCCGGTCGCGGGCGTGGTCGCCAACCTGGAGGCGGTGGTCGCCACCGTGCTCGCCTGGTTCCTGCTCGGCGAGCACCTGGGCGCCCCGCAGCTGGCCGGCGGCGCGCTCGTCCTGGCGGGCGCGTTCGCCGCGCAGTCGGCGAGCCGGGAGTGAGCGGACGGCGGGCGGCCGTCAGGACGGCAGCGACTCCCGGTGGGCGGCGAGCACCGGGGCGACGGTGGTGGCGAGGAACTCGGTGATCCGGTAGTCGGCGACGCCCGCCGGGACGAAGGGGTCGGTGGCGGCGATCGCCTCGACGGCCGAGCGGTCGGGGGCGACGGCGAGGATGACACCGCCGTCCCGGGGGACCTTGCGGCCGGAGGCGAGGAAGGTGCCGGCGGCGTAGTGCCGCTCCAGCCAGGCGATGTGCGCGGGCAGCAGCGCGTCGACGCGCTCCAGCGGGGCGGTGTAGGTCAGTTCGAGGATGAACACCCGGTCATCGTACGCCCGGCCGGACCGGGCCCGACTCGTGGGCGGCGGCGACCAGTTGGGCCCGGGACCGGGCTCAGCGGCCGGTCCAGCCGAACCAGGTGAAGTGGTTCAGCGGCCAGACCACGGCGCTGGCGGGGCCGACCAGGTCGGCGACCGGGACGGATCCGCCGTCCGGCCCGTCGCGGTGGTAGCGGGAGTCGGCGGAGTCGCTGCGGTGGTCGCCCTCGACCCAGACGTGGTCGGCGGGGACGGTGAGCGGGCCGAAGTCGATGCCGGAGCAGGAGTCGTCGCCGGGGTGCAGGTAGGGCTCGGTCACGGTCCGCCCGTCGACGGTGAGCGTGCTGCCGTGGCAGGCGACGGTCTGGCCGCCGACCGCGATGACCCGCTTGACCAGGTAGTCGTCGCCGGGCGGCAGCAGGCCGACGGCGCTGAAGCCGGAGTGGACGGCGCGGGTGAAGGCGTTGCCGCTCTGCGGGGCGGGCGGCAGCCAGCCGCCCGGGTCCTTGAACACCACGGGCTCGCCGGGCTCCGGGTCCCAACCGGTGAGCGTGGCGAACTTGTTGACCGCGACCCGGTCGCCGACCTGCAGGGTGTTCTCCATCGAGCCGGACGGGATGGAGAACATCTGGAACAGGCAGGTCTTGATCAGCACGGCGACGACCAGGCCGATCGCGATCATCACGGGCAGTTCCACGTACCAGGGCCGCCGCCTGCGCGGGCGCCGCTCCTGCGTGGGTCCCTCGGTCACCGCCACCGACACCGACACCGCCTCCTTGGCAAGGACAGCACGCTAACCCGAGCCGGGGGCAGCGCGAAATCGGGCTCTCACCCGGATCGGACGACCCGGGCGGGCGAGCGGGTCAGGCTTCCTTGGCGATGGCCTCGTGGTGCCTGATCACCTCGGCGATGATGAAGTTGAGGAACTTCTCGGCGAACACCGGGTCGAGGTTGGCGCTGAGGGCGAGTTCGCGCAGGCGCTTGATCTGGCGGCGCTCGCGGGCCGGGTCGGCGGGGGGCAGCTGGTGCTCGGCCTTGAGCCGGCCGACCTGCTGGGTGGCCTTGAAGCGTTCGGCGAGCATGTGGACGACGGCGGCGTCGATGTTGTCGATGGACTCGCGCAGGCGGGTCAGCTCGGCTCGCACGGCGTCGTCGATCCCCGCCGGGGAGGGGGTGGGCTGGTCCGTCATGTGGGATGGCTCCGATGCGGGATTACGGGTGGGCGCTCGGGCGCGGCGAACGGCCAATCTAACAGGGCGGGCAGGCCGCGCCCGCGCCGATCACCTGCGCGTTCCGGCATGTGGGACGGCGTTCGGAGCGGCCCGCGGGCCGCTCCCGGGGCGGGCGGCGGCGGAGTGCGGCGCTCCGCGCGGCGTTCGCCCACCGGGGCGCGGTGCGGGCCGTAGGCTGGGCGGGCCGGGGCCGGAAGTCCGGTCGCCGGTACAGCAGTTCGACGACCGCTGTCCGCTTCTCATGGGAGGTACCTGATCGTGGCGACGACCCGCACCGCGCACACCGAGTGGGAGGGCAACCTGCTCGACGGCAAGGGCCTGGTGACCCTCGACTCCTCCGGCGTCGGCGAGTTCCCGGTGTCCTGGCCGTCCCGGGCCGAGTCCGCGAACGGCAAGACCAGCCCGGAGGAGCTGATCGCGGCCGCGCACTCGTCCTGCTTCTCGATGGCGCTCTCGCACGGCCTGACCGGCGCCGGCACCCCGCCCACCAAGCTGGAGACCAAGGCGGACGTGACGTTCCAGCCGGGCACCGGCATCACCGGCATCCACCTGACCGTGGTCGGGACGGTGCCGGGCCTGGACGAGGCGGGCTTCGTGAAGGCCGCCGAGGACGCGAAGGCGAACTGCCCGGTGAGCCAGGCGCTGTCCGGCACCACCATCACGCTGTCGGCGAGCCTGGCCTGATCCCCCGTCCGGCCGCCCGGCCGGTCCGCCCCGCGCGCACGCCCGGTCACGGCGCGTGAGTGACGGTGCGCTCCCCCGGCGGGTGTCCCTGCGGCGCCCACCGGGGGTTTTGCCGTCCGTTCCCGGGCCGCCGTCCCACCCTTCGGTCGGATCGCGCCCGAATTCGCACAGAACGTAACGGGCATCTGCGGACAGATATCGCCAATCACCCTGGCGGCGGTCGCGGACAGTTACACCGGCGGCCTATGATCGGCGGGCGTGGCCCGAGGCCGCCGACTTGCTCCCCTGCCACCGGCCGGGGCCGCCGAGCGGGCGCGGGCCGCCTGGCCGGGCGCCGTCCGTGAGGGGTGACCGGCGCGACCAGTGGCAGCAGCGGACGGGAGCGTGCCGTGCCGGGCCGGAACCTCGGGACCGACGCACACCATCGGAGTGGGCGGCCCGAAGCGCCGCGCCCGGGGGCCGGAGCCGGATCCAGCGGATCCGCCCCGTGCGCCGCCTGCGGCGCCCCGCCGGACACCGAGGCCGAGCGGCTGGCCGCCGCCCTGCGGGCCAGCGAGTCCAGGTTCCGGGCCGCGTTCTCCGACGCCGGGATCGGCATGGCGCTGATCGGCTCCGACGACCTGGTGATCGAGGGCAACCCGGTGTTCGCGGCGATGCTGGGCCGCGAGGTCGCCGAACTCCCGGGCATGCACATCCACCAGATCATCGACCCGGAGGAACCGTCCCGCCGCCGCTACCGCGAGCTGGTGCGCGGCGAGCGCGACCGGATGCGGGCCGAGAAGCGGCTCAAGCACCGGGGCGGGCGGGAGGTCTGGGGCCGGGTCACCGTCTCGCTGATCCGCGACGGCGCCGGCGACCCCTACTACACGCTGGTCATGGTCGAGGACATCACCGAGCGCCGGCAGCTCGGCGACCGGCTCCTCTACCAGGCCACCCACGACCCGCTGACCAGGCTGCCCAACCGGACGCTGTTCTACGAGCGGCTGGAGGCCGCGTTCAAGCCGGCCGGCCCGGACGGCCCGGTGCCTGGCGGCGAGCGCCGGATCGGACTGTGCTACGTCGACCTGGACGGCTTCGCGGCCATCAACGAGACGCTCGGCCACCACGTCGGCGACCAACTGCTGGTGGCCGTCGCCGCCCGCCTGGAGCACGGCTTCGCCCGGGAACAGGGGCAGTTGGTGGCCCGGCTGGGCGGCGACGAGTTCGCCGTGCTGGTCACCGAGAGCGCCGGCCACCAGCAGCTGACCCGGCTGGCCGCCGCCCTGATGGCCACCCTGGAGCGGCCCTTCGAGGTGGCCGGGCACCGGCTGACCGTGACCGCGTCGATCGGCGTGGTGGAGCGCCCGGTGCGCGGCTCCACCCCCACCGACCTGATCCGCGACGCCGACTCGACGCTGTACTGGTCGAAGTCGGACGGCCGCGCCCGCTGGACGCTGTACGACCGCGACCGGGGCGCCGACCAGCTGACCCGGCACGAGCTGGCCACCGCGCTGCGCCCGGCCGTGGAGCGCGGCGAGTTCACCGTCGAGTACCAGCCGCTGGTGGGCCTGGCCGACGGCGCGGTGCGCGGCGCGGAGGCGCTGGTGCGCTGGCGGCACCCCCGGTACGGGCTGCTGCCGCCGAACCGGTTCATCCCGCTCGCCGAGGAGTCCGGGGCGATCGTGCCGCTGGGCAAGTGGGTGCTGGAGGAGTCCTGCCGCCAGGCCCGGCAGTGGCTGGACGGGTTCCCGGAGCAGCCGGTGCTGGTGAGCGTCAACCTGGCGCCCCGGCAGATCTGGGACTCCGACGTGGTCGCCGACGTCGCCGAGGTGCTGGAGCGCACCGGGCTGCCCGCCCGGCTGCTCCAACTGGAGATCACCGAGAGCGCGCTGCTGGGCCCGAGCGGCCGTCCGCTGCAGGCCCTGCAGGCGCTGGCCGACACGGGCGTGCGGATCGCCATCGACGACTTCGGCACCGGGTACTCCAACCTGGCCTACCTGTCCCGGCTGCCGGTGCACGCGCTCAAGCTGGACGCCACCTTCATCGAGGCGTTCCGCGAGTCCGCGCCCGGCGCGGACGGCCGGCGGCGGGCCGCCGACGAGCAGATCGTCGGCGCGATGGTGCAGTTGGCGCACGCCCTGGGCCTGACCGTCACCGCCGAGGGCATCGAGAACGCCGCCCAGGCCGAACGGCTGCGCCAGACCGGCTGCGACACCGCCCAGGGCTGGTACTACGCCCGCCCTGGCGGACCCGAGGTGATCGCCGCGATACTCCGTGACCAACCGCGGCGGTAGCGCCGCGGGGTTCTGGGTGCGGAGGGGATCAGGCCGGTGGAACGCGTGAACGCGGTGCTCGACGGGGCGAGCGTGGTGTCCGAGACCTCGATGGCGGGCGGCCTGTACAACGCCGCCCGGCTGCTCGAACTCAGCGACGGACGGCGGCTGGTGCTCAAGTGCGCGCCGCCGCCCGGCACGCCCGGCCTGGCGCACGAGCACGGACTGCTGGGCACCGAGCGGCTGTTCCACTCGCTGGCGGCGGACGCCGGGCTGACCGTCCCGCGGGTGCTGCACCACGACCCGGACGGGGACGCCGGCACCCGCGAGTGGCTGCTGCTCGGCTACGTGGAGGGCACCACCTGGGACAGCCTGCGCGAGCGGATCTCCGACGCCGACCGGGCCGGGCTGCGCCGCACCCTGGGCGCCTGGGCCGCCGGAGTGGCCCGGGCCACCGGGGAGCGCTACGGCTACCCGCAGCCCGGGCCGGGCCTGTCCGCCGACAGCTGGCCGACCGCGTTCGCCGCGATGTTCGGCGCGCTGCTCGCCGACGCCGACCGCTACGGCGTCGAACTGCCCGCCCCGGTCGAGGAGTTGCGCGCCCTGCCGGAGCGCTTCGCGGCCGCCCTGGCCGAGGTCCGCCGCCCGGCCCTGGTGCACTTCGACGCCTGGGAGGGCAACCTGCTGCTCACCCCCGGCCCGGACGGCGGCTGGGAGCTGACCGGCGTGATCGACGGCGAGCGGGCGTTCTTCGGCGACCCGCTGGCCGAACTGGTCGGCCTGGACCCGCTGGGCGCCGCCGAGCTGGACGCGGACTTCGTCTCCGGCTACCGCTCGGTCGACCCGTCCTTCGCGGTGGACGCCGCCGGGCGGGCCCGGCTCGCGCTGTACCGGACCTACCTGGCGCTGATCATGCGGATCGAGGCCGTGCCCCGGGCGTACACCGGCGACTTCGCGGCCTGGGTGGACGGCTGGTCGGCCGGGCGGGTCACCGAGCAGCTGGCGGTGCTGGCGGAACTCGGCGGGTGAGACCGGCGGGGCTCAGCCGGTGAGCCCGTACGCCTCGGCGATCAGCCCGTAGGACGCCAGCCGGTTCCCGTGCCCGTGGATGTGCGAGGTGACCATCAGCTCGTCCGCCCCGGTGCGCCGCCGCAGCGCCTCCAGGCCCTCGGCGACCTCCGCCGGGGTGCCGAGCACCACGTTCGCCAGCCAGGACTCCAGGAAGTCCTCCTCGGCGAGGGTGTAGGGGTGCGCGGCGGCCTCCTCCGGCGTCGGGATCGGCCCGGGGCGGCCCTGCCGCAGCCGCAGCATGCCCAGCCCCGCCGACCGGGCCAGCCACAGCGCCCGCTCCCGGCTCTCGGCGGCCACCGCGCTGACCCCGATCAGCGCGTACGGCTCCGCCAGGACCTCGGACGGGGTGAAGCCGTCCCGGTACAGGTCGAGCGCGGGGACGGTGTTGGCGGCGCTGAAGTGGTGCGCGAACGCGAACGGGTACCCGAGCCGGGCCGAGAGCTGGGCGCTGAAACCGGACGAGCCGAGCAGCCACAGCGGCGGGCGGGAGGCCGAGCGCGGCACCGCCTCCAGCCGGGCGTACGGGTGGCCGGGCGGGAACTCGCCGTCCAGGAAGTGCCGCAGTTCGGCGAGCTGGCGCGGGAAGTCCTCCGCGCCGTCGGCCAGGCCGCGGCGCAGCGCCCGGGCGGTGGCCTGGTCGGTGCCGGGGGCGCGGCCCAGGCCCAGGTCGATCCGGCCCGGGTGCAGGGCCTCCAGCAGGCCGAACTGCTCGGCGATCGCCAGCGGGGCGTGGTTGGGCAGCATCACGCCGCCGGAGCCGAGCCGCAGCGTCGTGGTGTGGGCGCCGAGGTGGGCGAGCAGGACGGCGGGCACCGAGGAGGCGACGCCGGGCATGCCGTGGTGCTCGGCGACCCAGAACCGGTGGTAGCCCCAGCCCTCGGCGGCCCGGGCCAGCTCGGTGGTCGCGGCGAGCGCCTCGCCCGCGGTGTGGCCGGCGCCGACGGTGGCGAGGTCCAGGATCGACAGCGGGGCGGGGGCGCGGCCCGCGGCCCGGCCGCGGATCCGGTCCTCGGCGGCGGCCGTGTCGGTGCCCGGGACTGTCCCGGGGGCGGTCGGCTCCGGTGCGGTGCTCATGCGGTGCGTCCTCCTGCTGCCCCGGCCGGGTGCCCGGGCGTTCGTGGGAGCACAACCGGCGCGCCGTCCGGCCTGTTCCCGCCGCCCGCCGCCCGCCCGGCCGCGACGCGCCGGGCCCGTCCCTGACGGGCCACCAGCAGGCAACGCAGCGTGGCGACTTCACGCCACAGCGAGAAGTCGCCAGGTCCGGGGGTCGAACCGGGGCTCCGGATGAGGCAGTCTGGTGATCGGCGCGGAACACGTACCGGCTCCGCGCACCAGCGACAGATCGGCGGGCTAGACCAGCGCCGTTCGATCCCACGAGCCCTCGGAGCGGCACCCCGCCCGGGGGCTCTCGCCGTGTCCGGGCCCGTGTGCGGTATGCCACACGGGGGTGCTTCATGCCATGAAATTTGCCCGCGCTAGCGTTGTCCCCCGTTGCAGCTGCTCCCCCCGGGCGTGCTGGAGGGAGAGACACCGTGGACCCGAACGCCATCGTCGGACCGGCCTGGTACTGCGCACTGGCGCTGGCCGCCGTCCTCGGCGACGCCTTCCTGCCGTTCCTGCCCAGCGGGACGCTGGTGATCCTGGCCGTGCTGAAGACCGGGCAGGTGGGCGGCTCGCCGCTGCTGCTGGCCGCCGGGGTCGCCGTCGCCTCCTTCCTCGGCGACCTGCTGCTGCTCAACCTGGCCCGGCGCGGCGCACCCGCCGTGCACCGCGGGCTGGCCCGCCGGCCCCGGCTGGCCGCGAGCGTCGAGCGGGTGCAGCGGGCGCTCACCGGCCGCACCACCAGTCGGGCCGCCGCGGCCATCGTGATCATCGCGCGCTTCGTCCCGGCCGGGCGGACGGTGCTGGACGTGGCGGTCGGCCACTCCACGAACCACCGGCCGTGGACCTTCCTGCGCTGGTCGGCGGTGGCCGCCGTGGTGTGGGCGGCGTACATCGTCAGCCTGGGCTGGCTCAACCAGCACTGGTTCGACACCGCGTGGCTGAGCTTCGCGATCTCCTGCCTGGCGGCCACCGTGATCAGCTCGGCCGTGGTGCAGCTGGTCCGGCGGCGGCGCCGGCTGGGCGCCCTGGTCGAGGCCGAGTAGCCCGGCGGGCGGTCGCGGGCGCGCCCGCGACCTCGGCGTTCTCTGTCCCAGAACGGCAACAGGCGGCCCCCGGCGGGATCCGCCCGAAGCTTTACCGCGTGATGACCGGTTGAGGGCGGACGGCGTTGGACCGGCTCCCTCGGGCATGCCATCCTTGGGTGGCAATACCGTCAAATTGTCCGATTTTGCCAGTAGTTGACCTCCGGGGCCGCGCGTCGGCGTCCGGGGGTCCTTCTGATCGCGCCCACGTGGCAGGGGAGACCATGAGCACCATCTCGCGCAGGACAGTGCTGACCGCCACCGCGGCCACGGCGGCCCTCGGCGCCGTCGCCGCCTGCTCCGGCGGAGGCGGGGGCGGCACCGCGGACCGGCCCGGCTCCGACGGGGCCGGTTCCTCGGCCGGCGGCTCCGGCTCGACGCAGCCGACGGTCAAGGCCACCCCGCTCGGCGACGGCTCCACCGCCGACACCGGCGTCCAGCCGCACCAGCCCACTGCCGAGAAGCTCAAGCCCGGCGAGGCCCCGCCCCAGTTCGTGGTCTTCTCCTGGGACGGCGCCGGCGCCACCGACGACGGCCAGTTCACCCGCTTCCTCAAGCTCGCCGAGGAGCACAAGGCGAGCATGACCTTCTTCCTCTCCGGCATCTACACCCTGCCGAAGGAGAAGTCCTCGCTCTACCACCCGCCGCAGCACCCGGTCGGCGCCTCGGACATCCCCTTCCTCTCCGACAACGCCGTGCGCAACACCATCAAGCTGATCAGCCAGGCCTGGCTGGCCGGCCACGAGATCGGCACCCACTTCAACGGGCACTTCTGCTCCACCCGCTCCGACCACAACGGCGTCAACAAGTGGAGCCCCGAGGACTGGGAGAGCGAGATCCAGCAGGCGGTGTCCTTCGTCACCCAGTGGCGCACCAACACCGGCTTCACCGACGTCGACCCGCTGCCCTTCGACTACAAGAAGGAGCTGATAGGCGGCCGCACCCCCTGCCTGGAGGGCCAGAAGGCCCTGCTGCCGACCGCCGCCAAACTCGGCTGGAAGTACGACGCCAGCTCCCCCGGCGGCCTGCAGATCTGGCCGCAGAAGGTCCAGGACGGCAAGATCTGGGACTTCCCCCTCCAGGGCATCCCCTTCCCCGGCCACAACTTCCAGGTCCTGTCGATGGACTACAACATCCTCGCCAACCAGTCCGGCGGCTCCACCAAGGGCGACCCCGGCAAGTACGCCCAGTGGCGCGACCAGGCCCGCGACTCCTACCTGGCCGGCTTCGAGCGCGCCTACACCACCAACCGCGCCCCGTTCTTCGTCGGCAACCACTTCGAGCAGTGGAACGGCGGCATCTACATGGACGCCGTCGAGGAGACCATCAAGCGGATCGCCGACAAGCCCGACGTCCGCCTGGTCTCCTTCCGGCAGCTCGTCGACTGGCTGGAGGCCCAGGACCAGTCCACCCTCCGCAAGCTGCGCACCCTCAACGTCGGCCAGGCCCCGGCCGGCGGCTGGCAGACCTTCCTCGGGTCCTAGAGCAGCGCCGCCGCCAGCCTCTCCGACCGGATGATCGAGTAGTGGTTGGTGTCCGGCACCAGCTCGGCCGGGAGCCCGACCTTCGCCGCGGCCAGCCGGTCGGGGTCGTAGAGGGCCTGGGGCTCGTCCAGCAGGCCGCGCTGCGCGTACAGGAAGCGGGTGGGGACGGTCAGGCGGTGGATCGCGCCGGCGGCTTCCGGGTCGAGCAGGACCTGGGCGCCGTCGGTGGTGATCGCCTCGTGGACGCAGGAGGAGACCAGCTCGGGGGCCTCGCCGACCAGGTCGCGCTGGGTGTAGGCGTCGAGTTCGGCGGTCCACGGGTCGAACGCGGGGTGGGCCCGCCAGAACGCGCGGTACGCCTCGCGGTCGGGGAAGGTCATCGAGAGCCGGGCCAGCGCCGGGCCGAGGACGGCGGCCAGCGCGTCCTGCTCGCTGACGCCGGGCGGCAGCGGGAAGGTGACGGCGCCGTCGACCAGGGTGAGCGCGCCGACCAGGCCCGGGTGCCTGGTCGCGGTGAGGGCGCAGACCCAGGCGCCCATCGAGTGGCCGACCAGCCGGACCGGCCCCGCGTCCAGGGCGGTGACCAGCGCGGCGACGTCCTCCGCGTGGCGGGCCAGGCCCCAGGGGCCCGGCAGGTCGCGGCTGGCGGCGCGCCCGCGCAGGTCGGGGGCGTACAGCGAGACCCGGCCGTCGAGCAGCCGGGCCAGGGCGGCCCAGGCCAGCGCGTTGGCGGTGATGCCGTGCACGGCGACCACCACGGGCGCGTCGGGGACGGTCGCGGGCCAGTGCAGGACGGCGAGGCCGCCGCCGTCGACGGGGACGGTCAGGGCGGTGGGCTGGGGGCTGGTCATGCGGCGCCTTCCGGTACGGCGGTGACGGGGGCGGCGGCCCGGGCGGCCCGGCCGGGGCGCAGTCGGGCGGGGAGCGCGGCGAGGCCGCCGGGCAGCAGGTGGACCACGGCGACGAAGAGCGTACCGAGCAGGAACAGCGGCTGGGAGAGCGGAACCCGCAGCACGGAGGGCAGTTCGGCGACGGAGCCGGAGTTGGCGAGGTCGCCGAGCCGGTGCGCGGCCCAGGTGTACAGGACGCCGCCGAGCAGCGGCCCCCAGCGGGTGCCGGAGCCGCCGAGCACCACCATCACCAGCAGGGCGAGCGTCGCGTCGGAGCCCGCGGCCTGCGGGGTCGCGCCGCCGGTGAGCAGCAGGTACACCACGCCGCCGGCGCCGGCCAGCGCGCCGGAGACGGTGAACGCGACGAGCTTGAAGCCGTACGGGCGCAGGCCCAGCACCTCGACCCGGCGCTCGTTCTCCCGGATGCCGGCCCAGACCCGGCCGGTGGGCGAGGAGACCGTCCAGTGCACCACGGCCAGCACCAGGACCAGGTAGGCGAGGGCGATCCAGTACAGGTTGGCGGTGTTCTGGATGCCGATCAGCGCGTCCGGCAGGTGTTCGGCGGGGGCGGAGCGGCCCTCCTCGCCGCCGGTGTACCCGCCGGGGTTGCGCTGCACCAGGATCGCCCCGGCCTGGGCGAAGGCGAGGGTGACCATGGAGAAGCCGATGCCGGTGACCCGCAGCGAGACCGCGCCCAGGACCAGGGCCAGCAGGACCGAGCAGGCGGTGCCGAGCAGCGCGGCCGGGACGAAGCCGAGGCCGAACTCCAGCATCGCCAGGTCGGTGGCGTACAGGCCGGTGGCGAAGTAGAGGGCGTGGCCGAAGGAGAGCAGCCCGGTGCGGCCGAGCAGCAGGTCGTAGCCGGTGGCGAGGCCGCCGTAGAGCAGGCACAGGGCGATCAGTTGCAGGCTGCCGGGGCTGCCGAGCGGCCCGTCGAGCAGGCCGGGCAGCGGCAGGGCGCTGTACGGCGCGGCGGCCAGGGCGAGCAGCAGGGCCAGCGGCCACCAGCGCTTGAGGTGGGTGGTCACGCGAGTCTCCCGGTGAGTCCGCGGGGCTTGACGAGCAGGAGGACGGCGAGCAGGACGACCACGGAGAGGTCGCCGAGGCCCGCTGCCGTGTAGTAGTTGGCGAACTGCTGGACGAGGCCGACGCCGACCGAGGCGACGGCGGCGCCGGTGACCGAGCCCATGCCGCCCATCACGACCACCACGAAGGCGAAGACCAGCAGGCCGGTGCCCTGGGAGGGGTTGACGGAGCCGAAGTAGAGGCCGGCCAGGGCTCCGCCGAGCGAGGCGGCGGCGCCGCCGATGGCGAAGACCAGGGTGAAGGCCCTGCGGACGTCGATGCCGAGGGCGGTGACCATGGCGCGGTCCTCGACGCCGGCCCGCACGATCAGGCCGTAGCGGGTCCTCGCCAGGAAGAGCCGCAGCAGGAGCAGGACGGCGAGGGCGGCGGCGATCAGCACGAAGCGGTTGACCGGGACGGCCGCGCCGAGCAGGTCGACGGTGCCGGACAGCGCGGCGGGCTGCGGGAAGGGGCGGGCGTCGGAGCCCCAGACGCCCGTGATCAGGGCGGGCAGGGCGAGCCCGACGCCGACGGTGGCCAGGATCTGGTCGCGGGGGCGGGCGTACAGCGGGCGGATCAGGGCGAGTTCGAGCAGCACGGAGGCGGCGGTGCCGACCAGGACGCCGAACGGGACGGCCGGCCAGAAGCCCAGGCCGCCGTCGGTGGCGGCCCACCAGGCGGCGTAGGCGCCGATGGAGAGCAGCGCGCCGTGGGCGAAGTTGAGCACGTCCATCAGGCCGAAGATCAGCGAGAGGCCGGAGGCGATCAGGAAGTACAGTGCGCCGAGTCCGAGTCCGGTGCAGGTGAGCAGGACGACGGTGTTCATCGGGGTCCCCCCTCGGGAGCGGCGGGCGCGGCGGGCCGGTGGGCGCCGACGCCGAGCAGCCGGCGGGCGGCGTCCTCGTCGGCGAGCAGGGCGCGGGCGTCGCCCTGGTGGGCGGTGCGGCCGTCGGCGAGGACGGCGCAGTGGCCGGCGACCCGGCGGACCAGGGCGAGGTTCTGCTCGACCAGCAGGACGGGGACGGTCTCGGCGGCCCGGGCGAGCACGTCGGCGACCTCGGTGACGATCTTCGGGGCGAGCCCCTTGGTGGGTTCGTCGGCGATGATCAGCCGGTTCCCGTTGAGCAGGGTGCGGGCGATGGCGACCATCTGCTGCTGCCCGCCGGAGAGGGTGCCGGCCGGCTGCCCGCGGCGCCGCTCCAGCTCGGGGAAGAGCTCGTGGACCAGGTCGTAGGCGGGGTGGGGGTCGCGTTCGGCCAGCCGCAGGTTCTCGGCGACGCTGAGGTGGGCGAAGACGCCGCGGTCCTCGGGGGCGTAGCCGATGCCCCGGCGGACCACCCGGTGGGTGGGGAGCCGGCCGATGTCGGTGCCGTCGAAGGTGACGGTGCCGGTGCGCGGGACGAGTCCCATGACGGCCTTGACGGTGGTGGTCTTGCCGGCGCCGTTGCGGCCGAGCAGGGCGGTGACGCCGGTGGCGGCGACGTCCAGGTCCACCCCGTGCAGGATGTGCAGTCCGTCGATCACCACCCTCAGGTCGCGGACCGTCAGCAGGCTCACAGCGCCTCCCCGAGGTAGGCCCCCTGGACGGTGGCGTCGGCCATCACGGCGTCGGGGGTGTCGAGTGCGAGCAGGGTGCCGTGGTGCATCACGGCGAGCCGGTCGGCCAGGCCGAGCAGGACGTCCATGTGGTGCTCGACCATCAGGACGGTGCGGCCCTGCTCCCGGTGGACGGAGCGGATCAGCTCGACCAGCGCGGGCACCTCCTCGGCGCTGACCCCGGCCATCGGCTCGTCCAGCAGGATCAGCCGCGGCTCGCCGACCAGCAGCACCGCCAGTTCGAGCTTGCGCTTGCCGCCGTGCGAGAGGGAGCCGGCGAGGTGGTCGGCGCGGTCGGCCAGGCCGGTGCGCTCCAGCGTCCGCTCCACCTGCTGCCGGTAGCGGCTCGCGCGCCGCCAGATCCGGTAGGAGGCGCCCGGTCCGGCGGCGGCCTGGGCGGCGAGGCGGACGTGGTCGGCGACGGTGAGGCCGGGCCACAGCGAGGAGGTCTGGAAGGTCCGGCCCAGGCCCCGCCGGGCCCGGGCGGGCACCGGGAGGGCGGTGATGTCGGCGCCGTCCAGGTGCAGCGTCCCGTGCGTGGCGGGGTGGATGCCGGAGACCAGGTTGAACAGGGAGGTCTTGCCCGCCCCGTTCGGGCCGATGAAGGCGACGAACTCGCCCTCGGCGACGTCGAGGCTGACGTCCCGGACGATCGGGACGCCGCGGACGGACCAGCCGAGGCCGTCCAGCCGCAGGACCGGGGCGGGGGCGGCCATGCCGCTCAGCCCGCCGACTTGGCGACCGGCGGGGCGACCTGGTCGGCGCTCAGGACCTTCTCGGCGGTCGGCTTGGCGTCGGCGCCGGTGCCGGTCAGCTTGACCTGGAACATCGGCTGCAGCAGCGCGTGGTCCTCGGCGCGGACGGTCAGCCGGCCCTTGACGCCGTCGAAGCTCCAGCCCTCCAGGGCCTTCACCAGGGCGTCGGTGTCGGCGTCGGAGCCCTTGTTGGCCTCCAGCGCGTGCACCACCATCTGGGCGGCGGTGAAGCCGTCGGGGGTGAACAGGTCGGGCTTGGAGCCGGCCTTGGTGACGGCGTCGGTCATCGCCAGTTCGGCCTCGGTGCCGCCCGCCGCGCCCGCGAAGTAGTGGTTCAGGAAGTCGATCTTCTCGGCGGCGGGGCCGAACAGCGGGTAGGAGGCGGCCACGTCCAGGCCGGTGACCACCTTGGTCGCGGAGAACACGTCCTGCTGGTTGAGCGAGGTCCACAGCGCGGAGGCGGTGTCGCCGGCCCAGGCCACGTACAGCAGGTCGGGCTTCGCGGCCTTGGCCTGGGTGGCGAACGGCGTCAGGTCGGTGGCGGACGGCGGGGCCAGCACGGCGTCCACGCTCGCGCCCCCGCCGCCCAGCACCTCCTTCACGGCGGCCACGTTGGCCTGCCCGAAGGCGTTGTCCTGGGCCAGCACGGTGACCTTCTTGCCCTTGGCGTCGCCGATGAACGAGGCCGCCGCCCTGGTGTCCTGGTACGACTGGCGCCCGGAGCGGAAGGTGTACTTGTTCAGGCCGGTGACCTTGTCGGCGGCGGCCGGGCCGGAGATGAACAGCACCTTGTTCTGCGCGGCGATCGGCCCGACCTGCAGCGCCACCCCGGAGGCGGTGGAGCCCGCCAGGATCCGGACGTTCTTGCCGATCAGGTCCTTGGCCGCGGAGACCGCCTTCGCCGGGTCGCCCGCGTCGTCCTGCTCGGTGATCTCCACCGGGTGCCCGTCCACCGCGCCGGTGCCCTTGGTGGCGTACGCCAGGCCCGCCTTGAAGCCCTCCAGGTACTGCTTCCCGTACGCGGCCAGCGGGCCGGTCCTGGAGTACACCAGGCCGACCTTGACCGGGCCGGTGCCGCCCCCGCCGCCACCGGTCTCGGCCGGGGTGCCCGCGGTGCCGGCCTTCGCGCAGCCCGCGGCGAGCAGCGCGCAGGCGGCCAGCGCGGCGAGCCTGCGGGCGGGGCGTCTGTGGGTGGCGTCCGTGACTGGCATGGTGGGGCTCCTGACGTGCCGGTGCTGGTGGGATGCCGGAACCGTAGGGGCGCGCCCCCGGGGACGACATGTGACGGGCACACGCATCGGCCGCCCGCGCTGTGTGGCTCACCGCCATGTCGCGGCGGTGCCCGGCCCGGAGTGTGCGGCGGCCACATGGTGCGGGCGCCCGCCGTGGGGCCGCCTGCCATAGGGGGGAGCCCCCGGGCGTGCGGAAGGGGGCCCGCCGACGACGGCGGGCCCCCTTCGCGGTGCTGCGGGCTACTTCTCCAGGTTCGGGATCTGCCAGTCGACCGGCTTCTGGCCGAAGCCCTCCAGCGCCTCGTTGATCTGCGAGAACGGCTTGCTGCCGAAGAACAGCTTCGCGGACAGCGGCGAGGGGTGCGCGCCCTGGACGACCACGTGCCGCTCGGTGTCGATCAGCGGGAGCTTCTTCTTCGCGTAGCCGCCCCACAGCACGAACACGCAGGGCTCCTCGCGGGCGCTCACCGCCTTGATCACCGCGTCGGTGAACTTCTCCCAGCCCTTGTTCTTGTGCGAGTTGGCCTCGTGCGCCCGCACCGTGAGCACCGCGTTGAGCAGCAGCACGCCCTGCTCGGCCCACGGCATCAGGTACCCGTTGTCCGGGACGGTCAGGCCCAGGTCGGTGTGCAGCTCCTTGTAGATGTTGCGCAGCGACGGCGGGATCCTGACGCCCGGCAGCACGGAGAAGCTCATGCCGTGCGCCTGGCCGTTGTCGTGGTACGGGTCCTGGCCGAGGATCAGCACCTTGACGTCCTGGTACGGCGTCGCCTCCAGCGCCGAGAACTCCTGCCCGGCGGGCGGGAACACCTCGTGCTCGGCCCGCTCGGCGGCCAGGAACCCGGCCAGCTGCGCGTAGTAGGGCTTGCCGGTCTCCTCGGCCAGCACCCCCTGCCAGGACGCGGGCAGTTCCGGCACGCCGCCCGTGGACGCCTCGGCCAGCTCCGTCACGTTGTACCTCCCACCGGCCGCACCGCGCGGCGGCCGCTCTCACTCGTACGTCGGGCGGGCCCGTCCCGGACCCGCTGCGGTGAACGCTACACAGTCGCGCCGACACACCGCGTCGGCCCCGGCCGCGCGGTCGGCGGCAGTTGACGGCGCGTGCGCGGAGAGCCCCCGCCCCGCCGTCCGCGCGTCCCGGGGCCGCCGGTGCGGACGCCCCTGTGTCCGACCGGCCGGGACGACTAGGCTGATCGGCGTTGGGGCAGCCTGTGGCGCCCGACCGGCCAGCGGTGTCCGGTCGGAGCGATCACGAAGATCGTTCGACCTGTGCAAGACCAAGGAGACACCCACGTGGCAGACCGCAAGCCCATCGAGACCTGGCTGACCGACATGGACGGAGTCCTCATCCACGAGGGCGTGCCGATCCCCGGGGCCGATGCCTTCATCAAGCGGCTGCGTGAGTCCGGGAAGCCCTTCCTCGTGCTCACCAACAACTCGATCTACACCCAGCGCGACCTGCACGCCCGCCTGGCCCGGATGGGCCTGGACGTGCCCGCCGAGCACATCTGGACGTCCGCGCTGGCCACCGCGAAGTTCCTGTACGACCAGCGCCCGGGCGGCACCGCGTACGTGATCGGCGAGGCCGGTCTGACCACCGCGATGCACGACGTCGGCTACGTGCTGACCGACACCGCGCCGGACTTCGTGGTGCTGGGCGAGACCCGGACGTACTCCTTCGAGGCGATGACCAAGGCCGTCCGGCTGATCAACGACGGCGCCCGGTTCATCGCCACCAACCCGGACGAGACCGGCCCGTCCGCCGAGGGCGCGCTGCCCGCGACCGGCGCGGTGGCCGCGCTGATCACCAAGGCGACCGGGGTGGATCCGTACTTCGTCGGCAAGCCGAACCCGCTGATGATGCGGGCGGGCCTGAACGCGATCGGCGCGCACTCGGAGAACAGCGCGATGATCGGCGACCGGATGGACACCGACATCGTCTCCGGGATGGAGGCCGGCATGTCGACCTTCCTGGTGCTGACCGGCCTGACCCAGGCCGCCGAGGTCGACCGCTTCCCGTACCGGCCGACCCAGGTGGTCAACTCGATCGCCGACCTGGTCGAGCTGGTCTGACACCGCCCCGGAGGGCCCCGGCGCGCACCGCGCCGGGGCCCTCCGGCGTGCGGGTCACGCCAGGTCGCGGGCGTCGGCGCCGGGCAGCCAGTCGCGGTCGGGGCGGTACTCCAGCCAGCGGCGGTCGCGGCCGCGCTCGGCGAAGGCGCGCAGCAGGGCGGGGACGGCGGGGTGCGGGCGTTCGCGGTGCCAGACCAGGGACCAGGCGTACAGCGGGACGGGGTCGACCAGCGGGCGGACGGCCAGGCCGGGCGGGGCGGCTAGCGGGAGTTCGGCGGGCAGCAGGGTGCAGCCGTCGGGGAGGTCGCGGACCCGCTCCAGCAGGTGGGCCAGGCCGAGGTTGGCCTCGCCGGGCAGCAGCGGGACGCCGAAGCGTTCGCCGAACCGGGCCAGGAAGTCCAGCCGGGCCGGGTCGGCGGGCAGCACCAGCCGCAGCGCGGCCAGGTCGGCGGGGCGCAGCCGGTCGGCGCGGGCCAGCGGGTGGGCGGCCGGCAGCACCACGTCGACGGGTTCCAGCCGGACCAGTCGGTGCGCCGACTCCCGTTCGGCACCCGGCTGGTGGCGGCCGAACCCGGCGGCGATCTCACCCCGGGCCAGTGCGCCGGCGACCGCCCCGAAGTCCCGGGCGGGGCCGACCTCGACGGTCGGTCCGGTGGCGACGGCGAGCACTTCGCGCACGGTGCGCAGCGGCTCGTACAGGTGGCCCCAGACGTCCAGCCGGGCGGGTTCGGCCCGCTGCCGGACGGCGGCGACGGCAGCCTGCCCGGCGGCCAGCGCGGCCCGCGCGGGGCCGAGCAACCGGCGTCCGGCGTCGGTGAGTCGTACGGCGGCGGGGCCGCGTTCGAGCAGCCGGACGCCCAACTCCCGCTCCAGGGCGGCGATCCGCTTGGAGGCGGCCTGCTGGCTGATCGCCAACTGCTCGGCGGCGCGCCCGAAGTGGCGCTGCTCGGCGACGGCGACGAAGGCTCGCAGCTGTCGCGGGTCGGGGTCGTCCATCGCCCCATCATCACCGACAACCGCCGGTTGTCGTGGGGCCGTTCCGGTTGTTGGACCCTCCCCGGGCCCGGGCCGTTGACTGGGGTCGTCACCGAACGGCCCGTACGAGCAGGGGAGTCACCGATGAAGGCACTGGTTCCGGCCGGCGGCACGGTCGAGTTCGCCGAAGTCCCGCAGCCCGAGCCGCGCCCCGACGAGGTGCTGGTGAAGGTCGACGCGTTCTCGGTGAACCGGGGCGAGACCTTCCTGCTGGAGGATCCACCGCCGCGCTGGCGGCCGGGCAAGGACGTCGCCGGGCTGGTCGTGCAGGCCGCCGCGGACGGCAGCGGCCCGGCGGTCGGGCAGCGGGTGGTGGGGCACCCGCCGGGCGCGGGCTGGGCGGAGTACGCGGCGGTGCGCACGGACGCGCTGGCGGTGCTGCCCGAGCGGCTGGACGCGCCGACGGCCGCCGCGCTGCCGCTGGCGGGCCTGACCGCGCTGCGGCTGCTGCGCGCGGCGGGCGCGGTGACCGGTCGGCGGCTGCTGCTGACCGGGGCGTCCGGCGGCGTGGGGCACTACCTGACCGAGCTGGCCGCGGCCGCCGGGGCGCGGCTGACGGCCGTCACCGCCAACGCCGAACGCGGGGAACGGCTGCGGGAGCTGGGCGCCGCCGAGGTGGTGCACGAGGTGGCCGGCGCGCGCGGCCCGTACGACCTGGTGCTGGAGTCCACCGGCGGCGCCGAACTGCCCCGGGCGCTGGCGCTGCTGGCCCCGCGCGGCCGGCTGCTCTGGTTCGGCCAGGCTTCCCGCGAGCCGGTCCGGCTGGACTTCTTCGCCCTGCTGAACGGCCCGGTCTCGGCGGTGATCGAGCACTTCAGCTACGCGGACGTCGACCACCCGGACGGCCCGGACCTGCGCACCCTGGTCCGGCTGACCGCCGAGGGCCGGCTGCACCCCGAAATCGGCCTGGCCGACGACTGGCACCGCACCGCCGACGCGATCGCCGCCCTGCGCGGCCGCCGGGTCCGCGGCAACACCGTCCTGACCATCGCCTGACCACCCGCAGAAGGAGATCCACCATGAGCACCGACCCCCGCACCGTCGTCGCCGACTACGTGGCCGCGGTGGCCCGCGGCGACGCGGACGCCGTCCGCGACGCCTTCACCGAGGACGCCGTCTGGATCTACCCGGGCGACCTGCCGCTGAGCGGCGAGTGGCGCGGCCGCGAGGCGGTCGTCGAGGACTTCCTCGGTTCGATCGGCGGCCTGGTCGCCCCCGGCACCGCCGTCGAGGTCGAACTCGTCGGCACCCCGGTCGCCGAGGGCGACCGGGTGGTCGCCGAATGGACCTCGCGCTGCACCACCGTGCACGGCCGGCTCTACGAGAACCGCAACCTGGGCGTCTTCACCGTCCGGGACGGCCTGATCGCCGCCGTCCGCGAGTACACCGACACCCACCGCGCCGCCACCGTCCTGTTCGCGGACGGCGGGTGACCGCCGCCCGGCGCCCGCGCTCCCGATCCGTCTCAACACCGCCTTAAGCCCCCCGTAACTACTCTGACGTACCGTCAGATGTGCTGCTCCGACTGGCTAGCGTCCCGGGCACACCCTCTCCGCACGACGCAAGGGAGCCCTCGATGGCCTCCGTCCGCCGCACCACCCGCACCGCCCTGGGCCTGCTGGCCGCCGCCGCCCTGCTCGGTGGTCCGGCCGCGCTGCCCGCCGCCGCGCACGGCCCGTCCGCGAGCGCCCCCGCCGCTCCCGGCGCCTCCCCCGGCGCCGGCGCCTCCCCCGATACCGGCGCCGGCGCTCCGTCCCCGCCCGGCCCGCCCTCCCCCTCGCCGTCGCCCTCCCCCGAGCAGCTCGCCCGGACCGGCGGGGACGCGGCCGTCAACGGCGTGCTGCTGTCGCTGGGTTCGGTGCTGCTGCTGACCGGCGCGGCCCTGGCGGTGCCGGGCCGGCGCCGCCCCGGGGACGGCGGCCGGTGCTGACGGGGAGCGGCTGACCGGGTGGCCTCCGTCGCTCCGGGAGGCGGGGATGGTTGAGTTGAGGTATGAGCAGCACGCCCTCCGCCCCGTTCCGCGTCGGCCTGATCGGCTACGGCCTGGCAGGTTCCGCCTTCCACGCCCCGCTGATCGCCACCACCCCCGGACTCCAGCTGGACGCGGTGGTCACCGCCAACCCCGACCGCCGCGCCCAGTTGCACCGCGACCACCCCGGCGCCCGCGCCCTCGACACCCCCGAGCAGCTGTTCGAGGACGCCGACCGGTTCGACCTGGTGGTGATCGCCTCCCCCAACCGCACCCACGTCCCGCTCGCCCGCACCGCCCTGCTGGCGGGCCTGGCCACCGTGGTCGACAAGCCGCTCGCCGCGACCAGCGCCGAGGCCCGCGACCTGTGCGAGTTCGCCGAGAAGTCCGGCCTGCTGCTGTCGGTGTTCCAGAACCGCCGCTGGGACGGCGACTTCCTGACCGCCCGCCGCCTGGTCGAGGAGGGCCGGCTGGGCCGGGTGCACCGCTTCGAGTCCCGCTTCGAGCGCTTCCGCCCCAAGCCCAAGCCGGGCTGGCGCGAGCTCGCCGACCCGGCCGAGGTCGGCGGCACCCTGTACGACCTGGGCAGTCACCTGGTCGACCAGGCGCTGACCCTGTTCGGCCCGGTCGAGACGGTGTACGCGGAGATCGACGTGCGCCGCGACGGCGCGGTGGTCGACGACGACGCCTTCCTCGCCCTGACCCACACCGGCGGCGTCCGCTCCCAGCTGTGGACCAGCGCGATCGCCCCGCTCGCCGGGCCCCGCCTGCGGGTGCTCGGCGACAGCGCCGGCTACGTCAAGTTCGGCATGGACCCGCAGGAGGACGCGCTGCGGGCCGGCCGCCGCCCGGGCGGGCCGGAGGGCTGGGGCGCCGACGACCCGGCCGCGTACGGCCTGCTGGGCAGCGACGGCGACGCCGAGCCGGTCGCCACCGACCCGGGCGACTACCCGGCGTACTACGCGGGCATCGCCGCCTCGCTCGCCGACCGCACCCCGCCGCCCGTCGACCCGCGCGACGCGGTCGCCACGCTCGCCGTCCTGGAGGCCGCCCGGGCCTCCGCCGCGACGGCCTCCGTGGTCCGCCTGCCCTGAGCCCGGCCCGGGCCCCGGCCCGTCCTGAGCGCGGCCCCGGGCCGACCCGGGGCCGACCCGGGGCCGGCCCGGGGCCGCGGGTGCTCAGGCGGTGGGCCAGGCCGCCAAGTGGGCGTCGATCTCGCCGGTCAGCCGGCGCTTGCCCGCCGCGTCCAGGAAGGACGCCTCGACGGCGCCCCGGGCCAGCGCCGCGACGCCCGCCTCGTCCAGGCCGAGCAGCTTCGCGGCGACCGCGTACTCGGTGTTCAGGTCGGTGCCGAACATCGGCGGGTCGTCGCTGTTGATCGTGACCAGCAGCCCGGCGTCGACCATCTGCCGCACCGGGTGGTCCTCGATCCGCTCGACCACCCGGGTCGCCAGGTTGGACGTCGGGCAGACCTCCAGCGGGATCCGGTGCTCGCCCAGGTAGTCGACCAGCGCCGGGTCCTTCACCGACTGGGTGCCGTGCCCGATCCGCTCGGCGCCGAGCACCCGGATCGCGTCCCACACCGTCTCGGGGCCGGTCGACTCGCCCGCGTGCGGCACGCTGTGCAGGCCGGCCGCCCGGGCCCGGTCGAAGTACGGCTTGAACTGGGGGCGCGGCACGCCGATCTCGGGGCCGCCGAGCCCGAACGAGACCAGCCCCTCGGGGGCCAGGTCGAGGGCGAGCCGGGCGGTCTCCTCGGCGGAGGCCAGGCCGGCCTCGCCGGGGATGTCGAAGCACCAGCGCAGCACGACGCCGAGGTCCTTCTCGGCGGACAGCCGGGCGTCCTCGATCGCCTCCATGAAGGCGACGTCGGGGATGCCCCGGCTGACCGACGAGTACGGGGTGACGGTCAGCTCGGCGTACCGGATGTTCTGCCGGGCCATGTCCTGCGCGACGCCGTAGGTCAGCGCGCGGACGTCCTCGGCGTCCCGGATCAGGTCGACGACGCTCAGGTACACCTCGATGAAGTGCGCGAAGTCGGTGAAGGTGAAGTACTCGGCGAGCGCCTGCGGGTCGGCCGGCACCCTGCTGTGCCCGGCGTGCCGGGCCGCCAGCTCGGCCACCACCCGCGGCGAGGCCGAGCCCACGTGGTGCACGTGCAGCTCCGCCTTCGGCATGGCGGCGATGAACGCCTCGATCCCCTGGACACCCTCGGCCACGGCACGCTCCCGTCTACTTCACCCGGACCCGGACAGACCACGCATGCTAACCCGCGGACCCGGCCCGGCTTGTCGGTGGTGGCCTGCGCCGCCGCGTCCCCGCCCGCCTCGGCGGGGACGGGCCGGAGAGCCCCGGGTCGGACGACCCGTCGTCGTTGCACGCCGTCCGCACCGGCGCGGCCGCCCCCGGCGCCGCGGCCCGCAGGACGGTCTTCCGCACGGGTACCGGTCGGTCGCCCGCCCCGGCCCAGGGCCCGAGCGGTCGGACACGCACCCCCGGGCGACGCCCCGTCAGCCGCCCAGCGCCGTGCTGACGGTGTGGATGAGCAGGCCCGCCAGCGCACCCACCACGGTGCCGTTGATCCGGATGAACTGCAGGTCGCGGCCCACGTTGGCCTCGATCTTGCGGGAGGCGTCGGCGGCGTCCCAGCCGGCCACGGTGTCGGAGATCAGCGAGGTGATCTCCTCCCGGTAGGTGGAGACCACGTACTCGGCGGCGTCCAGCAGCCAGCCGTCGGCCTTCGCCTGGAGCCTGCCGTCGGTGGCGAGCCGCCGGCCGAGGGCGTGCAGCGCCCCGGTGAGGCGGCGGCGCAGTTCGCTGTCCTCGTCCTCGGCGGCGTTGAGCACCAGGGTGCGGACGGCCGCCCAGGAGGAGGCGATCAGCTCCTGCACCTCGGGGCGGGCCAGCAGGTCGGCCTTGGCGCGTTCGACCCGGTCGATGGTGGCGGGGTCGTGCTGGAGCTCGTGGGCGAAGTCGGCGAGGAAGTTGTCGAGCGCGCCGCGCGCGGGGTGCACGGGATCGTCGCGGACGTCGGTGACGAAGCGCAGCAGTTCCTTGTAGACGCGCTCGCCGACCTGCTGGTCGAGGAACTTGGGCGTCCAGCCGGGGGTCTTGGCGGTGACCCGGGCGACCACCTCGCCGTGGTGCTCGACCAGCCAGTCGTGGCCGCGCACCGCGACCAGGTCGACCAGGCCCCGGTGCCCGCCGTCGGCGACGATCTTCCCGAGCAGCCGCCCGGCGGGTTCGGCGACCGAGGTGGCGGCGGCCCGCCGGGTGACCGCCTCGGCGACCACCGCCTGCACGTCCTCGTCCCGGAGCACCGCGAGCAGGCCGCGCAGCGCGGCGGCGGCCTCGCGGGTGACGCGTTCGGCGCTGCCGGGCGCGGAGAGCCACTCGCCGAGCCGCCGGGCCACGCCGATCCGGCCGAGCCGGGCCCGGACCACCGGCGCGGACAGGAAGTTGTCGCCGACGAAGTCGCCGAGCGAGCGGCCGAAGGCGTCCTTCTTGGTCGGGATGATCGCGGTGTGCGGGATCGGCAGCCCGAACGGGCGGCGGAACAGCGCGGTGACGGCGAACCAGTCGGCGAGCGCGCCGACCATGCCGGCCTCGGCGGCGGCCGCCACGTACCCGGCCCAGGCGCCGGCACCGGCCGCCTCCGCCCAAGTGGCGAGGGCGAACACCAGTGTGGCCAGGCCGAGGAGGCCGGTCGCGATGGTCTTCATCCGCCGCACACCGCGCCGCTTCTCCTCGTCGGCGGCGGTGAACCTGACTCCGGGGGCAGTATCGTCCACGCTCACCCCGCCAGCGTGGCACACCGGCCCGGCGAAACGGCCGCCGCCCCGCTAATCCGACCGTCGGATCGGCGCCGGCCTCAGCCTCCTCCGCCCAGCACGATCCGCCGCACGCCCGCCCAGCGGGCGGGGTCGGTGACCCGGCGGCCGTCGAGCAGCACCCGGACCCCGGGGAAGTCGACCGCGCCCAGGTCCCGGTACTCGGGGTGGTCGGCCTGGACGACCAGCGCGGCGGCGGGCTTGCCCTCGTCGGGCGGCAGGCCGAGCGCGGCCAACTCCTCCGGCGGGTACAGCGGGTCGCTGACGCCGACCTCGGCCCCGGCCGCGCGCAGCGCCGCGACCAGCGGGAACACCCCGGAGTACGCGGTCTCCTTGACCCCGCCCCGGTAGGAGGCGCCGAGCACCGTCACCGCGACGCCGGTCAGCGGGCCGAGCGCGCCCTCCAGCAGCCCGACCGCGTACGCCGGGACCTGCTCGTTGGCCTCGCGGGCGGTGCGGACCACGGTGGCGCCCGGGTCGTTCCACAGGTACAGCCGGGGGTAGACCGGGATGCAGTGGCCGCCGACCGCGATGCCGGGGCGGTGCAGGTGGCTGTAGGGCTGCGAGTTGCAGGCGTCGATGACCTCGGCGAGGTCGACGCCGACCCGGTCCGCGTACCGGGCGAACTGGTTGACCAGCGCGATGTTGACGTCCCGGTAGGTGGTCTCGGCGAGCTTGGCGAACTCGGCGGCCTCCGCGCTGGACAGCTCCCACACGCCGTTGCCGCGCGGCAGGTCGGGGCGCGGGTCGAAGTCGAGCACCGCCCGGTAGAACTCGGCGCCGCGCCGGGTGGAGTCCTCGTCGATGCCGCCGACCAGCTTGGGGTAGCGCCGCAGGTCGGCGAAGACCCGCCCGGTGCGGACGCGTTCGGGGCTGAACACCAGCGCGAAGTCCCGGCCGGCGGCCAGGTTCGAGCCGGCCTCCAGCCGCCGGGCGAAGCGGCCGCGCACGGTGCCCACCGGCAGGGTGGTCTCGTAGCTGACCAGGGTGTCGGGGCGCAGTCCGGCGGCGACGGCGTCGGTGGCGGCGTCCAGCAGGGCGAAGTCGGGGCTGCCGTCGGGGTCGGTGACCAGCGGGACGACGATCACCACGGCGTCGGCGCCGGCGGTCGCGACGGCCGTGTCGGTGGTGGCGCGCAGCCGGCCGGCGGCGACCGCCCCGGCGAGCCGTTCGGCGAGGTGGGCCTCGCGCGGGAAGGGCGGCCGGCCGGCGTTGACGGCGGCGACCACGCCGGGGGCGATGTCGGCGCCGGTGACCCGGTGGCCCTTGCCGGCGTACTGGACGGCCAGCGGCAGGCCGATCTTGCCGAGGCCCACCACGCAGACGTCCAGCGCCCGCGGCGAGCCGTTCACCGGGCGGCTCCCCGCAGGGCGGCGGCCAGGCCGTGGCGCCGGGCGCGGTGCAGCGCGCGTTTGACGGCCCACCGGGCGCGGCGCAGCGGCGCGGGGACGAGGCGGCGCCAGCCGTCCGGTCCGGGGGCCCGGCCGAGCTCGAACAGCGCGTCGGGCAGGCCGAGCCGCCGGTCGCGGAAGGCCGGGTAGTCGGTGTAGAGCCGGGAGCCGCGGCGGACGGGGGCGGCCTCGCCGTGGTCCTGCTCCCAGGCGATCAGGTCGCACAGGGCGTGCAGTTCGCCGCGCCGGGCGAGGGCGAGGCGCAGCCGGGCGGGGACGGGCAGGGTGCGGAACACGGCGGGCGAGCAGTGCCGTTCGGTGAACCGGCCGATCTCCTGGACGATCCGCCGCTGCATGGCGGGCGGTTCGGCGAGGAAGGGGGCCTGGAGCAGCTGCGGGACGTCCCAGCTGAAGTAGCGGGCGCGGACGGCGTCCCGGGCCGGTCCGGGCAGGGTGGAGCGGTCGAGCACCTCGTGGGCGGCGGTGAAGCCGCGCAGCCGGTCCATCGGCCCGGCCCGGTGGGTGACGTTGGAGCGGTCCTGGCGCAGCACCAGGTGGTAGTAGTCGTAGTCGGCGAGGACGGAGACCTTGCGGGCGTGCAGCAGCGCGCCGAGGGTGAACGGCTGGTCGGAGTGGATGACCAGGTCCTCGCGGCGGCGCAGCCCGTGGCGGGTGACCAGGTCGCGGCGGAACAGCTTGGTGTCGCCGAGGGCCCAGGCGAGCGCGGAGTCGGTGAAGCCGACGTGCTCGGCGGTGCGGTCGAAGATGCCCTGCGGGACGACCCGGCCGTGTTCGCCGACCTGTTTGGGGATCAGCACGTCGGACTCCCAGCGGTCGGCGGCGTCGACCATCCGTTCCAGCGCCTCGGGGCCGAGCCAGTCGTCGGCCCCGAGGTACAGCAGGTAGCGGCCGCGGGCGAGTTCGGTGCCGCGGTTGGTGGGCTTGGCGGGGCCGCCGGACGCGGGCTGCCGCACGGTGCGGAACAGCCCGGGGTGGGCGGCGGCGTAGCGGGCGAGCTCCTCGGTGCTGCCGTCGCTGGAGCCGTCGTCGACGGCGACGACTTCCATCCGCCGCGGCCCGATGCTCTGGCCCACCAGCGAGTCCAGGCAGGCGGTGAGGTAGGGCATCGTGTCGTGGACGGCGATCACCACGCTGACGTCCGGTCCTTGCTCGGTCACGAGCTGTCAACTCCCGTACCGGCCGACTGGTCACTTCCCCCACCCGAACGAGTGACGGAAGGGGTCAGGGCGCGGGCACGGCGGCGCTCCCGGCGTAGATCCGGGCGATGACGTCCTCGATCGCCGGTTCGCGCACCGACAGGTCGACCAGGGGGTGGCGCTCGGCGACGGCGGCGACGATCGGCGCGGCGCTCTGCCGGGCGGGGAAGGCCAGCCACTGGCGGGGGCCCTCGGTGCGGACCACCCGGACGCCGGGCAGGTCGATCGGCGGGTGCGGCTCGGCGAGGTCGACCACCAGGGTGCGTTCGCTGCCGCCGATCTCGTGCAGCCGCTCCAGCGGGCCGTCCAGGACGAGCCGGCCGTGGTCGATCACCATCACCCGGCCGCACAGCTGCTCGATGTCGGTGAGGTCGTGGGTGGTGAGCAGCACGGTGGTGCGCCGCTCCCGGTTGGTCTCGCGCAGGAACCCGCGGACCTTCGCCTTGCTGACGGTGTCGAGCCCGATGGTGGGCTCGTCCAGGTACAGCACGCTGGGGTCGTGCAGCAGGGCGGCGGCCAGGTCGCCGCGCATCCGCTGGCCGAGCGAGAGCTGCCGCACGGGGGTGTCCAACAGCTCTCCCAGGCCGAGGAGTTCGACGCAGCGGTCGAGGTTGGCCCGGTACCTGGCGTCGGGGATCCGGTAGATCCGCCGGGCCAGTTCGTAGCTGTCGCGCAGCGGCAGGTCCCACCAGAGGGTGGTGCGCTGGCCGAACACCACGCCGATCCGGCGGGCGAGTTCGGCCCGGCGGGCGGCCGGGTCGACGCCGGCCACCCGCAGCCGTCCGCCGCTGGGCACCAGGATGCCGGTGAGCATCTTGACGGTGGTGGACTTCCCGGCGCCGTTGGGCCCGATGTAGCCGACGCACTCGCCCTCCTCGACGGCGAAGGTCAGCCCGTCGACGGCCCGCACCTCGCGCTTCTCGCGGCGCCAGCGGCCGTCCCTGGTGCGGACGGTGAAGCTCCGCCGGACGTCCTCGACCTCGATCACGGCCATGGTTCCCCTTCCCTCAGCTTCCGGTGGAGCGGTAGGCGCGCAGCCCGGCCCGCCAGGCGAGCCCGGCCGCCAGCACGCACAGCGCGGCGGCCAGCGGCGAGGCGAACCGGAAGGCGACGGGCAGCCCGAGCGGGTCGGACCGGCCCAGGACGTGCAGCGCGGGCAGCCAGTTGACGAACGCCAGCGGGACGCCGAAGACGGTGCCGGCGACGAGTTCCCTGGCGAACACCGTGGGCGGGTACTGCAGGACGGTGGCGCCGCCGTAGGTGACGGCGTTCTGCAGTTCGGCGGCGTCGCCCCACCAGAACTGCACGCAGGAGCAGCCGACGAACAGCGCGCAGAAGATGACGGTGCCGCACAGCAGCAGCACGGGCACCATCAGCACCCGGTCCCAGCTCCAGTGCACGTCGAGCGCGGTGAGCGACCAGCCGAGCACCGCGAAGGCCTGCACCAGCCGGCCCAGGCGCCGCAGCGAGAAGCGTTCGGCGGCGAGCTGGGCCAGCGCGGGGGCGGGCCGGATCAGCATGGTGTCCAGGCTGCCGGAGCGCACCCGCTCCCCCAGCCCGCCCACCGACCCGACCAGGACGTTGGCCGCGCCGAGCGCGACCGAGGAGGTGCCGTACAGGAAGCCGGTCTCGGCGAGCGTCCAGCCGGCCAGCTGCCTGGTGTGGGAGAACATCAGCAGCAGCACCGCGAAGTCCAGGAAGGTGATCAGCGTGTTCGCGGCCAGGCTGATCGCGAACGAGGCCCGGTAGGCCATCGTGGAACGGACCCACATCCCGGTGATCAGCCACCACGAGCGCACCGCCCAGCCCGCCCGCGCCACCGTGCCCGGGTGCTCAGCCACCCTGGACCACCACCCTGCGCACGGCCAGCGCCTGCCCGGCCCGGCCGATCGCCAGCAGGGCGGCGCCCCAGGCGAGCTGGAACCCGTACAGGGCCAGCAGGCCGGTGCCGGTGCGCCGCCGCAGCAGCACGTCGGTGGGCAGCTGCACCATCGCCGAGAACGGCAGCACCCGGGCCAGGTCGCCCAGCAGGCCGGGGAAGAGGGCCAGCGGCAGGAGCATCCCGGAGAAGAACATCGACACCACCGTCATCGCGGCCCGCACCCCCTCGGACTCGTGCAGCCAGAAGCCGGTCAGCGTGGCCAGGAAGCGCAGCCCGAAGCTGACCACCACCGCCAGCGCCACCGAGAGCAGGAACTCGGCCCACACCAGCGGGTCGGCGGGCAGCACCAGGTCGAACAGCGCGGCGCCCGCCAGCATCGGCAGCGCGCCCCTGGTCAGCAGCTGGTAGCCGGCCCGGCCGAGGTCGGTGGCCAGCCACCAGCCCTGGAAGTCCACCGGCCGGTACAGGTCGACGGCGATGTCGCCGCTGCGGAAGCGCGCCTGCAGGTCGTCCTGGAACCCGCCGCCCCACACCGCGACGGTCACCAGCAGCCCCTGGCTGATCCAGATGTAGGTGACCGCCTGCGCGGCGTCGTAGCCGCCGAGCCCCGGCCTGGCCCGCCACAGGGCGAGCATGGTGGACGCCAGGATCACCCCGAACACGGTGTTGGTGACCGTCCCCGCCAGCGTGGCCGCCCGGTACGTCGAGTACCGCCGGAACGCTCCCCGGGCGACCGATAAGTAGACCCCACCCATCGATGTGTCTCCTTGTCGATATTCACCCGCACCTGAACGGCCCACAAAACTACGCCCGCCCCCGGGCCGGGCGCACCTCATTTACCGCGGCGGATGGCGCCCGCGGCACGATCCCGCCACGGACGGCCTCCCGGCCGGCCCTACAGGTAGAGCCCGGTCGACCCCTCCAGGTCGCCGAACCGCCCGGCCGCCACCGCGTGCAGGTCGCGCTCGCGCAGCAGCACGTACGTCGCGCCGCGGACCTCGACCTCCAGTTTGTCCTCCGGGTCGTACAGCACCCGGTCGCCCGGCTCCACGGACCGCACGCTCTGGCCGACGGCCACCGCCTCGGCCCAGGCGCAGCGCCGCGACAGCTCGGCGGTGGCCGGGATCAGGATGCCGCCGGTGGAGCGCCGCTCGCCCTCGCCGGTCTCGGTCCTCACCAGCACCCGGTCGTGCAGCATCCGGATCGGCAGCTTCTCCCCGAGCCGGTCGTGCCGCCCGTGCGGGGCGTCCTCGCCGGCTGCGGCCGTGTTCTGGGTGTCGTTCTCACTCACGCCCCGACCGTACCGGACCGGAACGCGGCGGCGGGGCCCCGGGCGCCTGCCCGGGGCCCCGCCGCGACGTGCCGTCAGCCCTTGCGCCGCCGCCGCGCCGAGGCGACCAGCAGCACCACGCCGACGCCGACCAGCGCGGCCGGCACCACCCGCTCGGTCCGCAGCCGCCCCTCCTCGTCCACGAACTTCGACCTGACCTGCTCGACGGCGCCGCTCGCGGCGACGTACGCCTGCCCGGCCTTCCGCTCGACGGTGGCGCGGACCTTGGCCTTGGTCTGCGCGGCGACGGTCGCCGGGTGGACGCGCATGGCGAGCTCGTCGAGGGTCACGGCGAGCCGGTCCCTCGCCCCGGCGATGTCCGCCTCGATCTGGGCCGTCGTACGCGGTGCCGACGTGTCCTTGCCGCTCGCTGCCACTGGGGCCACCCCATCTCTGTTACCGCTAGGTACTTCTTCTCCACCGACAGTCTGTCAGCTCGCCGCCGCACGCGCGCAGCGCCACCCGCCGACGGGGGTAGGTTGGCCCGCAGCACCACCCCCCGTCCCAGCTCCAGAGGAGAACCGAGCACAGTGAGCGAGCGCCTGCAGGCGGGCGACACCGCCCCCGCCTTCACCCTGCCCGACGCCGACGGCAAGGAGGTGTCGCTGGCCGACCACCTGGGCCGCAAGGTGATCGTCTACTTCTACCCGGCGGCGCTCACCCCCGGCTGCACCAAGCAGGCCTGCGACTTCACCGACAACCTCGAGGTGTTCGCGGGCGCCGGCTACGACGTGATCGGCATCTCGCCGGACAAGCCGGAGAAGCTCGGCAGGTTCCGCGAGGCGGAGGACCTGAAGGTGACGCTGCTGTCCGACCCGGCGCACGAGGTGCTGGAGGCGTACGGCGCGTACGGCGAGAAGGTGAACTACGGCCGCACCTACCAGGGCGTGATCCGCTCGACCGTCGTGGTGGACGAGCGGGGCGAGGTCGAGCGGGCGCTCTACAACGTCCGGGCCACCGGCCACGTCGCCAAGCTGCTCAAGGACCTGAAGGTCGGCCAGTAGGCGGCGGACGCGAAGGAGCGGTGGCGGCCGACCCCCCGACCGGGTCGACCGCCACCGCCGTTCATGGGCCCGGGGTCGGGCTCAGCAGGCCCCGAGGTCCGTCCAGACGCCCCAGGCGCCGCTCAGCGAGGGGTCCTCGCCCGCAGTCCACCACTTGTTCTGGTAGTAGTGGCCCTTCCACGACACCTTGGTGACGGCGGCGTAGGTGGTGCCCGCGCTCCAGCTCGGAGCGCCCGAGCACGTCCCGGCGGTGACCGACGCGGACGGCGAGGCCGACTGCGAGGCGGAGGCCGAGGCCGACGGGGACGCCGACCGGGAGGGGGAGGCCGAGGCGCTGGCCGACGCGGACGGCGAGGCCGACTGCGAGGCCGAGGCGGAGGCCGACGGGGACGGCGAGGAGGTGCCCGCGGTGGCGCCGCGGGTGAAGTCGCCGGTGATGCCGTACAGCGTGCCGCCGACGTTCACGGTCCAGTTGGCGGGGGTGGAGACCGGCAGGTAGTAGACGAACGCGACGTCCACCGAGGCGCCGGGCGCCAGCGTCTGCCAGGTCGGCAGCTTCAGCGAGACCCGGTTGTAGGTGCCCTTCAGACCGCCGACGTTGCTGCCGGTGTGGTCGGCCCGGATCACCTTGGAGCCGAAGCCGGACTGGTCGGCGGCGTTGCCGGGCGCGGAGACCGAGTAGTCGAACTGGAACTCGGTGCCGCCCGGCAGGGTGGTGGTCGAGTTGTTGACGATGTGGATCTTCGGGTTGATCGGGTAGTTGTTGTCGCCCAGCGCGAAGTCGGTGAAGGACACGTCGATCGGCAGGGTCTGCTGCGGCAGCGCGACGGTGGAGCGGGTCGCGCCGTACGACGAGGCCGACTTGAACTTGTCGTACAGCAGCGAGGTCATGGTGTTGCCCTGGACGTACTCGCCCTTGCCGCCGTTGGCGGTGGCGTCCCACTTGTAGTCGCCGGCCAGCTCCCAGATCATCGCGCCGCCGACGCCCTGGTTGACCACGTAGTCGGCCTTGGCGCCGATCGACTGGTCGTCCTCGGTCGACAGGAAGACCTTCTTGTCCGCGTTCCACAGCCACGGCGCGACCAGCGACGAGCTGTAGTTGCGGCTGTAGGTGCCCTTGAGCGCGGTGTCGGTCACGCCGTACTTGGACAGGTAGTCCGGGACGACGCCCGCTTCCAGGTTCTTGGCGTGCCACATCGGGTTGGAGCCGGCGGGCGACTCCTTGCCGTTGTCGTCCAGGTCGTGCCAGATGTTGTCGATGCCGACGGCGCCGTCACCACAGGTGGTCAGGCCGGAGCCGGCCGGGCAGTTGGTGGTGGAGGAGGTGCCCCACAGGCCGTTGGTGCCACCCTGGACGTTCTGGAAGCCGCGGGTGTAGTACGGCACGCCGAGGTTGATCCGGCCGGCCGGCATCGCGCCGCGGAAGTAGTGCACGGCCCAGTCGGTGTTCAGGTAGCCGATGCCGCCGTACTGCGAGGTGCCGTACACGTTGGCGGCCGCCAGCTCGGCGTCCTTGCCGTCGTCGTACAGCGCGGCGTTCGGGCCGACGTACTTGTTCCAGGCGCCGTGCAGGTCGTACGACATGATGTTGACGTAGTCCAGGTACTGGGTGACCTGGAAGGTCTCCATGCCGCGCAGCAGGTAGCCCGAGGACGGGGCGGCGACCGACAGCAGGTAGTACTTGCCGTCGGCGGCGGAGGCCCGGTCGAGCTTCTCGCGCATGGTCTTCATCAGCACGGCGTAGCCCTTCATCAGGGAGGCGCGCTTGGCGTTGCTGGTGGTGTAGTCGAGCGGGTTGCCCGCGTCCTTCATCGAGGTCGGGTACTCGTAGTCGAGGTCGACGCCGTTGAAGCCGTACTTCTTGATGAAGGCGACGGCCGAGTCCGCGAAGGTGTTGATGCCGGCCTGGTTGACCGACCCGTCCGCGTTGGTGGTCATCGAGTAGAAGCCGCCGGAGTTGACCCGCTTGCCCGAGTCGTCGAAGTAGCCGCCGGTCTCGGCCCAACCGCCCACCGAGACCATGGTCTTGACGTTCGGGTACTGCTTCTTGAACTTGCTGAGCAGGTTGAAGTGGCCCTTGTACGAGTACGCCGGGTCCATCTCCGCGCCCGCCACGCCCGGGAAGGTCATCCCGGTGGAGGCGTTGTTCGGGCCGTCGGTGCCCACGGACAGCGTGTTGTCCGAGGCGACGTGCGCGAACGCGTAGTTGAGGTGGGTGACCTTGTCCCAGGGGATGTTGTTCACCAGGTAGGCGGGCGTGCCGTCCTTGCCGGTGCGCCAGCTGGTGAAGTAGCCGATGACGCGGCGCTGGTGGTCGGCGCCCATCTGCTCGCGGCCGCTGGTGTCGTAGACGTTGCAGTACGGGACGTCGACGCCGGGCGTGGTGTACATGCCGTCGGGGCGGCACGCCTGGTTGTCGACGGCGGCGGCGGACGGGGCCACGCCGAGCGTGCCCATCAGCAGGCCCGCCAGGCCGGCGGCCGCGGTGGCGGCGAACGCCACCTTGCGGCCCTTGAGGTGGCGGCCCGCAGCGGTGGGGCGCTGCTCCGCCTTGTTTCGGATCAACACTCGGTCCTCCTGGAGGGAGTGTCGTGCGCACGACCGTGGGAAGCCGCGCACCTGTGGGGGAAGTTCCGCCGAACCTAAAAGGTCTGGACCACCCGCGTCAACAGGTCTGTACCAACTTGATATGAAGGGCCGGACCGTCCGCACCCGGACGATCCGGCCCCCGCCGGGGGGAACTGACGCTACTTCATGCTCCCGGTCATCGCGTTGACCAGCGTGCCGGACGGGTCGTCCGCCTCCAGCGAGTAGGCGAAGACCCCGCCGAGGCCCCTGGAGGTGGCGTACGCGCCGCGCGCCGCGATCGCCTGCGGGGTGTCACCGGTCCACAGGCTGGCGCCGTCGTAGATCCACGAGCTCTGCGTGACCGGGTCCCAGTGCACCGCGGAACCGGTGGTCTTGCCGGCCGCCGCCAGCTCCTTCCAGAACGCCACGCCGGCGGTCTGGCTGGTGCCCTGCGCCGCCGCCGGGCCGGTCGCGCTCTGGTACAGGCCGTGGTTCGGGCCGGCCGGCACGCCGGTCCACCCGCGCATGTAGAACGGCACGCCCAGCACCAGCTTCTTCGCCGGGAAGCCGCCCTTGATGCCGTACGCCGGGGCGCCGTTCAGGTAGGCGTTGACCGCGTTGTCCACGGTGTACTTCTGGGTGCCCGGGGCGACCGGGTTGCTCGGGTCGTTCGGGCTGTCGTACAGCGGGTCCTGCAGGTTGGTCGGGCCGGTCGCGTCCCAGGCGCCGTGCATGTCGTAGGACATCACGTTGCCGTAGTCCAGGTACGTGCCGATCTGGTCGGTCTGCAGCAGCGCGATCTTGTCCTGGCCGGACGGCAGGGCCGCGGTCAGCAGGTACTTCTTGCCGACGGTCTGCCCGTACGCGTCCAGCTGGTTGCGGAACTCGGCCAGCAGCGCGGTGAAGTCGGCGGTGTCGGAGGCCGAGTAGTGGTTGCCGGTGTGGCCGCCCGCCGAGGCCGGGTACTCCCAGTCGATGTCGATGCCGTCGAAGACGCCCATCGCCGCGGCGGTGCCGCCGGTGGCGTCGCCCTGGATCGACGGCAGGTTGCCCTTGATGAACATGTCGACGCAGGAGGAGACCAGCTTCTTGCGCGAGGCGTCGGTGGCCGCCGCGTCCGAGAAGTACTTGGAGTACGTCCAGCCGCCCAGCGACATGGTGATCTTCAGGTTCGGGTACTTCGCCTTGAGCTCGCGCAGCTGGTTGAAGTTGCCCTTCAGCGGCTGGGTCCAGGCGTCGGTGGTGCCGTCCACCGCGATGTCCGCGGTGTAGCCCTTCTGGTAGTCCGCGAACGCGTCGCCCGCGCCGTCGCCGGCGCTCGGGTTGTTGTCGTTGGTGTCCGCGGCCTTGATGGTCTCGAAGCAGCTCAGCGTGGACGGGTTGATGTTGGCGAACGCGTAGGTCATCGTGTTCAGCCCGCCGGCCGCGCCGGTGGCGGCCATCGTCGACGGGTAGTACTTGTTCCCGTAGATGCCCCACTGCGCGAAGTACGCCGACTTCAGCGGGCCGCTCGGGGCCGCCCCGGTGGTGACGGACACCGGCGCGGTGAACCCGCTGCTGTGGCCGTCCTTGTCGTAGCCCTGCACGGTGAAGGAGTACGGGGTGTTCGGCAGCAGCGAGGAGACGGTCACCGAGGTGCCCATCGAGGTCGCGGTCTGGTTCGTGGTGCCGCCGGTGAAGATCCGGTAGACCGCGCTGTTGCCGTTCTGCGCGTTGTCGGTGGAGGGGTTCCACTTCAGCGTCACCGAGGTGCCCGACACGCTCGCGGTCAGCCCGGTCGGCGTGGTCACCACCCCGTCCCCGCCCGGCGTCCCGCTCTGCGAGGCCGAGGCCGAGGCCGACGGCGAGGCGCTGCGCGAGGCGGACGGCGACGTGCTCGCCGAGGCGCTCGCACTGGCCGACGCCGACGCGCTCGCGCTCGCGCTCGAACCGCCGCTCGCCGAGGGGCTGGTGGAGCCCGACCCGCCGGGGCCGGTCAGCACCAGGTCGTCCGCGTAGTAGGTGCCCTGGCCGTACCAGCCGTGGGTGTAGACCGTCACCGAGGTGGTCGAGGCGCCGGTGGTGAAGGTGGTGCTGCGGTTGGCCCAGTCGGCGCTGGAGCCCCAGGAGTTGGTGTCGGTGGTGCCCGTCCCGGTGACGCCCAGGTAGGTGTAGTTGCCCTTCAGCCAGCCGCTCAGGCTGTACGTGGTGTTCGGGCTGACCGCGACGGTCTGCGAGCACTGGGCGGTGTCCGACGCGGAGGCCGCCGCCTGCAGCGCCTTGGCGCCGCCGTGCGGGGCGGTGGAGGTGATCGAGCCGAGGCCGGCCGAGCAGTTCCAGCCGGACGGCGTGCCGCTCTCGAAGTCGCCGTTGGCGAGCAGGTTGACGGTGGCGGCCGAGGAGGAGCCGCCGATCACGGTGACCAGCCCGGCGGCGCCGGCCACCAGTGCGGTCGCGGTCGCCAGCGCGGTGCCGGCTTTCATCGGACGCCGCCCGGATCGGGCGGCGGAGCGCGCGGCTGTGGCGCGTTCGGGCATGGGTCGCTCCAATGCTCGCGCCCGGGGTGGGGGGCCGGACGCCGTGGGGGAGGAAGACGTGCCTGGGCCCGGTCGTTGCGCACCGCCCGGGGCCCGGATTTCCGCGGATCGGCGCGAACGTACGTGGTCTGGACCACACCGGTCAATAGGTCTGTACCAATTCTTGAACAAGCCGGGACACCCCGGACGGCCGCCCGAAAGGGTGGTGCACGCCCGCGCGACGGGCCAGTAGCATGGCGGAAGTCAGGTATCGGCGGTCTTGGCGGAATTGGCAGACGCCCGGGTTTTAGGTGCCCGTGAGAGAGATCTCGTGAGGGTTCGAGTCCCTCAGGCCGCACCGGCGTTCACGCGCGAAGAGGCCCGCCCCGGGGAGCCGGGGCGGGCCTCTTGTCGCGTGCGGGCCTCCTCAGCCGAGCAGTTCGGCGACCACCGGCGCCAGCGAGCGGAAGGCCTGCCCGCGGTGGCTGATCGCGTTCTTCTCCTCGGCGCTCAGCTCGGCGCACGTGCGGCTCTCGCCGAGCGGCTGCAGGACCGGGTCGTACCCGAAGCCGTTCGTCCCGGCCGGCTCGGTGCGCAGGGTGCCGTGCAGCCGGCCCTCGACCACCCGCTCGGTGCCGTCCGGCAGGGCGAGCGCGGCGGCGCAGGCGAAGGAGGCGGCCCGGTGCTCCGGGGCGATGTCACCGAGCTGGGCCAGCAGCAGGTCCAGGTTGGCCCGGTCGTCGCCGTGCCGCCCGGCCCACCGCGCGGAGAAGATCCCGGGCGCCCCGCCCAGCACGTCCACGCACAGCCCGGAGTCGTCGGCGACGGCCGGCAGCCCGGTCGCCTTCGCCAGCGCGTGCGCCTTGAGCAGCGCGTTCTCGGCGAAGGTGACCCCGGTCTCCGGCACGTCCGGCACCTCGGGGAAGGCGTCCGCGCCGACCAGTTCGACGTCCAGTCCGGCCGCGCCGAGGATGTCGCGCAGCTCGGCGACCTTGTGCTGGTTGCGGGTGGCGAGAACGAGTCGCTTGGTCATGGGCCCAGCCTAGTGCGCGCCCGGGGATCAGCCGGTGCACACCTTGCTGACCCGCGCCGCGGCGCTGCCCAGCGGCGCGAGGTCGGGCGTCTGGTTGTTGTCGACGGCCTTCTGCACGCTGTCGATCTGG
This sequence comes from Kitasatospora phosalacinea, assembly GCF_000716545.1. Lineage (GTDB taxonomy): Bacteria > Actinomycetota > Actinomycetes > Streptomycetales > Streptomycetaceae > Kitasatospora > Kitasatospora phosalacinea. The sequence continues at coordinate 72,058 of NZ_JNWZ01000022.1, forward strand.
GTCTGCAGGTCGCCGATCGCGTTGGACAGGTCGGCGTCGCTGGAGTTGCGGCCGAGCTTGTCCATGTCGCCCTTGAGGTTCTGCAGCGCCTGCCCGGCGGCGGCCGGGTCCTGGTCGGCGTTGTTGAACGCCTCACCGAGCTGGGCGACGTGCGTGGTGACCTGCACCGCGGTGTTGGCGCAGCTGAGCGCCTTCTCCGCGGCCGAGCAGCTGACCGCGCTCAACGGCAGGACCAGGACCAGCGCGGCGACGGCGAGCGCGGTGGTGCGGTTGATGCTCAGCGGCTGCTGCATCGGCGAGTCCTCCAGGAGGGTGTGCGGGCTCACCCCGAACGTTAAGGCTCGGCCCGCGTGCCTGTACAGCACTCCCGGACCCGCCCACCCTTCCTGACGGCCGTTCAGCCCACCGCGGTTCCTAGAGTTCCAGGGCCTTGCGCTGGATCCCGTCCAGCTCGGCGCAGCCCAGACTGCCCAGGTCGAGCAGCTGGTTGAGCAGCTCCCGGTCGAACGGGGCGCCCTCGGCGGTGCCCTGGACCTCGACGAAGCGGCCGTCGGAGGTGCAGACGATGTTCATGTCGGTCTCGGCCCGGACGTCCTCCTCGTACTGGAGGTCGAGCATCGGGACGCCGTCGATGATGCCGACGCTGACCGCGCTGACGCCGCCGGTGATCGGCTGGCCCTTGGCCCGCAGCAGCTTCTTCCCGCGCGCCCAGGAGACCGCGTCGACCAGGGCCACGTACGCGCCGGTGATCGCCGCGGTGCGGGTGCCGCCGTCGGCCTGCAGGACGTCGCAGTCGAGCACGATGGTGTTCTCGGCGAGCGCCCGGTGGTCGACCACGGCGCGCAGCGAGCGGCCGATCAGCCGGCTGATCTCGTGGGTGCGGCCGCCGATCTTGCCGCGGACGGACTCGCGGTCGCCGCGGGTGTTGGTGGCCCGGGGCAGCATGGCGTACTCGGCGGTGACCCAGCCCTCGCCGCTGCCCTTGCGCCAGCGCGGGACGCCCTCGGTGACGCTGGCGGTGCACAGCACCTTGGTGTCGCCGTAGGAGACCAGGACGGAGCCTTCGGCGTGCTTGCTCCAGTTCCGTTCGATGGTGACGGGGCGGAGCTGGTCGGGGGTGCGGCCGTCGATGCGAGACATGCCCCCGAGCGTATCGGGTCCGGGTGCGGGGCCCGGCGGGGGCGCACGCACGGCGGCCCGCCGGCCGGTGGTCCCCGGCGGCGGGCCGTGCGGGTGGAGCGGGCCGGCGGGCCTCAGCTCACATCATGTCCTCGATCTCGGCGGCGATCGGGTCGGCGTCGGTGCCGATGACGACCTGGATGGCCGTGCCCATCTTCACCACGCCGTGGGCGCCGGCCGCCTTGAGCGCCGCCTCGTTGACCTTGGAGGCGTCGTGGACCTCGGTGCGCAGCCGGGTGATGCAGCCCTCGACCTCGTCGATGTTCTCGATTCCGCCGAGACCGGCGACGATCTTTTCAGCCTTGCTGGCCATGGTCTTTCTCCCTCTGTCTCGGCGCTTCGGCGGTCGGTCGCCGGATGCCGTACTGCGTGTGCGGTGGTGCCGGCCGGAGGTGACCCGGGATCAGTCTGCCGCGCCTTCCGACGGCGCGACCAGCATCACCCGATTCCTGCCGATATGCCACGTTAGTTCACTTTCGGGCTATCTCCGCGCGCGGCCGCCTCGGGGGCCGTCGCAGGATGGCGATCATCGGGCTCTCGAACCCGCGGACCGCCGCTGCCTCGAAAATGGTCTACACCAATCGTAGGTGTACTCGGGACAACGCGGGGCGGTCCGCCGGTGTTCCTGGCCCCACGCACGGATGGACCCCCCAGGGGGACGGGAACGGCAGCGGAGGGCCGACGATGAGTTCACCAGGCGCCACGGCACACCAGTCCACGTGGTGGCACACCTTCTACGGCGGCCTGCAGAAGATGGGCCGCAGCCTCCAGCTCCCGGTCGCCGTCCTGCCCGCCGCCGGCCTGCTGACCCGGCTCGGCCAGGAGGACATCTTCGGCAAGAACGGCCTCGGCTGGGACAAGGTCGCCGCGGCGATCGGCGCCGCCGGCGGCGCGCTGCTCAACCCCGCGCTCGGCCTGCCGCTGCTGTTCTGCATCGGCGTGGCGATCGGCATGGCCAAGAAGGCGGACGGCTCGACCGCGCTCGCCGCGGTGGCCGGCTTCCTGGTCTACTACACCGTCCTGCGCGCGTTCCCGAAGGACTGCCCGGCCGGCTCGACGCTGGACGCCTCGATCTGCGTGAACTACACGGACAAGACCGTGGTGGAGGCCGCCTACCAGAACCCCGGCGTGCTCGGCGGCATCCTGATGGGCCTCTTCTCGGCCTGGCTGTGGGTGCGCTACCACCGGGTCAAGCTGGTCGACTGGCTGGGCTTCTTCAACGGCCGCCGCCTGGTCCCGATGATCACCGCCCTGGTCGGCCTGCTGTTCGGCTCGCTGATGGTGTGGATCTGGCAGCCGATCGGCAACGGGCTGGAGGACTTCTCCAAGTGGCTCTCCGACCTGGGCGCGGTCGGCTCCGGCATCTTCGGCGTGGCCAACCGCGCCCTGCTGCTGATCGGCATGCACCAGTTGCTGAACACCTTCGTCTGGTTCCAGTTCGGCAGCTACACCAACCCGGAGACCGGCAAGTCCGGCACCGGTGACATCGGCCGCTTCCTGGCGGGCGACCCCTCGGCCGGCCAGTTCCTCTCCGGCTTCTTCCCGATCATGATGTTCGCGCTGCCCGCCGCCGCGATGGCCATCGCCGCCTGCGCCAAGCCGCACCGGCGCAAGGAGATCTACGGCCTGATGTTCTCGGTCGCGCTGACCTCCTTCGTCACCGGCGTCACCGAGCCGATCGAGTACTCCTTCGCCTACGTGGCCCCGCTGCTGTACGCCATCCACGCGGTGCTCACCGGTGTCTCGATGGCGGTCACCTGGGGGCTCGGCGTCCACGACGGCTTCAGCTTCTCGGCCGGATTGATCGACTACCTGCTCAACTGGAACCTGGCCACGAAACCGTGGCTGATCATCCCGATCGGCCTGTGCTTCGCGGCGGTCTACTACGTGGTCTTCCGGTTCGTCATCGTCAAGTTCAACCTCAAGACCCCGGGTCGCGAGGACGACGACGAGGTCGAGGACGTGACCAAGGCCTGACCCCAGGTCAGCGGCCCCGGCGCCGCACAGCGCGCCCGCGGCGGGAGGAATTCCCGCCGGGGGCGCACTTCTTTGTTGCCCGACGAACCAGAAGGAGTTACCTCCAGGTCAATTGATCCGGCGTCAACCCGGCCAAGGTTTCGATTCCGCAGCGCTTGTCCCCCGCGAACCTTAAGAGGGTTCCGGAGCCCGTTCGGCCCGTGCTAGAAAGCTGAACGAGACCTTAAGTGGTCTAGACCAGAATCGCGCTGCCGTGAGGAACCACCGCATATGAGTACGACCGCGCAGAACTCCCGGCCGGCGTCGGCACCCGGTGGACGGGAGCTGCGCTCCCGGGTCTTCGCGGCCCTCCAGAAGATCGGCCGCAGCCTCCAGCTCCCGATCGCCGTGCTGCCCGCCGCCGGCATCCTGCTGCGGCTCGGCAAGGAGGACGTCTTCGGCGACCAGGGCCTGGGCTGGACCAGGGTCGCCGAGGTCTTCTCCGCCTCCGGCCACGCCGTCTTCGACTGGATGCCGCTGCTGTTCTGCGTGGGCATCGCCATCGGCTACGCCAGGAAGGCCGACGGCTCCACGGCGCTCGCCGCCCTGGTCGGCTTCCTCACCTACCACCAGGTGCTCACCGCCTTCCCGAAGACCGGCTACCAGGTGCTGCCCGGCCGGGACGTCGAGGCCACCTACCAGGACCCGGGCGTGCTCGGCGGCGTGGTGGTCGGCCTGCTCTCCGCGGTGCTGTGGCAGCGGCTGCACCGCGCCCGGCTGGTCGACTGGCTGGGCTTCTTCAACGGGCGCCGGCTGGTCCCGATCGTGATGGCGTTCGTCGGCACCGCGCTGGGCGTCCTCTTCGGCCTGTGCTGGGGCCCGATCGGCGGCCTCGTGGACCGCTTCAGCACCTGGGCGATCGGGCTGGGCGCGCTCGGCTCCGGCGTCTTCGGACTGATCAACCGGGCCCTGCTGCCGTTCGGCCTGCACCAGTTCGCCAACACCTTCTTCTGGCAGCAGGCCGGCACGTACACGGTGGGCACCCAGGAGTTCCACGGCGACCAGACCCGGTTCTTCCAGCACGACCTCGCCGCCGGCCAGTTCATGTCCGGCTTCTTCCCGATCATGATGTTCGGCCTGCCCGCCGCCGCCCTGGCGATCGCCCACTGCGCCCGCCCGGAACGCCGCCGGGCCGTCCTGGGCATGATGTTCTCGCTGGCCCTGACCTCCTTCGTCACCGGCATCACCGAGCCGATCGAGTTCGCCTTCCTGTTCATCGCCCCCGTGCTGTACGTCCTGCACGCCGTGCTCACCGGCCTGTCCATGGCGGTCACCTGGGCGCTGGGCGTGCACCACGGCTTCACCTTCTCCGCGGGCGTCATCGACTACGTGCTGAACTGGAACCTGGCCACCGAGCCGTGGCTGGTCATCCCGATCGGGCTGTGCTTCGCGGTGGTCTACTACGCGCTCTTCCGGTTCGTCATCCTGCGCTTCGACCTCAAGACGCCGGGCCGCGAGGACGACGACGGCTTCGAGGACGGGTAGCCCGGGGCCCGCTAGATCCAGCCCAGCCGGGCCGCGTGCACGCCCGCCTGGAAGCGCGACTGGGCGCCCAGCGCCGCGGTCAGGTCGGCGACCAGGCGGCGCACCGTGCGGTCGGAGATCTCCAGCTTGCGGCCGATCGCCTGGTCGGTGAGCCCGGCCGCGAGCAGCCGCAGCACCTCGCGGTGGCGGTCGTCGGGGGTGGTGCGGCCGAGCAGCTCCGGCGGGATCCAGCTGGCCGCCCAGAAGTGCTCGAAGAGCTCGCGGACCACGCCGACCACGGCCGGGTCGCGGACCACCACCGCGGCGCTGCCCGGCGGCTCCCCGGGCGCGGGCAGCACGGCCAGGCCCGCGTCGACCACGATCAGCCACAGCGGCAGGGTGTGCGCGACCCGGATGTGCGCGCCGGCCGCGGTCAGCGCCTGGACGTGGGCGAGGACGGCGCCCTGGTGCAGGGCGGCGGCGGGGTAGATGGTGCGCAGGGTGACCCGGTGGGCCAGGGCGATCCGCTCGCGGGCGAGCTTCTCGGCCAGGCCGTTCTCGGACTGGTCCTGGCCGGGCCGCAGCGACAGCGCCTCGGTGCGGGCGGCCCGGGCGGCGTCCTCCAGCAGCGCGGCGACCCGGTCGGCGCCGCGGACCAGCTCGTGGGCGGTGCCGGTCTGCAGCGGCAGGTAGTGGGCGTGCAGCCGCTCGACCCGGTCCCGGGTGCGGCGGGCCTCGCCGAGCAGTTCGGTGAAGCGGCGGTCGGAGTCGGCGAGCAGCTGCCGCACCGCGGTGTCGATCGAGACGGCGGCCACCCCGCTGGTGGTCGCCGATGTTCCCCGGAGCAGTCCGAGGCCGCGCAGTTCGTCCATCGCCTGCTCGAACTCACCTTCTCCGAAGCCGAGTTCGTCGCGCAGTGAGTCCAGCGGCAGGCCGGGGTCGGCGAGCAGGCGGGCGTACAGGGCGGTGCTGGTCTCCACCCTGCGGAAGCCTAGGGCCGCCGCCGGGGAGGAGCAGGGCGGTTTTCAGCATTCGAGACGGGTGCTCCGGTGGCGGTCATGGCCTGATCCGGCGCGGCCGGGGGCCTTCGCCCGGCGGGCGGGGGTCTCCAGGATGGTCGCCATGGCGATTCCCGAGTCTTCCGTGATCTGGTTCGACGGCGCGCTGGTGCCCTGGCAGGAGGCCCGCGTCCACGTGCTGACGCACGCGCTGCACTACGGCACCGGAGTGCTGGAGGGCACCCGGGCGTTCGAGACGGCCGACGGCCCCGCGGTGTTCCGGCTGGACGAGCACCTGGCCCGGCTGGAGCGCAGCGCGCGCATGCTGCGGATCGAACTCCCCTACAAACGCCACGAGTTGGCTGAGGCGACGCTCGCCCTGGTGGCGGCGAACGGCCACCGCTCGTGCTACCTGAGGCACCTGGCGTTCCTGGGCTACGGCTCGATGGGGCTGGACATGCGGCACTCCCCCACCAGCGTGTCGATCGCCTCCTGGGAGTGGCCGGCCTACCTGGAGGCGGAGCGCGGGCTGCGGCTGATGACCAGCAGTTGGCGGCGCACCGACCCCAACTCCGTCCCCCCGGCGGCGAAGGCCACCGGCCCGTACCTCAACTCGGCCCTGGCCCGGCGGGAGGCGAGCGACGCGGGCTTCGACGAGGCCCTGCTGCTGGCTCCGGACGGCACGGTCAGCGAGTGCAGTTCGGAGAACGTCTTCACGGTCCGCGACGGGGTGCTGCGCACTCCCCCCAGCAGCGCGGGCGCCCTGGAGGGCATCACCCAGGACACCCTGCTGACGCTGGCCCGGGACATGGGCGTCGAGGTGCGGGTGGAGAACCTGCTGCGCTCGGACCTGTACGCGGCGGACGAGGTGTTCGTCTCCGGGACGGCGGCCGGGGTGGTGCCGGTGGCCTCCCTGGACAACCGCGAACTACCGTCGGTGGACGGCGAGTTGACCAAGCGCCTGGGCGAGGCGTACCGGGCCGCGGTGAGCGGCGCGGACGAGCGCTACCGGCACTGGCTGACGCCGGTTCAGAGCTCGTAGACGGCTCCGGCCCGGGCCAGTTCGACCGGCCCGGGGAAGACCGCGGCGGCGTCCCGGCGGTTGCGCTCGGCGTCGGTCCACGGGGGGATGTGGGTGAGCACCAGTCGGGCGGCGGCAGCCGCGGCGGCGTGCTCGCCGGCCTGGGTGCCGTTGAGGTGGATGGAGTCGAAGGTCTCCTTGCCGTCCGTGTAGGCCGCCTCGCACAGGAACAGGTCGGTCCCCCGGGCGAGTTCGACCAGGTCGGGGCAGATGCCGGTGTCCCCGGAGTAGACCAGGCTGCGGCCGCCGGCCTCGATCCGGAAGCCGTACGCCTCGCAGTCCAGGTGGTTGACCCGGGCGGCGGTGACGGTGAACGGGCCGAGCGCGAGCCGGGCGCCGCCGGTGAGGTCGCGGAAGTCGAACACCTCGGTCATGCCCGGCTTCTCCGGCATGTCGTAGGCCCGGGCCAGGCGCTCGGCGGTGCCGCTCGGTCCGTGCACGGGCAGCGGTTCGGGGCAGCCCTCGACCCGGTAGTTGCGGGCCACCCAGTACGCGCACAGGTCGACGCAGTGGTCGGCGTGCAGGTGGCTGAGCAGGACGGCGTCCACGTCGTACAGGCCGGTGTACTTCTGCAGCGCGCCGAGCGCGCCGTTGCCGAGGTCGAGGACCAGGCGGTAGCCGTCGTGCTCCACCAGGTAGCTGGAGCACGGGGAGTCCACGGACGGGAAGCTCCCCGAGCACCCCACCACGGTCAGTTTCATGCCGAGCCCTTCCCGCCCCGTCGGGCCATCGTCCGCGGCCGTCCGCGCCGCCGGTGGGGCGGGGCGGGGTTCTTCGACTCCGTCGGTGCTTTGACTGTCGAGGGTAAGGGCCGGGCGGCACTTTGCCCCCTCTCCCGTGCCGGGCTGTGGGCGGAATCACCAGGACGGGGCGGAGGCGTTCGAACGCGCTACGAACGGCGCCCGGGGCGGGCCAGCGCCCAGGCCCGGATGGTCTCCGGGTACCAGCGGGGGTGGCCGGCGGCGTCGACCAGGTCGGGTTCGGGCAGCAGCCCGTGCCGCCGGTAGTTGCGCACGGTCTCGGTCTGCACGCGGATGTGCAGGCCGATCTCGACGTAGGACCAGAGCTCTCGGCCGGGCATGGCGCCCACCTCCGGGTGACGGCGAACCAGTGGTGCGCCGCCAGCGTGGCGGGGCGGGCGGCGACGGCCGGGGCGTGACCGGCGCGGTGGCCGTTCCGTGACGAAGCGGTCACCCGGAACGGACAAATGCTGCGGTGTCACAGTGGGCCGATGATCGGACGAGCGGACGGCGCGGCACCCGGGAAGGGGTGCCGCGCCGTGGTCGCGCCGTCGGATGATCAGGCCCGGATCCGGCCGATCAGGCCCAGAGCTGGCCCTGCAGCGCCTCGACCGCCGCCTCGGTGGTCTCGGCGGTGTAGATGCCGGTGGACAGGTACTTCCAGCCGCCGTCGGCGACCACGAACACCACGTCCGCCCGCTCGCCGGCCTTGGCGGCCTTGCGGGCCACGCCGATCGCCGCGTGCGCCACCGCGCCGGTGGAGACGCCCGCGAAGATGCCCTCCTGCTGGAGCAGTTCGCGGGTGCGGGTGACCGCGTCGGCCGAGCCGACCGAGAAGCGGGTGGTGAGCACCTCGGCGTCGTAGAGCTCGGGGACGAAGCCCTCGTCGAGGTTGCGCAGGCCGTAGACCAGGTCGTCGTAGCGGGGCTCGGCGGCGACGATCTGCACCCCCGGGACCTTCTCGCGCAGGTACCGGCCGATGCCCATCAGGGTGCCGGTGGTGCCCAGGCCCGCCACGAAGTGGGTGATGGTGGGCAGGTCGGCGAGGATCTCCGGGCCGGTGGTGGCGTAGTGCGCGCCGGCGTTGTCCGGGTTGCCGTACTGGTAGAGCATCACCCAGTCGGGGTGCTCGGCGGCGATCTCCTTGGCGATCCGCACCGCGGTGTTGGAGCCGCCGGCGGCGGGCGAGGAGATGATCTCCGCGCCCCACATCCGGAGCAGCTCGCGGCGCTCCTCGCTGGTGTTCTCCGGCATCACGCAGACCATCCGGTAGCCCTTGAGCTTGGCCGCCATGGCGAGCGAGATGCCGGTGTTGCCGCTGGTGGGTTCCAGGACGGTGCAGCCGGGGGTGAGCCGGCCCTCCGCCTCGGCGCGCTCGATCATGCGCAGCGCCGGGCGGTCCTTGATCGAGCCGGTCGGGTTGCGGTCCTCCAGCTTGGCCCAGAGCGTGACCCGGCCGTCCTCGTTCCCGGGTACGCCGGCCGAGAGCCGCGGCAGCCGCACCAGCGGCGTGTTGCCGATGGCCTCGATCGGGCTGTCGTAGCGCATTACTTCATACCGCCGGCCACGGCCGGGAGGATGGTGACGCTGTCGCCGTCGGTGACGGCGGTGGCGATGCCGTCCAGGAAGCGGACGTCCTCGTCGTTCAGGTAGACGTTGACGAAGCGGCGCAGTTCGCCGCCGTCCAGCAGCCGGGCGGCGATGCCGGGGTGGCGGGAGTCGAGGTCGGTGAAGAGCTCCCCGAGGTTTGCGCCGTTGCCGTCGACGGCCTTGGCGCCGTCGGTGTAGGTGCGGAGGATGGTCGGGATGCGGACCTCGATGGCCATGGCTGCGCTCCTGTGGAGTGAGTTCGGGTTGCCGGGCCGGGCGGGGCACGGCGGGGGGAGGGCCCCGGCGGCGGGGCGGGCGGTCCGACCGGCCGGTCGGCTCCGCCGGTCGTCGGTCAGCGCGCGGCGGTGCCGGGACAGATCGCGCTGGCGAGCCGGCACAGGTCGACGTGCAGGCGCGCCACGAGGCGGGTGCCTGGGGCCTGATTGCTCACATCGACGGAACGCATGGACTCATCGTATAGATTCCCGGCCCCGCTTTGACATGCTTGTCTCGACATCCGGGCGGTGGCGTTCCGAGGCATGAGAAAACGGGCCGATCCGCCGCGCTGGGCGCGGTGCGGGTCGGCCCGTCGCCGGGCGGGCGGGGGTCAGGCGGCGTACGCCTCGACCACCTCCACGTCTTCCTCCGTGATCACGCCGTCCACGATGCGGAACGAGCGGAACTGGTAGGGGTCCTCCTCGCCGGTGCCGTCGGCGGTGGACACCAGCACGTAGTGCGCGAACGGCTCGGAGGCGTAGCTCACGTCGGTGCGGGACGGGTACGCCTCGGTGGCGGTGTGCGAGTGGTAGATCACCACCGGCTCCTCGTCGAGGTCGTCCATCTCGCGGTAGAGCTTCAGCAGGTCGCCGGAGTCGAACTCGTAGAAGGTGGGCGAGCGGGCCGCGTTGAGCATCGGGATGAACCGCTCGGGGCGCCCGGTGCCGGCCGGTCCGGCGATCACGCCGCACGCCTCGTCCGGGTGGTCGGCGCGGGCGTGGGCGACGATCCGGTCGCGCAGTTCTCGGGTGATGGTCAGCATGCGGCCAGGATAGCGAGGGGCCGGCCGCCGCCCGGCGGGCGGCGGCCGGCCCGTCACCGCTCCGCCTGGGGCCCGTCAGTTGCCGTCCCCCGCGTGGAGGTGGGAGTCCGGGTCGGCGTGCACGGCGGCCGGGTCGCGGCGGCGCAGCACCTCGTAGCCGACGGCCAGGCACAGCGCCCAGCCGGGGAAGACGTACAGCGAGATCCGGGCGTCCGGGTCGAGCGCGATCAGGACGGCGACCAGGGCGAGGAAGGCCAGCGACAGCCAGCGGCTCCAGTTGCCGCCGGGGGCGCGGAAGGTGGGGGCGGGCAGTCGGCCGGCCCTCCAGGCGGCGCGGTAGCGGATCTGGCTGGCCAGGATGACGCCCCAGGTCCACAGGCCGCAGACGGTGGCGATCGAGGTGATGTACTGGAACGCCCGTTCCGGGACGCAGTAGTTGAGCACCACGCCGGCGCCCATCAGCAGGCAGGAGACGGTGATCGCGGCGGCCGGGGTGCGGCGGGCGTTGAGCCGGGTGAGCCGGCCGGGGGCCTGCCGGCGCAGGGCCAGGTCGCGCAGCATCCGACCGGTGGAGTACATCCCGGAGTTGCAGGAGGAGAGCGCGGCGGTGAGCACCACGAAGTTGATGATCCCGGCGGCCGCCGGGATGCCGACCTTCCCGAACGCGGCGACGAACGGGCTGACGCCGGGCTGGAACTCGGTCCACGGCACCAGCGACAGGATGACCACCAGGGCGCCGATGTAGAACAGCGCGATCCGCACCGGCAGGGTGTTGATGGCCCGCGGCAGGGTCTTCTCCGGGTTCTCGCTCTCGCCCGCGGTGACGCCGACCAGTTCCACGCCGAGGTAGGCGAACATGACGATCTGCAGCGTCATCACGGTGGCGCCGATGCCCTTGGGGAAGAATCCGCCGTCCTGCCACAGGTTGGTGATCGAGGCGGTGTCGCCGGCGTCCGAGAAGCCCAGGGTGAGCACGCCGATGCCGATCAGGATCATCCCGAGGATGGCGGTGACCTTCACCATGGAGAACCAGAACTCGATCTCGCCGAACAGCTTCACCGAGATCAGGTTGGCGGCGTACAGCACCAGCAGGAAGGCCAGCGCGGTGGTCCACTGCGGGATGCCGGGCTCCCAGAAGCGGACGTAGACGGCGGCGGCGGTGGTCTCGGCCATGCCGGTGACCACCCAGAACAGCCAGTACGTCCAGCCGGTGACGAAGCCGGCGAACGGGCCGAGGAACTCCCGGGCGTACTCGGCGAAGCTGCCCGCCACCGGGCGGTAGGTGAGCAGTTCGCCGAGCGCCCGCATGATCACGAAGATCACCACGCCGGCCACCGCGTAGCTGAGGATCAGGCTGGGGCCGGCCTTGGAGATGGCGGTGCCGGCGCCCAGGAACAGGCCGGTGCCGATCGCACCGCCGATCGCGATCATCTGGATCTGCCGGCCGCCCAGCCCGCGCTGGTAGCCCTCCTCGTCGGGGGCGGTGCCGGTCGCCCCGTCCATCGCCTGCTGCGCCATCCGTCCGCCTCGCCTCCAGGTCCGCGCCGACCGGTCGGCCGGCGGGCCCCGTCTTCCCGGGGAGGCAGCAGTGAACCACGCGAAAGCTCCGGAAGGCCTCACATCTGAGCGTTACCTGAGCAATCGGACAATATGAGCGAAAGTCGGGCCGGGCGGCCGGGGCTCAGCCCGCCATCGCCTCCAGCAGGCTCTCCTGCAGCGCGCCCAGCCACAGGTAGGCGATCACCAGCGGCTTGCGCGGGTCGGAGTCGGGCAGCCGGTACAGGCCCTCCTCGTCCTCCTCGGTGACCTCCAACCGGGCGCCCAGGGCCAGCCGCAGGTCGTTCAGGGCGCCCAGCCAGTGCGGGAGGTCGGCCGGCTTCGCCTCCAGCACCCCGCCCGCGCCGCCCAGCCCGTCCAGCGCCCGGACCACCGCCAGCGCGTCCTCACGCTTGCGGGCCCGCAGGTCCAGCTCGGTGTAGCGGCGGAACTCGGCGGAGCGCTCGGCGGTCCGCGGGTCCTCGGGCGCGCCCGGGCCGCCGTACGCGTCGGGGAACAGCCGCAGCAGCGCCGGGTCGCCGGGGGCCTCGCTCGGGCCCTCGGCGAACAGCGCGGCCAGCGGGTCGTCGCTCTCCCCGCCGGGCGGCGGCCCGATCAGCTCCAGCATCTGCACTTCCAGCGAGCGCAGGATGGACACCTCGAACTCGTCCAGCGCGATCGCCGCGCCGCCGTGGCCCGCGCTCTCGAACAAACCGGCCATGTGTGTGGAATCAGTCCCTCGTGGATGGTGGGTGACGGTCCGTCAGTCGTGCTGCAGGGTGGCCCACAGGCCGTAGCCGTGCATCGCCTGCACGTCGCGCTCCATCTCCTCGCGGGTGCCGCTGGAGACCACCGCCCGCCCCTTGTGGTGCACGTCCATCATGAGCTTGTGCGCCTTGTCCTTCGGATAGCCGAAGTAGCTCTGGAAGACGTACTGGACGTAGCTCATCAGGTTGACCGGGTCGTTGTGGACGATGGTCACCCACGGCGTGTCCGGTTCCGTGACCGGAACCCCCTCCGTCTCCGGGCGCTCGACCTCCACCGGCGCGACACTCACAGTCCGTCTCTCCTCGTCGACCTCGGCTTCCCCCGTCCCATGCTTCCATCCGAGGGACTCCGGAGCGAATCAGGGTGCCCCGGCGCGGACCCGGCGAGAGAAATCGTCACTCTGACGCTAAGTGGTAGTAGCATCATCCCCATGGACGCCATCACCGCGCACCGCAGCTCCGCGCTGCTCACCGACCGCTACGAGCTGACCATGCTGCAGGCCGCGCTGCGCAGCGGCGCCGCCCACCGCCGCTCGGTCTTCGAGGTCTTCACCCGCCGCCTGCCCGACGGTCGCCGCTACGGCGTGCTGGCCGGCACCGGCCGGGTGCTGGACGCCGTCGAGTCCTTCCGCTTCACCACGCCGCAGCTCGACTGGCTGGCCGACCAGCAGGTGGTGGACGAGCCGACGCTGCGCTTCCTCGCCGACTACCGCTTCAGCGGCAGCGTGCACGGCTACCCCGAGGGCGAGGCGTACTTCCCCGGCTCGCCGCTGCTCACCGTCGAGGGCAGCTTCGCCGAGGCGGTGATCCTGGAGACGGTGATCCTGTCGATCCTCAACCACGACTCGGCGATCGCCGCCGCCGCCTCCCGGATGACCGCCGCCGCGGGCGGCCGCCCGGTGATCGAGATGGGCGCCCGGCGGGCCCACGAGCAGTCCGCGGTCGCCGCCGCCCGGGCCGCCTACCTGGCCGGCTTCGCCGCCACCTCGGACCTGGAGGCCGGCTTCACCTACGGCATCCCGACCACCGGCACCGCCGCGCACGCCTTCACCCTGCTGCACGACAGCGAGCGGGACGCCTTCACCGCGCAGATCGACTCGATGGGCCGCGACACCACCCTGCTGGTGGACACCTACGACCTCGGCGAGGCGGTCCGCACCGCCGTCGAGGTGGCCGGACCGCGGCTGGGCGCCGTCCGGATCGACTCCGGCGACCTCACCCTGCTGGCCCACCGCGTGCGCCGCCAGCTCGACGAGCTCGGCGCCACCGACACGAAGATCATCGTCACCTCGGACCTGGACGAGTACGCCATCGCCGCGCTGGCCGCCGCCCCGGTCGACGGCTACGGCGTCGGCACCAGCCTGGTCACCGGCAGCGGCCACCCGACCTGCTCGATGGTCTACAAGCTGGTCGCCCGCGAGTCGACGCCCGGCGGCGAGCTCGTCCCGGTCGCCAAGCGCTCGGCCGGCGGCAAGAGCAGCGTCGGCGGCCGCAAGTGGGCCGCCCGCCGCCCCGACCGGGACGGCGTCGCCGAGGCCGAGGTGGTCGGCACCGGCGCCGTCCCCGCCGAGTTGGAACCGCACCTGCTGCACGTCCCGCTGATCACCGGCGGCGAGGTGGTCGGCCGCGAACCGCTGGACGCCGCCCGCGAGCGCCACCGCCGGGCCCTCGCCGCGCTGCCGCTGTCGGCCACCCAGCTCTCCCGCGGCGAGCCGGTGATCGCCACCGAGCGGTACGCCGGCTGAACCCGGGGCCGGACCGGGAGGGCTCGCCCCGGCTTTGCCCGCCGGTACTTCCGTGCCCGCCCCGGCACTGCCTAGAGTGCCAACCGCCGTACCGTCCGGGTCCGCCCGGGCCACCCCGACACCACCGCGGCCGAGACCCCCGGCTTTGGACCGCGCCCCAGCTCCCAGCGAGCCAACGAGAGAAGAGCCAGCCCATGCACCGGGCCCTGATCGTCGTCGACGTGCAGAACGACTTCTGCGAGGGCGGCAGCCTTCCCGTCGCCGGCGGGGCCGAGGTCGCGGCCGCGATCACCGACCTGATCGCCGAGTCCGCCCCCGGCTACGCCCACATCGTCGCCACCCGCGACCACCACATCGACCCGGGGCCGCACTTCGCCGCCCGGCCCGACTTCGTCCGCTCCTGGCCCGCGCACTGCGTGGCCGGCACCGAGGGCGTGGGCTTCCACCCCAACTTCGCCCCCTCGGTGACCTCCGGCGCGGTCGAGGCGGTCTTCTCCAAGGGCGCGCACGCCGCCGCCTACAGCGGCTTCGAGGGCTTCGACGAGCACGGCGGCACGCTCACCGACTGGCTGAACGAGCGCGGCGTCACCGACGTCGACGTGGTCGGCATCGCCACCGACCACTGCGTCCGCGCCACCGCCCTGGACGCCGTCCGCGAGGGCTTCGCCACCCGCGTCCTGCTCGACCTGACGGCCGGCGTCGCTCCCGCCACCACCGCCGCCGCGCTGGACGAACTTCGCTCCGCGGGCGTCGAGTTGACCGGCACCCCGATCGTCCGCGGCTGACCGGCCGCCGACCCGACCCGCCGACCGGACCCGTCGGCCCGACCCGTCGGTCCGACCTGCCGCACCGGGCGGGGCCGGCTCAGCGCGCGGTGGCCCGCAGCTCCACCACGTCCTCCCCGCCGAGCCGGTACGCCTCGGCCAACTCGCCGCCGACCGCCTCCCGTTCGGCGGCGAGCCGGGACGAGGAGACGTACACCACCCGCACGCCCAGGTACTCCATCCGGTGCTGGCCGCCGCGCACCCAGGCCGCCTCGCCCTCGCTGACGCAGCGCAGCTCGGAGTCGACCTCCACCGCCACCGCCGCCTCGGGCCAGTACAGGTCCGGCACCGCGATGTACGTGCCCCCGCGCATCCGCAGCTCCGGGCCCGGCAGCGGCAGCGGCAGCCCCAGCTCCGCCGCCAGGACCGTCAGTTCGGCGAACGCGGACTCCCGCTGGGCCGCCAGCAGCTCGTCCACCGCCGCCCGCACCCGGGGCGCCTCCAGCAGCCGCGCCTCGGCCAACTCGGCCAGCAGCTCGCGCGCCGCGCAGCCGCCCCCGCGCCCGGACAGCGCCTCGCGCAGCAGCGCCCGCAGCAGGCCCGGGCCGATCCGGCCGGACTCGAACGCGCCCTGCTCGCCCCACTCGTCGATCGCGTCCGCCACCGCCCGGGCCACCGGGGCGACCGCCAGGCCGTGCACCGAGCGGGCCTCCAACTCCCGTCCGGTGCGCCGGATCCGCACCTGCCCGGCGTCGCGCAGCCGGCGCTGCCGGGGCACCAGCACCTCCACCCCGAGCACCGCGGGCAGCCGCGGCACCGACACGAACCCGTACAGCGCCAGCGCGGCCGCGCCGGTGATCACCGCGCCCTCGCGGGCACCGTCCTCGGCCCGGCCGTCCTGCGCCGCGTACAGCAGCGCGGCCCACATCCGCTGCTCGGGCGTCGGCGCGCCCTCCTGCAGCAGGTAGACCCGCGGCAGCAGCCGCTGCCAGGGGCCGCCGCTGCGGCAGTGCTCGCTCACCATGCGGGCGGGCACGCCGCGGGCGCGGAGCTGACTGGCCGTCACCACGTTCTGCTGGCGCCGGGCGAGTTCTTCGAGGGACGCGGGCTGCTGCGGGATGCGGTTCATGACTTCCACGTTCCCCCGCACGTCTGACACCCGACGCCCGACCTGACGACCTGTTACCCAACCGTCGTCAAACCGGGACTGCTCCGCACTAAAGTCCCCATACCCTCACCCATTCGGCGGATCGCCCGTTCACCCTGTTGTCGCAATAGGTCGGACTTGTTTTCCAACATCCGATTCTCGTCGGATCGACACCGCATTGCGACCCCTTCGAGTCCGTGCCACCGACCTGCGCCGTCTGACCAGGGGTGATCGACCCCGCACCCAACGTCACGCCCCCCGGCGTCGGCCACCACCGTGAATTGCCTAACATCGGGCACATGCCCCGCGACGAGACATCAGCCCAGCGCGCCGCCCGACTACGCCTCGGCCGCCTGCCCGGCTACGTCCGCCAACCGGATCCCGCCAGACGCGGCGGGGAGGACGGACGTACCTACAAGAAAGGCTGGGAAGTCCGTTTCACGGCGCGCAGCGAGGCGGAGATAACCGAGATCCGCGAACTCGTGGCCGCCGCCGGATTCGCCCCCGCCCGGCCCTTCTTCAAGGGCCACCAGCTCATCCAGCCGGTCTACGGCATCGCCGCGGTGCAGGCCTACCTGGCCGCCCGCGAGAGCGTGGAGGCCGCGGAGGCGTCCGCCCGGACCGACCGCCGCGGCGCCGGCATCCCCGAGCAGACCCGGCGCGAGCCCGACAGCGTGGCGGCCGCGGCGCGCGCCGCCGAGAGCGCGGCGGCGCGGGCGGCCACGGAGGCGGCGGCCCGGGCGGGCGGGGCGACGGCGGGCGGGGCCCGGACGGCGCGGGCGACACGCGAGCGCTGACGGCCCGGCCGGGGCGGCGGCCGGGGCGGCCCGGAGGGCGCGCGGACCGGAAGGGCGCCGAGCGGCCTCCTGGCGCCCCGGAGGCCCCACCGGCCACAGGAGTTGCGGAGGCCCGCGAACGGGGCTACTGACCCCGCTCCAGGGCCTCCTGACGGTACGTCAGCTCCCGCGCCCGACCGCACCGCCGGCTCCGGCACGGCCGGGGCGGCCGGGGCGAGGTCAGGCCGCCCCCGCCGGGGTTCGACCGGTGTGCGCGGCACCGGCGCGTTCCGCAGCGGCCCGTTCCGTGTCGGCCCGTTCCGTGTCGACGTGCACGGTCGCGGCGATCAGCCGGGGGACGGCCCGGATCAGGGCCCGCTCGGCGGCCTCCGCCACCTGGTGGCCGGCCACCACCGTCAGCGCGGGGTCGACCACCACGTCCGCCTCGGCGCGCAGCGCGTGCCCGATCCAGCGCATCCGCACCGCGCCGACCCCGCGCACCCCGTCCACGGCGGCGAGTTCGCGCTCAGCCGCGTCCAGCAGCGCCGGGTCGACGGCGTCCATCAGCCGCCGGCCCACCTCGCGCACCGTGCCGCGCAGCACGCCCAGGATCGCCACCGTGATCAGCAGTCCCACCGCCGGGTCCGCGTACCGCCAGCCCAGCGCGCCGCCGCCGGCGCCGAGCAGCACCGCCAGCGAGGCCAGCCCGTCGGTGCGGGCGTGCAGGCCGTCCGCGACCAGTGCCGCCGAGCCGATCCGGCGGCCGGTGGCGATCCGGTAGCGGGCCACCCACTCGTTGCCGAGGCACCCCGCGAGGGCCGCCCCGGCCACCGCCCACAGGTGCCCCACCGGCTCCGGGTGCAGCAGTCGCTGCACCGCCGTCCATCCCGCGACCAGCGAGGACGCCGCCACCGCCAGCACCACCGCGACGCCCGCCAGGTCCTCGGCCCGCCCGTACCCGTACGTGTAGCCGCGGCTCGCCGCCCGCCGTCCCAGCAGGAACGCCACGCCCAGCGGGACGGCGGTCAGCGCGTCCGCGGCGTTGTGCACGGTGTCGCCGAGCAGCGCCACCGAGCCCGACAGCACCGCGATCACCGCCTGCGCGGCGGCCGTCGTACCCAGCGCCAGCAGCGAGACCCAGAGCGTGCGCAGGCCCTCGGCGGAGGACTCCAGCGCCGCGTCGACCCGGTCGGCGGCGTCGTGCGCGTGCGGGCGCAGCAGGTGCGCCAGGCGGTGCCGCAGCCCCGGACGGCCGTGATCGTGATCGTGGCCGTGCCGGTGATCGTGCTCGCGCTCGTGCTCGCGCTCGTGCTCGCGGCCATGGCCGCGCCGGTGGTTCCGTTCAGCGGGGGGCGCGTGGTGGTGTTCCCCGCGCCGACGGGTGGTGGAGTTCCCGGTTCCCGGGGCGGTGCCGCCGGGCGGGTGGTGGTGGTCGAGCCGCTCGTGGCCGGGGCCATCCGGCCGGTCCGGTGTGTGATGGTGGTCATGCCCGTGGTCCGGGATTCGCCCGTGGAGGTGAGACCCGTCGCCGTTCCAGCGTTCACCCATGGGGCTCACAGTGGCACACCAACTCCCTTGCAGCCACTGTCGATGTACCACCTCTGACCAGGTGCGATGCCCTCGCAACTGCGTCCGGCGAGCGGCATCTGCTGACGCGTCGTCACACAACGGCCCGAATCAGGTCCGGCTCCGGGCATCTCAGCAGACTTGTCACCCACTGCACCCGCCCGAGGGCCTAGAGTGAGCGCTGACGCTCCCCGCCCGGACCCAGATCGAGAGGCAGCTGATGTGACTGACCGTCATGTCCAGGCCGCAGACTCGGCACCCGCTGATCGGTCCACCGAACTTCCGTGCGTATCGGTCGAGTTCGCCGCCTTCTGCGAGCTCCACGAACCCAGGTACCAGAGCTACGCCCGGGTCTGGTTCCAGGAGCCCGGCGCGGCCCACCGGGTGGTCCGGCTCGCCCTGCACGCGATCGCCTCGGTGTGGTCCACCGTCCTGGAGAGCCCGAACCCGGCCGCCGAGGCCTGGCAGATCCTGCGCGACACCGTCACCGAGCAGCACGCCATCGCCGGGGCCGGGGGCCTGCGGCCCGACGTGGACGGCGACGAGGACCTGGCGATCCTGCACTACGTGGTCGGCCTGGCCACGCCCGAGATCGCGGACGTGGTGGGCGGCGACACCGCCAGCATCACCAGCCAGCTCCGCCAGTCCCACCGCAGGCGCGCCGCCGACTGGTGAGCCCCACCGTGGCTCCCGTCGACACCGACATCTCCGACATTCCCGGCATTTCCAACGCCCTCGGGGGGCGTACGGAATCGACCGCGCGCCCCCGGATCGCCTCGCCCGCCCGTGGCGTACCCCCGCGAGCGGGGCGCTCCCGCCCGGGCCGATCGCACCCGAAGCGCCGGTGATCGAGATCACGCCGGACGCACTACCCCCTCCCCTCCGGTCGGCGAAGGATGGAGCCGGCCGATCATGGCCACCACCACCGGGTCGGCCGCCACGGACACCCCCGCCGTCGCGGCCGATCACGACCACCGCAGCCGGCACGGCCCACCCGGGCCGTCGAGGACGGAGACCCGCGATGCCTTTCGACCACGCCGTGGCCATGTTCCACCACCAGGCGGACTCCTGCGCCGAGTTGGGCTCCCCGCTGTCCGCCGCGCTGCTGCGCCGGGCCGCCGGGGACCTCGCCGCGGGCGGACCGTGCGCGGAGGCGATCGCCGGCCGCGAGGACGCCCCCGGCCCGGACGCCGTCGCCCTGCGCCTGCTCGGCGCCGTCCACGCCCTGGTGCTGTCCGGCCTGGCCCCCGACCTCGCCGCGCACTACCCCAGCGTCGGCGGCCGCTTCGACCCCGCCGACCCGGACGCCCCGTGGCCCGCCTTCCGCGCCGCCGTCGCCGCCCACCTGCCGTTCGTCCGCGAGTGGCTCACCCGCCCGCCGCAGACCAACGAGGTCGGCCGGGCCAACCTGCTGCTCACCGGCCTCGCCTGGGCCCAGCGGGAACTCGCCTCCCCCACCGGCCCCCTGCCGGTGCGGCTGCGCGAACTCGGCTCCAGCGCGGGCCTCAACCTCCTCGCCGACCGGTTCCGCTGCACCTCGGAGGGCTTCTCGTACGGCCCGCCGGACTCCCCCGTCGTCCTCTCCGACGCCTGGCGGGGCGAGCCGCCGGCCTGGCTGCGGGACGCCCCGCTCCAGCGGGTGGCGGACCGGCGCGGCTGCGACCCGACCCCGATCGACCCGCGCTCCGCCGAGGGCGCGCTGGCCCTGCGCTCCTACCTCTGGGCGGACCAGCTCCCGCGCGTACGGCGGCTGAACGGCGCGCTCGCCCTCGCCGCCGGAACGCCCGCCCCGGTGGAGGAACTCGGCGCGGCCGCGTTCCTGCGCGGTGTCGAGACCGCTCCCGGCGCGCTGACGGTGGTCTGGCACTCGATCATGCGGCAGTACGTGCCCGCCGACGAATGGCGCGACGTGGAGGGCGAGTTGGCCCGCCTCGCGACCGCCTCCGAACCGTCCGCACCCTTCCTCCACCTCGCCTTCGAGCCGCGCCGGGTCGGCGCCGAGCACCGCTTCCTGCTCACCGCCCGGCTCGGCGCCCGCCCGGCGGCGGTGCTCGCCGAGGCCAGGCCGCACGGCCTGCCCGCGTGGACCCTGGCCGAGGACGACCCCGCCCTCGCCGCATCCTGACGTCCTGACGTCCTGGCGTCCTGGCGTCCGGTCAACCCTCCTGGTGCTTCTGCCCGGTGACGTCGTAGAGGTGGTGCACCGGGTCGTGGATCAGGTAGCGGGCGAAGGACTCCACGGTGAACCGGGCACCGTCGCTGCGGTTGCCGGTGCGCTGCCGGTCGGCGGGCGGCACCGAGGCGAAGGAGAGCGCCAACTTCTCTGCGCCCGAAGCCAGTTCGGCGGCCACCACGGCCGGGTCCTGCTCCGCGTAGCGCTCCTCGACCGCAGTGGCGTCCTGGTCCCAGTTGGCGAACAGCGGGCCGTCCTCGGCCAGCATCAGCCGCAGCCGCACGTCGAACAGCCGGAACACGTCCCGGACGTGGCAGGCGTACTCGAGCGGCGACCACACCCCGGGCGCCGGACGCTCGCGCAGCCCGTCCCCGGCGTCAGCCCCGTCCAGCAGCGCCACCCAGGCCGCCGCGTTGGCCCGGATCATGCCCGGCACCGCCTCGAAGGCCACCGCGGCGGTGTCCAGGCCGCAGTCGGCACAGGAACGTTCGAGGACCCAGGTCCAGTCCTTCGTGTCAGGAGTGATCATGCCCCCAGCATGGCCGACCCGCCGACCGCCCCACCAGCGGCGCAACCGCCGCCGACCATCGAAATCCCGCCACCGCCCACCCCGACACCACTCAGCCCGCCAGCACGGCCGCCAACCTCCCGGCCAGCTCGTCCATCCGCGCCGCCGGCACCGCCCGCTCCCCCGCCCTCAGCAACCCGAACACCCGGGGCCCCCGCGACTCCTCCGGCAATTCCGCCCCGCGCGGCACCACGTGGAAGTGCACGTGCGCGAACCCGGCCGCCTCCCCGAACTGCGCGACGTAAGCCTTCCGGCACCCCGTCACCACCTCCAGCGCCCGCGCCAACCGCACCTGCCACACCCCCAGCGACGCCGCCTCCGCCCCCGTCAGCTCCGCCACCGACTCCAGGTGCCGCCGGGGCAGCAACACCAGCCACCCCGGCAACGCGCAGTCCACCGCGTGCACCACCCGCCAGTGCTCGTCCACCGCGATCCGCTCGTACGCCGGCAACCGCTCGAACTCACCCTCCCGGGCACACGCGTAGCACTCGTCCACACCGGCCGATCCTACGTACGGTTCATCCCCGCGGCGCCACGTTCACCGCACACACCGAGGAAGTCGGCACCAGCCCCGGCAGGAACCCCTCCAGCAACCGCGAACACACCTCCCGCTGCTGCTCGTCCTGCACCCCCTCGGCCACCGCCACCCCCGGCACCCCCGCCACCACCACGACCAACCCCGCCACCGCACACTTCCACCGAACCACAGCACCCACCTCCGGGCATCGACGACCGAACTTCCGCCATCTCCTACCCCTGTCTCTTATACACATCT
>NZ_JNWZ01000023.1 GCF_000716545.1 Kitasatospora phosalacinea
CCGACGCGTCAGCGTCCTGTGGGCACTCCTGCGCGACAACCGGATCTTCACCCCCGATCCGGACGCGCAGGCAGCTTGACTCGGTCATTGAGACTCCTCCTGAGGGACGGCAGGTACAGCACGGGATGCCTCAACAGATGCGGGGGCGACGGGTGGGGGCGGGCGGGGTCGGCGTCCTGACTCCATGTTTGCCCGGCCCCCGGCCCCGCCCCATCGGCGGACCGGCCTGATCCGGCGAGCGTTCCGGTGGACCCCCGCATCGGCCGATCGGTCGATGCGCGACCGCCCCCGCCCGCGTCCTCCCAGCTCAGCGCCCTGCTCCGTCGGCAACAGACGAACCTCGGAACCCGGTTCGGGACGCCTCCCGAGGACCCCGGGCCACGGCGGGGCCGAGCACAGCAGGACCGCACCGGCAGATCGGACCGGTTCGTGCGCCGTCGGCCCCTCCTCCGCGGTCCGTGCACGAGGGGCTCCAGAGGAGCGGAGCGCATCGACTCGTCGTCGGCCGGATCCGGCGAGGGCTTCCACGGGGACGGCCCCGGCTGCTGTTCCCCCGCGGTTCCCCCAGGAGGGGGAATTCGGTGGCCGAGAATGCACCCCGGGCCCGGTCTTCCCCTATGATCTGCGCGGGGGTCAAGGATTTTCGCTGGTCAGGGAGCCGGTCTAGCTGACTCGCCGTCAGCGGCCGAGGTAGGGCGGGTGGGACTCGAACCCACGACCAAGGGATTATGAGTCCCCTGCTCTAACCGGCTGAGCTACCGCCCCCCGACTCGACCCGCCGGGGCCGACGACGCGGTCCCGGCAGCAACAGACGGCCCCTCAGGGCCGCCCCCGGCAGCATAGCCGGTCGATCACCCGTGGTGCGCGCCGGGGGCGCATCCGAGTACGCACGGTTCGCCCCCCCTCCACACCGCCGACGCCGCCCCGTCGACGGGCGCCGGTCCCCGCCGATTCCCCGCCGATTCCCCGTCGCGGGCGGCGCGACGGCGGTGGCGGGCCGCCCGCCGACGGGTGAGGCTGGACCCCTGATCGGCGCGAGCGGGAGCGGGTGGCCGGGATGGAGCGGTCCTTGGGTGCGATGGTGCGGGCGGTGTCCCCGGCCGCCGCGGCGGCCGGCTCCAGCCGTGCGCGACCGCTCGCGGCACTCGGCGAACACCGGGGCACCACTCGCGCCTCCGGCACGGTGTCCGCCCCCGGCGACCGGGACGGTGACACCCCGTCGGGCGTCCGGCCGATCGACGCGGCGCCCGGCGCCCCGGGCGGGGGCGCGGCCTTCGCGGCCGTGCGGCCGCGGAGCGGGCGGCAGGTGCGGGCGGTGCCGGGCGCTGACCGGCTCGGCGCCGATCAGGGCCGGACGCTGGCGGCGCGGGCCGCCGGGCACCCGGGCGGCGCCGGGCGACTGATCACCGGCGGCACCTCCAGGACCCGCGCCGGCACCTCCCACGGCGGCTGCTCCGGCTACTTCGGCGAACCGGTGCGGGCGCTCCGCGCGCAGGCGCCCGACGGCTCGTGACTCCGCGTCAGCGCCCCCGCCGGGCCCTGCACCGGGCCTTCCCCCGGCCGCTCGCGAACGGCCGGGGGAAGGTGGTTGCCCGGCCCGCGCGGGCCCTGGTAGATCTTGCTGCGACCGCCGTCCGGCACCCCGGGCGGGCCGCCGAACGGAAGCGAGCACCGGTGCCGCGCACCACCCCCGGGCCGGGCCGCCCGCTCCGGGCCACCGCAGCCGCCGCGGCCGCCGCGCTGGCCCTGCTGCCGGCCGTGGCCGGCTGCGGCTCCACCGGGCGGGCCAGCGGCGCGCCGGAGCGGGCCGCCGCCGCCCCCGCTCCGGCCGGGACGGCCGCCGACCGGATCGGCGCGCTGTTCGTCGGCGGCCCCGACGGCGCCCGGGCCTGCACCGCCGGGGTGGTGCACAGCCCCGGCCGGAACCTGCTGGTCACCGCCGCCCACTGCGCGGCGCCCGACGGCGTCCGGCTGGGCGGCCTGGTGTTCGCCCCCGGCTACCGGGACGGCCTGGCCCCGCACGGCGTCTGGCAGGTCACCGGGATCACCGTCGCCCCCGGCTGGGAGAACGGGCAGGCCGAGGACGACGACGTCGCCTTCCTCGCCGTCGCCCCGCTCGAGGGTCGGCAGGTCGAGGACGCGGTCGGTGCCGACGCGTTCGCCGCCGGCCTCGTCCCCGGGCAGGAGGTCACCGTCACCGGCTACCCCAACGAGGCCGACGCCCCGATCACCTGCCGGGCCCGCACCGCCGCGCACGGCCCCACCCAGCAGCGCTTCGACTGCGCCGGGTTCACCAACGGCACCAGCGGCAGCCCGTGGGTCACCGACGCGGGCCAGGTGACCGGGGTGATAGGGGGTTACCAGGAGGGCGGCGACACCGCCGACACCTCGTACAGCGTGGTCTTCGACGCGCACGTCGCCGACCTGTACCGGCGGGCCGCCGGCTGAGGGTGCCGGGCCGGGACGGGGCGCGGGGCAGCGCGGGCGGGAAAACACGGAGGCCCCCGGCAGGGCCGGGGGCCTTCGCTCTGTACCGATCACCGCGACTTCCGGTGAAGCTCCCCCAATTGGACTCGAACCAATAACCTGCCGATTAACAGTCGGCTGCTCTGCCAATTGAGCTATGGGGGACCGCGCTCCTCCAATTGGACTCGAACCAATAACCTGCCGATTAACAGTCGGCTGCTCTGCCAATTGAGCTATGGAGGATCGTACTTCCGCCACGACCGCCCCGGTGTCCGGATCGCTCCAGGCCTGCGGCGCTCGCTGCGGGACATACATTAGCGCACTCAGGGGGGTGTTCCGCCAATCGCTTTGCCCGGCCCCCTCCCCCACCTCGGGCGCCTCCCGGCGGCGGCCGGGCCCGGCGCGCCCCGCGCGCGCCCCGGGGTGCGGACGGGGATGCTGGTGCACGGCGGCTCCGGCCGGTCCGGACCCGCCACCGGCAGGGCGGTTCACGACCCGGTCGGACGGGTAGACGCGGCACACAATCGCGCGGCGACGAAGGGTGGTACCCAGGCATGTGGAAGGTGTCGTTGATCGTGGGCCTCGGGATCGGGTACGTCCTCGGTACCCGGGCCGGGCGCGAACGGTACGAGCAGCTGGCCGGCGCGGCCCGGCACGTGCGGGAGAACCCGCGGGTGCAGGACGCGGCGGAGAAGGCCAAGCAGCAGGCGGGCGCGGTCGCCGGGAAGGCCGCCGGGGCGGTCGCCGACAAGGTCGGCGAGAAGCTGCCGAACGCGCTGACCGAGCGCGTCCCGTACTTCGCCAAGCAGCACGGCGAGGACGACGGCTGGGGCACCGTCCGCCCCTGAGCCGGTCCGCCCCGCCGGGCCGGGGCGGACGGTCGCCGGACGGGGTGGTTCCGGTACCGACTGGGCAACACTTGCGGCAGTCGGGCCCGCCCCGGCCGTCGACTGCGGCATGATCTCGGCATGGCCATCGTCGCGGGCATCGACAGCTCCACCACTCGCACCCGGATCGTCGCGTGCGACGCCGACACCGGCGCCGTGCTCCGGCAGGGCCGGGCCCCGCATCCGCTGCCCGAGGGCGAGGACGCCCGGAGCACCGAGGTCGACCCGCAGAACTGGCTGCACTCGCTGGGTGACGCCGCCGCCGGGGGCCTGCTGGAGGGCGTCCGGGCGATCGGGGCGTCCGCGCAGCAGCACGGCCTGATCGGGCTGGACGCCGGCGGCGTGCTGGTGCGGCCCGCACTGCTGTGGAACGACCCCCGCTCGGCGGGTTCGGCGGCCGCGCTGCTGGACGCGCTGGGCGGGCCGCAGCCCTGGGCGGAGGCGATCGGCGCGGTGCCGGGGCCCACGTACACCATCGCCAAGCTGCGCTGGCTGGCCGAGTTCGAGCCGGTGTCGGCGCAGCGGATCGCCGAGGTGCTGCTGCCGCACGACTGGCTGGTCTCCCAGCTGCTGGGCGGCCCCAAGCGGCGCACCACGGACCGCGGCGACGCCTCCGGCACCGGCTACTGGTCGCCGGTCACCGGCGAGTACCGGCAGGACCTGATCAAGCTGGCGCTCGGCCACGAGCTGGCCGTCCCGGACGTGCTCGGTCCGGCCGAGCCCGCCGGGCACACCCCCGAAGGGCTGCTGATCTCGGCCGGTACCGGGGAGAACATGGCGGCCTCGCTCGGCCTGGGCCTGGGCCTGGGCGACGCGGTGGTGTCGCTGGGCGGCAACGGGACGATCTTCGCGGTGCACGACCGGGCGGTGGTCGACCCGTCCGGCCTGGTCTCCTCGTTCGCGGACGCCACCGGCCGGCACCTGCCGATGGTGGCCACCTTGAACGCGGCGCAGGTGCTGCGCTCCACGGCCGCGCTGCTCGGCACCGACCTGGCCGGCCTGTCCGAGCTGGCCCTGCAGTCCTCGCCCGGCGCGTACGGCATGGTGTTCCTGCCGTACCTGGACGGCGAGCGGACGCCGAAGCTGCCGCACGCGGCGGGCACCCTGACCGGGCTGCGGGCCGAGTCGATGGCGCCGCAGCACGTGGCGCGGGCCGCCGTCGAGGGCATGCTGTGCAACCTGGCGGAGGCGCTGGACGTGCTGCGCGGCCACGGGGTGGCGGTGAACCGGGTGTTCCTGCTCGGGACGGCCGGGCGGCTGCCCGCCGTGCGGCAGATCGCGCCGCAGTTGTTCGGGCTGCCCGTGGTGGTGCCCCCGCCGGGCGGCGACCACGCGGCGCGCGGCGCGGCCCGGCAGGCCGCCTGGGCGCTCGCCGGGACGCCGGAGCCCCCGCACTGGGAGCTGCCCGACCTGGCGGTGCTCGCCCCCGAGCAGGAGCACGACCTGGCGGTCGGCAGCGCGGTGCGCCAGCAGTTCGCGGCGCTGCGCGAGCAGTACCACCCGGAGACCGCCGCCTCCTGACCCTCCGTGCCCCCGCGCGCGGGTGCGCGTGCGGGAGCCCCGGCCCGGTGCCACCGTGGAGGTTCCACGAGTGGAGGGACGTTCCGCCATGGCGTTGCACAAGGGCAAGAAGGACGAGGAGAAGCGGCTGCCGTTCAGCCCGCTGCACGTACTGACCGATCCGCTGGGCGCGATGCAGCAGGCCCCGGCGCTGCACCAGCTGCCCCGGGTGCCGGTCCCGCCGCCCGTCGCCTACCAGCTGATCCACGACGAGCTGATGCTCGACGGCAACGCCAAGCTCAACCTGGCGACCTTCGTCACCACCCAGATGGACGAGTACGCGGACCGGCTGATGTCCGAGTGCCGCGACAAGAACATGATCGACAAGGACGAGTACCCGCAGACCGCCGAACTGGAGCGGCGCTGCGTGGCGATCCTCGCCGACCTGTGGCACGCGCCCGACCCGGCCGCGGCGGTGGGCTGCTCGACCACCGGGTCCAGCGAGGCGTGCATGCTCGCCGGCATGGCGCTCAAGCGGCGCTGGATGGCCCGCAACGCCGACCGGTACGCGGCCGGGGCGCGGCCGAACCTGGTGATGGGCGTCAACGTGCAGGTCTGCTGGGAGAAGTTCTGCAACTTCTGGGAGGTCGAGGCGCGGCTGGTCCCGATGGAGGGCGAGCGCTTCCACCTGGACGCCGAGCAGGCGGTCGCGCACTGCGACGAGAACACCATCGGCGTGGTCGGCATCCTCGGCTCCACCTTCGACGGCTCGTACGAGCCGATCGCCGAGATCTGCGCCGCCCTGGACGACCTCCAGCAGCGCACCGGGCTGGACGTGCCGGTGCACGTGGACGGGGCGTCCGGCGGCATGGTCGCGCCGTTCCTGGACCCGGACCTGCTGTGGGACTTCCGGCTGCCCCGGGTGGCCTCGATCAACACCAGCGGCCACAAGTACGGCCTGGTGTACCCCGGCGTCGGCTGGGCGCTGTGGCGGGACGGCGCGGCGCTGCCCGAGGAGCTGGTGTTCAAGGTCAACTACCTGGGCGGCGAGATGCCGACCTTCGCGCTGAACTTCTCCCGGCCGGGCGCGGAGGTGGTCGCCCAGTACTACGCGTTCCTGCGGCTCGGGTTCGCCGGGTTCCACGCGATCCAGCAGGCCTGCCGGGACGTCGCCGGGTACCTGGCGACGGAGGTCGAGAAGCTCGGGCCGTTCCGGCTGATCACCAGGGGCGACCAGCTGCCGGTGTTCGCGTTCACCACCGCCGACGACTGCCCGTTCGACGTGTTCGACGTCTCCCGGCGGCTGCGCGAGCGCGGCTGGCAGGTGCCCGCGTACACCTTCCCGGAGAACCGGACCGACCTGGCGGTGCTGCGGGTGGTCTGTCGCAACGGGTTCACCCGGGACCTGGCGGACCTGCTGCTGGCCGACCTGCGGCGGCTGCTGCCCGAGCTGCAGCGCCAGCCCGCACCGCTCAGCGAGCTGGGGATGCCCAAGAGCAGCGGGTTCCACCACTGACCCGCCGCCGGCCCGCCGACCCGGGGGCCGGGCGGTGCTCCGCGGCTCAGTCCAGGTAGCCGCGGAGCTGGTCGGCGAAGGCGTGGTCGCGGAGCTTGCCGAGCGTCTTCGCCTCGATCTGCCGGATCCGCTCCCTGGTCACCCCGAACAGGTGGCCGATCTCCTCCAGGGTGCGCGGGCGGCCGTCGTCGAGGCCGTAGCGGAGCTGGACCACCTGCCGCTCGCGCTCGCCCAGGGTGGCCAGCACCGCGTCCAGGTGCTCGCGCAGCAGCAGGAAGGAGGCGCTCTCGGCGGGCGAGGCGGCGTCGGCGTCCTCGATCAGGTCGCCGAGCGCCACGTCGTCCTCCTCGCCGACCGGGGTGTGCAGCGAGACCGGCTCCTGGGCGAGCTTGAGGATCTCGCGGACCCGCTCCGGCGTCAGCTGCAGCACCTCGCCGACCTCGGCCGGCGTCGGCTCCACGCCGCGCTCCTGGAGCAGCGAGCGCTGCACCCGCAGCACCCGGTTGATCAGCTCCACCACGTGCACCGGCACCCGGATGGTGCGGGCCTGGTCGGCCAGGGCGCGGCTCATCGCCTGGCGTATCCACCAGGTGGCATAGGTGGAGAACTTGTAGCCGCGCGCGTAGTCGAACTTCTCCACCGCCCGGATCAGGCCCAGGTTGCCCTCCTGCACCAGGTCGAGCAGGGTCAGGCCGCGCCCGACGTAGCGCTTGGCGACCGAGACGACCAGCCGCAGGTTGGCCTCGATCAGGCGGCGCTTGGCGATCCGGCCGAGCACCACCAGCCGGTCCAGGTCGCCGAGCAGGCGCTCGTCGGCGCCCTGGAGGCGGTCCAGCGCCTCCTCCGCGAACAGGCCGGCCTCGATGGCGCGGGCCAGCTCCACCTCCTCGACGGCGGTCAGCAGCCGGACCCGGCCGATCTCGCGCAGGTACTGGCGCAGCAGGTCGGCCGCCGGGCCGGTGCCCTCGTCCAGCGCGGGCTCCGGCGGCTCCTCGACGAACTCCTCGACGGCGGGCCCGGGCTCGGGCTCGGCGGCGAGCTCGGCTTCGGCGGTGGGCTCGGCTTCGGCGGCGGGCTCGGCCCCGGCTGCGGGCTCCGGGACGGCGGCATCGGCCCGGTGCGCGGGGGC
Organism: Kitasatospora phosalacinea; assembly: GCF_000716545.1. Taxonomy (GTDB): domain Bacteria; phylum Actinomycetota; class Actinomycetes; order Streptomycetales; family Streptomycetaceae; genus Kitasatospora; species Kitasatospora phosalacinea. Next base: position 7,499 of record NZ_JNWZ01000023.1, read on the forward strand.
CGGTCGGACGGGGGCCGGTCCGGCGTCCGGCTGCGCGGGGGTGCGCTCGACGCCGGACGGGCCGGGCTGGGGCGGGATCGCGGTGTCCCGGACGGGGGCGGTCTGGGGCGGGCGGGCAACGGAAAGCTCCACGGGCATCCCTCCGGGGGCCGCGCGCGGCCTGGGGGTTGCCGCGCCACACCCCAGGGGATACCCAGCCCGGCGGGCCCGGGCACCTGCGAGCGGCCCCGAGGTGACCGGGCGGCACCCGGCGGGCCTGCGGGTGCCGGGAGTTGACGACGGGTCGGGAACCGGCGGGGACCGGTCGGGTCAGAGCGCGGCGGCGCCGCGGGAGCGGAGCTGCTGCCCGTACTGCTGCAGGGCCCACAGTTCGCTCTGCACCGGGTGCTGCTCCTCGGCGGTGGCGCGGTCGCCGAGCCGGCGCAGGTGGGCGCGGACCTCGTCGATCCGGCGGTCCACGGCCTGCAGGCGCAGTTTGACCAGGAACTCGCCCGCGTAGACCTGGTCGGCCTTGCGGCGGGAGCGGATCGGTTCGACGGTCAGCTCGGTGACCAGGCCGCGCACCTGGTCGTCCGGGCTGGCCTCGCGGACGGCGGCGGTGAAGTCGGGCAGGCTCGCGCCGTACGCGGTGCCGCCGGCCTGGCCGATGGCGCGGCGGACGGCCCGGTACGGCGGGGTGGGGAACTCGTCCTCGCCGTACTGGTCGAAGGCCGGGCTGACCAGGTCGGGGTGCTGGAGGGCGAGCTTGAGCAGTTCGCGCTCCACGAACTGGGCCGGGTCGCGCGGGTTGAGCCGGAAGACCGGTCGCTCGGGGCGGGCCGGCGGCTGGGCGGCGTCGGGGCGGCGCAGCGTGCGCTGCTGGCCGTTCTGCTGGTTCTCGCGCTGCCAGCGGGCCAGCTGGGCGATCCGGTTGACCACGAAGCGCTCGTCCAGGATGCCGACCATGCCGGCCAGTTGGACGGCGTACTCGTGCTGGATCGAGCGGTCCTTGATCTTGACGATGATCCCGGCGGCCTCTTCGAGCGCGGCGGCGCGGCCCTCCGCGGTGTCCACCCGGTGGCGGGCGACGGCCGAGCGGAGCGCGAACTCGAACAGCGGGACGGGGTTGTCCACCAGGGTGCGGACCGCCTCGTCGCCCTGGGCCAGGCGCAGTTCGCACGGGTCCATGCCGCCGGGGGTGATGGCGATGGAGGTGCGGGCGGCGAACTTCTGGTCGTCCTCGAAGGCGCGCAGCGCGGCCTTCTGGCCGGCCGCGTCGCCGTCGAAGGTGAAGACCGTCTCGCCGCGGTACCCCGCGGTGGAGGTGGTGTCCATCAGCAGCCGACGGATGATCTTGATGTGGTCCTCGCCGAAGGCGGTGCCGCAGGTGGCCACCGCCGTGGTGACGCCCGCCAGGTGACAGGCCATCACGTCGGTGTAGCCCTCGACCACTACCGCCCGGCCGGACTTGGCGATCTCCTTGCGGGCCAGGTCGATGCCGTACAGGACGTTCGACTTCTTGTAGATCGGCGTCTCGGGGGTGTTCAGGTACTTCGGGCCGTTGTCGTCCTCGCGCAGCCGGCGCGCGCCGAAGCCGACCACGTCGCCCGAGCTGTCCCGGATCGGCCAGACCAGGCGGCCCCGGAAGCGGTCGATCAGGCCGCCGCGCTGGCCCTGCGAGGCCAGGCCGCCCACCGAGATCTCCTTGTCGGTGAAACCGCGGCCGCGCAGGAAGCGCACCAGGTGCTCCCAGCCGACCGGGGCGTAGCCCACCCCGAAGTGCTTGGCGGCGGCCTCGTCGAAGCCGCGCTCGGCCAGGAAGCGGCGGCCGATCTCCGCCTCGGGCGTGGCCAGTTGCTCCTGGAACCAGGCGGCGGCCACCTTGTGCGCCTCGATCAGCCTGGTCCGCTCGCCCTGCTGGTGGCGCGGGCTGTAGCCGCCCTCCTCGTAGCGCAGGGTGACGCCCGCCTGGGCGGCCATCCGCTCGACCGCCTCCGCGAACGAGCAGTGCTCGATCTTCATCAGGAAGGTGATCGTGTCGCCGGACTCGCCGCAGCCGAAGCAGTGGAAGACGCCCTTGCCCGGGTGCACGTAGAAGGAGGCCGACTTCTCGTCGTGGAACGGGCAGACGCCCTTCAGCTGCGCGCCGCCGCCGGCCGCCAGCTGCACGTAGTCACCGACCACGGCGTCGATCGGCAGGGCGGCACGCACCGCCTGCACATCCTCGTCCCTGATCCGACCGGCCACCGGGGAAGTCTACGGGAGCGGGTGCGACAGTCCGGGCGCTAGCCGACCAGCTTGGCGTGCAGGGCGAGCGCGGAGGCGTCGGTGAGGGTGGCGACCTGGTCGACCACGGTGCGCAGCGCGGCCCGGTCGTCCTCGGCCTCCTCGCACTGGGCGGCGAACACCGGGTCCAGCAGGTGCGGGGCGCCGTTCATCAGCGCGTCGGCCAGCTCGGCGATCACCACCCGCTGGCGGGAGCGCAGTTGGGCCTGCTCGTCGCGCTGCATCACGTACTGGACGGCGACCGCCTTGAGCACCGCGCACTCCAGCCGGACGCCGCGCGGGACGACCAGCTCGGCGGCGTACCGGGTGAGCGGGCCGGGGCCGTAGCGGGCCCGGGTGGCCTGCTCGGCGGCCAGGCAGAAGCGGCCGATCAGCTGGCTGGTGAAGTCCTTCAGGCCGGCCCGGGCGCGGGCGGTGCCGTCGTAGCCGGAGGGCCACCAGTCCTCGGCGCGCAGCCGGTCCAGCGCCTCGTCGAACTCGGCGGGATCGGCCTCGGCGAAGCGCTCGGCGATCTTGAACAGTTCGGCCCGCTCCACGGGGGAACCCAGCGCCGCCGGGTCGATGTGGCCGGCCTGCAGGCCGTCCTCCACGTCGTGGGTGGAGTACGCCACGTCGTCCGACCAGTCCATCACGGTCGCCTCGAAGCACTTGCGGTCGTCGGGCGCGCCGGCGCGCATCCAGCGGAACACCGGCAGGTCGTCCCCGTACACGCCGTACTTGGTGGAGCCGGGGTCGGTGGGGTGCTGCCCGCGCGCCCACGGGTACTTGGTCGCGGCGTCCAGCGCGGCGCGGGTCAGGTTCAGGCCGACGCTGCGGCCGGGCCACGGGGCGAGCCGGACCTCGGGGTCGCCCTGCGGGGCGAAGCGCTTGGGCTCCAGCCTGGTCAGGATGCGCAGCGACTGGGCGTTGCCCTCGAAGCCGCCGCACGCCTCGGCGGCCTGGTCGAGCGCCTCCTCGCCGGTGTGGCCGAACGGCGGGTGGCCGATGTCGTGGGCCAGGCAGGCGGTCTCCACTAGATCCGGGTCGCAGCCGAGCGCCGCGCCCAGCTCGCGGCCGACCTGGGCGCACTCCAGCGAGTGCGTCAGCCGGGTGCGCGGGAAGTCGCTGCGCATCGGCGCGACCACCTGGGTCGTCCCCGCCAGCCGGCGCAGCGCGGCGGAGTGCAGCACCCGGGCGCGGTCGCGCTGGAAGGCGGTGCGGCCGGGCCGTTTGTCGGGCTCGGGCACCCAGCGTGCTTCGGACTGCGGATCGTACGGCGCCGTGTTCTTCATATGCCAGTCACGGTACGCCGGATGACGGACATCCGGTCCTGCGCCGCGCGAACGGGAGGTGGCGGGCGGAGGACGGCGGCGGGCGCCCGGCCGGAAGTTGCAGAGAATTCTCTGCAGAGAGGTCTATGCAGAGGATCCTCTGCAACCTACTCTGGAGCCATGAACGAGCACCGCCCCGAAGACCCGCTCCCGTCGTCCGCCGACGCGCCGCGCCGCAAGCTGGACGCGGGTTCGCTGCGCGGGCTCGCCCACCCGCTGCGGATGCGGCTGCTGGACGAGCTGCGGCTGAACGGCCCCGCCACCTCCGCCCGGCTGTCCGAGCGGACCGGCGAGTCCACCGGCACCATCAGCTGGCACCTGCGGCACCTCGCCGAGCACGGCTTCATCGAGGAGGAGCTCGGCCGCGGCACCAAGCGGGAACGCTGGTGGCGCGCCGCGCGGGGCGCCATCGTGGTGGCCGGCACCGACTTCGACCAGGACTCCGCCTCCCGCGCCGCGCTCTCGGTGTACAACGCCGAGAACCTGCGCCGGCAGTACCAGCGGGTCGCCGACTCGCTGGCCGCCGACTGGCAGGGCGAGTGGCGCGGCACCGGCTCCATCACCGACTGGAGCAACCTGCGGCTCACCCCCGCCCAGCTCCAGGCCCTCATCGACGAGCTGGCCGCCGTGGTCACCCGCCACACCCCCGACCCGGACGCCGCCCCCGACCCGGCCGCGCGGCCGGTCATCGTCCAGATCCAGGCACTGCCCCGAAAGGACCCCGACCGGCCATGACCGCACCCGGCCCCGCCCCTGCCTCCGCCCCCGCGCCCGCGCCCGCGGTGGCCGTTGTGCCCGCGCCCGGACCGGGCGGGCTGCTGCGGCGGAACCGCGACTTCCGAATGCTGTGGGTCGGCGAGACCGCCAACAAGTACGGCTCCGCGGTCACCGGTCTGGCCCTGCCGCTGATCGCGGTCAGCACGCTGCACGCGAGCACCTTCCAGGTCGGGCTGCTCGGCGCGGCGGGCTGGCTGCCCTGGCTGCTGATCGGCCTGCCCGCCGGGGTGTGGGTGGACCGGCTGCGCTGCCGCCCGATCATGCTCGTCGCGACTGCCGCCTCGCTGCTGCTGTACGCCACCGTCCCGCTGGCCGCGCTCGCCGGAGTGCTGACGCTGTGGCACCTGCTGGTCGTCGCGCTGCTCGCCGGAGCCGCCGGGGTGTTCTTCCAGACCGCGTACACCGCGTACCTGCCGCAACTGCTCGAACCCGCCGACCGGTCCGAGGGCAACGCCAAGCTGCACGGCAGCGCCTCGGCCGCGGGCATCGTCGGGCTGGGCAGCGGCGGCCTGATCGCGCAGTTGGCCGGGCCGGTCAACGGGCTGCTGGCCAACACCGCGACGTTCCTGCTCTCGCTCTGGTGCACCGCCCGGATCGGCCACCGGGAGCCCCGGCGCGACGGCCGGTCCCGCCGGGCGCTGCGCCGGGAGATCGGCGAGGGCCTGCGGCTGCTCGGCTCCGACGTCTGGTTCCGCACCTTCGCGCTGTTCGGCGCCGCGTCCAACCTGGTCCTGACCGGCTACCAGTCGCTCCTGGTCGTCTTCCTGATCCGCGAGGTCGGCGTCGGCGAGGGCACCGTCGGCCTGCTGGTCGCGGCCGCCTCCACCGGGGGCATCGTCGGCGCGGCCGTCGCCCGCCGGGTCGCCGCCCGGCTCGGCACCTCGCGGGCGATGCTGGTGCTGGAACTCGCCCTGCCCGCGCTGACCGTGCTGATCCCGCTGACCGGTCGCGGCACCGGGCTGGCCTGGTACCTGATCGGCGGGTTCGGCGCCTCCTGCGGGGTCGTCGCCGGGAACGTCATCAAGGCGACCTTCCAGCAGCGCTACTGCCCGCCGGAACTGCTCGGCCGGCTCTCCGCCAGCAGCGCGGTGCTCAACTTCGGCTCCATCCCGCTCGGCGCGCTGCTGGCCGGCGTCCTGGGCACCCAGCTCGGCGTGCGGCCCGCGATGTGGCTGATGACCGTCGGCGTGCCGCTGGCCGCGCTGATCCTCTGGTGCTCGCCGATGCGCCGCGTCCGCGACCTGCCCACCGAGCGCCGCGCGCCGGGCGGCGCGGACTGCACCCCGGCGGCGGCGTGATCGGAGGTCGGACGCCGGCGGTGCCGGGGCGGACGGGAGCCGGGGCCGGTGACCGGGGCCGGTCACCGGACGGCCCGGTCGGACGGTCCGGTCGGACGGGAGCGACGGTGACGGGCGGTCAGCCCGCCAGCCGGACGGCCCGGGCGACGCGGGACTGGTACCGCTCCAGGACCAGCCCGGCCAGCGCGGGGTGGTCGCCCAGCGGGGCGGAGGTCAGTGCGCCGCCCGCCGCGGCGGCCAGGCGGGCGAAGTCGCCCGGTGCGGTGAAGTAGGAGGCGACGGCGACCCGCGGGTGGCCCTCGGCGGTGAGTTCGGCGACCCGCGCGGCCACGCTCGGACCGCTCGCCACCACGTACCCCGGGCGGACGGTCACGCCCAGCCGGGCCGACAGCAGCGCGGCCTGCGCCTCGGTGTCCCCGGCGGCGTCCCGGTCGCGGGAGCCGGAGGCCGCGAGGACCACGGGCTCGCCCCGCCAGCCGGCCGACGCCAGGCGGTCGGCCAGCACCTCGGTGAGCAGCGGGTCCGGGCCGAGCGGCGGGGCGCACTCCCCCACCAGGTGCGGTGCGGCGGACAGCGTCCGGGGGATGTCCACCTTGCTGTGGTAGCCGCGGCCGAGCAGCAGCGGCACCAGGACCACCCGGCCGCTCAGCCCGTCCAGCACCTCGGGCAGCAGCGGGTCGTTCAGGCCGAGGTGCCCGAGCCGGATGTCCAACTCCGGCCTGGCCCTCCGCAGTCGGGCGTGCAGCCGGCCGAGTTCGGCGGACGCGGCCGGGTCGTGCGAGCCGTGCGCCACCAGCACCAGGGCCGGGCGGCGGGCCGCGTGCAGCACCCGCAGCGGGGCGAGGCGGCCGGGGAGCGACGTGGTGGTCATTCCGCCACCCTGCCGGACGCCTGTTTCGATCCGGTTGCCCATCGGTCACGGGTGGTTTCCCCCGCTCTCACCCGACCGGCCCGCGGGGGTGAGCGGCCCGGCCGGTGGCGCGCGGTCCGGGCCGGGTCCGGGTTCTGGGCCGGATCCGGGTTCTGGTCGCGGCTCTGGCCGCGGTTCTGGATGCGGTTCTGGATGCGGTTCTGGATGCGGTTCTGAGCGCGGGAGCGCGGGTCTCGCCCGGGGATCCGGGTCAGGGCTCCGTCCGGGAGCGCGCCCCCGGTTGCCGGGGGAACCCCGGAGAACCCGGCGGGGCGGTGCCGGACGGCGCTGCGGCGAGCGCTGCCGCGGCGGGTGCGGTCGCGACCGCCGGCCCGGTCGGTGCGTCGTACTCCTGGAGGAGCATCAGCGCCTCGCGGTGGGCGAGCGGATCACCGGCGTCGGCGGCCCGCCGGTACCACTCCGCGGCGGGCTGCGGCCGGCGACGCTCGGCGAGCATCCTGGCCCCGGCGAGCAGCGCGTCCCGGTCGCCCTCGGCGGCCGCGCGCTCGTACCAGGCGAGCGCGTCGTCGATCCGGCCCCGGCTCTCCAGCATCTCGGCGGCCTCCCGGACGGCCCGCCCGTCACCCGCGTCGGCGAGCCGTTGCACCCACGCGATGGCCCGGTCCCCGCAGGTCGACCCGGACAGCATCCGGGACGCCTCGCGCAGCCGCTCCGGCTCCGTGCCGCCGACACCCCGCAGCAGCCCGGCTTCGAAGGGCCGACCGGCCTCCACGAGCAGTTCCACCGCCTCGTCCAGCGTCACGGGACCGGGCCGGTCGGCGGGTGCGGCCGCCGGTACGGGGTGCGCGGCCGGACCGGCGGCCACCTGCGGCACCCACCGTTCGAGGCTCGGCGCGAGCGGGACGGCGCCGGGCGGAACGGTATCGAGCAGGACGGCGCCGGGCGGAACGGTATCGAGCAGGACGGCGGCGGAAGCGGGCGCGGCAGCGGGGCGGGCGACGGCGGGGTGGGCATGGGCGACGGCGAGCAGGGCGCGCCGGTCGCCCGCCGCGGCCGCAGCCCGGTACCAGCCGGCGGACTCCCGGGAGCGGCCCAGTTCGCCCAGCAGTCGGCCGAGTTCGCGCATCGCGTAGGCGTCGCCACGGGCGGCGGCGCGTTCGTACCAATGCACGGCGCGGGTGCTGTCGCCCTGTCGCTCCAGCAGGTCGGCGGCCTGGAACAGGGCGGTCTCGCTGCCCGCTTCGGCCGCCCTCCGGTAGCAGTCCAGCGCCCCGTCCGGGTCGCCGTCCCGCTCGTACCGCTCGGCGCGGTCGCGCAGCGCCTGCGGGTCGCCGATGTGCGCGTACCAGGGCGGGTTGCCGTACTGGCCGTGCCGGGCGAGCAGGGCGGCGGCCTCGTGCCAGGCGGTCTCGTCGCCGCGGGTCGCCGCGCGCTCGTACCAGGCGGCCGCCTCGTCGATCCGGCCCGCCGCCTCCAGCATCCCGGCGGCCTCGTGCACGCCGGTCACCGCGCCCTGTGCCCAGGCCCGTTCCCACCAGTCGGCCGCCTGGTCGGTCCGGCCCGCGGCGGCGCAGAGCCTGGCGCAGTCGGCGGCCGCTTCGGGGTGTCCGTCGGCCGCCGCCCGGGCGAGCCACTCCAGGGCCTCGTCGCCGCGGCCGAGTTCGGCGAGCAGCCGCCCGGCCCGGTGGCGGGCGGTGCGGTGGCCGGCCCGGGCGGCCGCCTCGAAGCGGTGCAGTGCGGGTGCGACCCCGCCGGAGCGGCCGAGGAGTTCGGCGCCCCGGCAGTGGGCGTCGGTGCTCCCGGCCAGCGCGGCCCGGTCGTACCAGTCGACCGCCTGCTCGAACCTGCCGTCGCGTTCCAGTAGTTCGGCCGCCCGCAGCGCGGCCTCCGGCACTCCCCGGTCGGCCGCCGCGGCGTACCAGTCGGCGGCCTCGGCCGTCCGGCCCGCCTCGGCGAGCAGGGCGGCACCGAGCGACAGCGCGGCGGGGTCTCCGGCTTCGGCGGCCGAGGCGCAGAGCCCGACCGCGATCCGGGTGAGCCCGCGGGTCGCCGCCGACCGCGCGAGGGCGGACCGGTCGGCGGGGTGGGCGTACCGGGCCAGGGACTTCCACAGCCCGGCGGGGACGGCGCGCCCTTCCCGTTCCGGCCGCAGTTGCCGCACCAGGGCTTCGGCGAGCCGCACCTCGTGACCGCCGACCGTGCGGGTGGTCCCCGCACCCCGGGGTGCCACGGCGCCGCGCGGCACCCGGACGGCGCCGGCCCGGACGGCCGCCGGGTCGCCCGCCGTCAGCAGCGCGCCCGTGCCGGGGACCGCCGTGCGCAGGTACTCCAGCCCGTCGGCCACCCAGCCCGGGCGCAGGGCGTCGCGCTCCCGGGGCGTCAGGTAGTGCGGGGCGGACGCGGCCAGCAGCGCCGCCGGCAGGACCGGGCGGTGGCCGAGGCGCACCGCGTCCAGCGCGGCGTCGACGACCGCCCTGGCGCCCGGTGGCGCCGTGCGGTAGCGGTTCACCAGCCGTGCTCCGGCCGGCCCCGGCCCGCCGCCGGTGCCTCGGCGGGCACCGCCGCCCGTTCCGGCGACCGCCGTCGGCCTGGCCCAGCGGCCCGTGCCGTCCGCGGCGCGGACGACCGCCGTTCCCCGGCCGGCCGCCGATCGCCGCACGGACGGGCACGGCGCTCCGGGAGCCGGTTCGCCCGGCGGGTGCCCGGCCCGCTGCCGGGGGAGCCGGGCCCGGACCCGGTCGGCCTCCAGGAGCGCGGACCAGTAGGAGGCCTGCCGCACCGGCCGGCCCGCGGCGCGGGCCAACTCCCCCGCCACCGCGGCGATTCGGTCCGCCTCGCGGGGCACCGAGCGCCCGGAGAGCCAGCCGTGCAGGGTGGACGGACTGACGCCACCGGCCCCGGCCAACCGTTTCTGGGTGATCGACCGGCCGCCGGCCCGACGGGCCTCTTCCCAGAGCAGCAGGAGTTCGCGCAGCACCTCGGAGTGGGCCGCCCGGCCCCTCCCCCGCACGTCTGTTGTCATGCCAGCTCCCCGGCCGGACGCGGATCGGATCTTCGAATCCGCTCCCCTGCGTGCAGAGTACGCACTCCCTCACCCCCTCGTACCGACTTCTCCGCGAATCCCGTTCCGAATCGGCGGTCCTGGCTCCGAGCAGGCCCGCCACCTGCTATGGGGCCGGGCCCGGGCCGCCCGGTGCCGTCGGTGCCGGGGCGCTCTCACAGCCACCGCCCGGCGCCGCTGAGGCCGAAGTTCCGGCCGTGAAACAGGGCGGCCCCGGTCGGGAAACACCCCCCGAGCATGCTCGGTGCCACGACAGCGACCGGGTCGCGGGCCGTCGAAGACCCCGCCCGGTCGAGGCCTCCGGCGGGACCGGAGGTGCGCTGCGCCACCGGGCCGACGGTGATCCGGTCGGCACCCGGCCTGCCCGACAGCTCCGACCGCCCACCGTCCGGAGCACGACCTCGGAGGGACTCCCCGATGACCACCACCAAGCCCACACTGCTCCTGGTCGGCTACGGCATGGTCGGCCACCGCTTCCTGGAGGCCCTGGCCGAGGCCGGGGCCGCCGCCCGCTACCGGGTCGTCGTCCTCGCCGAGGAACCCCGGCCCGCCTACGACCGGGTCGGCCTGACCTCCTACTTCTCCGGTCGGAGCGCGGACGACCTGCTGCTCGCCGAAGAGGGCTTCACCGATCGGCACGGGTTCGAGGTGCACCTCTCCTCCCCCGCCGTCTCGCTCGACCCGGCGGCCCGGACCGTCACCACGGCCGCCGGGCGCACCCTCTCCTACGACACCCTGGTGCTGGCCACCGGCTCCTACCCCTTCGTCCCTCCGGTGGACGGCCGGGACGCCGAGGGCTGCTTCGTCTACCGGACCATCGAGGACCTGCAGGCGATCGAGGCGTACGCGGCCGGGGCCCGGGTCGGTGCGGTGGTCGGCGGCGGCCTGCTCGGGCTGGAGGCCGCCGGCGCGCTGAAGGGCCTGGGCCTGGAGACCCACGTGGTGGAGTTCGCGCCGCGGCTGATGCCCGTCCAGGTCGACGAGGCCGGCGGGGCCGCGCTGCGGCGGACCATCGAGTCGATGGGCGTGGTGGTGCACACCGGCATCGGCACCAAGGCGATCACCGTCGCCGACGGGCGCGCGGTCGGCATGTCCTTCACCGACGACTCCGAGCTGGCGACCGACCTGGTGGTGTTCTCCGCCGGTGTCCGCCCCCGCGACCAGCTGGCCCGCGAGGCGGGCCTGGCGGTCGGCGAGCGCGGCGGCATCGCGATCGACGAGCACTGCCGCACCTCCGACCCGCACGTCTTCGCCATCGGCGAGTGCGCCCTCGCGGTGGACGGCCGGGTGTACGGCCTGGTCGCCCCCGGCTACGAGATGGCCGTCTCGGTGGCCCGGCAGCTGGCCGAGCAGGCCGTGCAGCCGTTCACCGGCGCCGACCTCTCCACCAAGCTCAAGCTGCTCGGCGTGGACGTGGCCAGCTTCGGCGACGCCTTCGGCAGCACGCCCGGCTCGCTGGACGTGGTGTACTCCGACTCCCGCTCCGGCGTCTACAAGAAGCTGGTGGTCACCGCCGAGGGGGCGCTGCTCGGCGGCATCCTGGTCGGCGACGCCTCGGCCTACGCGACCCTGCGCCCGCTGACGGGCACCGGGCGGCCGCTGCCCGTCCCCGCCGAGTCGCTGGTCCTGCCGGCCGGCGCGGACACCGCCGTCTCGCTCGGCGGTTCCGCGCTGCCCGACGACGCGGTGGTCTGCAGCTGCAACAACGTCACCAAGGGCACGATCCGGGCGGCCGTCACCGACCACCAGTGCACCACCGTCCCCGAGGTGAAGAAGTGCACCCGGGCCGGCACCAACTGCGGCTCCTGCGTGAAGCTGCTCGGCACGATCGTCGCGGACGAGCTGGAGGCGAGCGGCGTCGAGGTCGACCGGGGCCTGTGCCCGTGCTTCGCCCACACCCGGGCCGAGCTCTACGAGATCGTCCTGGTCAAGCGGATCTCCACGCACCGCCGGCTGCTCGCCGAGCACGGCCGGGCGCCGGAGGGCTCCGAGGGCTGCGAGGTCTGCAAGCCGACCGTCGCCTCGATCATCGCCTCGCTGGCACCCGTGCTGGAGGCCTCCGGGCACATCCTGGACGGCGAGCAGGGCGCCCTGCAGGACACCAACGACCACTTCCTGGCCAACCTGCAGAAGAACGGCTCCTACTCGGTGGTGCCGCGCATCCCGGGCGGCGAGATCACCCCGGACAAGCTGATCGTGATCGGCGAGGTGGCCAAGGAGTTCGGCCTCTACACCAAGATCACCGGCGGTCAGCGGATCGACCTGTTCGGTGCCAGCGTGGACCAGCTGCCGATGATCTGGAGCCGGCTGGTCGCGGCGGGCTTCGAGTCCGGCCACGCGTACGGGAAGTCCCTGCGCACGGTGAAGTCCTGCGTCGGCTCCACCTGGTGCCGCTACGGCGTGCAGGACTCGGTCGCCATGGCGATCCAGCTGGAGCTGCGCTACCGCGGCCTGCGCTCGCCGCACAAGCTCAAGTCCGCGGTCTCCGGCTGCGCCCGCGAGTGCGCCGAGGCCCGCGGCAAGGACTTCGGCGTCATCGCCACCACCAACGGCTGGAACCTGTACGTGGGCGGCAACGGCGGCGCCACGCCCCGGCACGCCGACCTGCTCGCGCAGGACCTGGACGACGAGCAACTGGTCCGCCTGATCGACCGGTTCCTGATGTTCTACATCCGCACCGCCGACCGGCTGGAGCGCACCTCCACCTGGTTGGAGCGGATCGAGGGCGGCCTGGACCACGTCCGCGAGGTGGTGGTCGAGGACTCGCTGGGCATCGCCGACGAACTGGAGGCGCTGATGGCGCGCCACATCGGCGACTACCAGGACGAGTGGGCGGCGACCCTGGCCGACCCCGACCGGATGCGCCGGTTCGTCTCCTTCGTCAACGCCCCGGGGGTGCCCGACCCGAGCATCCGCTTCGTGCCCGAGCGCGACCAGGTCAAGCCGGACCTGGTGCTGCTGGCCACCGAGGAGCAGCTGCTCGCCGCCCTCGACCCCGACAACGCCCCGTTCCCGGCCGCCCGAATCCTGGAGGAAGCCCGATGACCGCCACCGCCACCGCCACCCGGGTCGAACTGCTCTCCGCCGCCGGCTGGTCCCCGGTCTGTGACTGGGACCTGCTGGTCCCCGGCCGCGGCGTCGCCGTCCTGCTGCCGGACGGCCGCCAGGCCGCCGTGTTCCGCGACGGCAGCGACCGCCTCTACGCCGTCGACAACCGCGACCCGTTCACCGGCGCGTACGTCCTCTCCCGCGGCCTGCTCGGCTCCACCTCCGACGGCCGGGTCTACGTGGCCTCGCCGCTGCTCAAGCAGCGCTTCGACCTGGCCACCGGGGAGTGCCTGGACGACGAGGGCGTCCGGATCGCCGTCCACGCGGCCCGCTCCGTCTGACCGGGAGCGGACGCCCGCCCGTTCCACCCCTCTGACCGGCCTCGCCCCCGTCGTCCCGCCGACGGGGGCGAGGTCAGTGCTGCTGCCGGAGCGCGGCCAGGACGGCGGCGGCCATGCCCTGCTGCCCCTGGGCGTTGGGGTGGATCGGCGCCAGCCCCTGCTCGGCGGCGAGCGGCTCTATCCAGCGGGTGCCCACGGCCTCGCACATGTCGTGGCCGGCGGAGGCGGAGTAGGTGTCGACGAAGACCACCCCGGCGGCTTCGGCCCGCTGCCGGAGCATGCCGTTCAAGTCCTGCTCCTGCTCGGAGACGAAGTCGACGTCGGCGGCGGCGATGCCCTCGCCCAGCGTCCCGGCGCAGCGGGCCGGGTCCTGCGGCAGCAGGGCCGGGTACCCGACCAGCAGCACTTCGGCCTGCGGGGCCCGCCGCTTGATCTCGCCGAGGGCGGCGGTGAGGCGCTCGCCGGTGGCCGCCAACTTCCGCTGCACCTCGCCCCGCCCGGCGCCGGTCGTGTAGTACGCCCGGCAGGGCGCGTCGTCGCCCCGGCCGGTCAGGCCGTGCCGGACGTTCTCGACCGCGCAGCGGCCCAGCACGTCGAGGAAGCCGGCGTCGTTGCCGCCGATCCCGAGCGTCACCAGCCGGGTGGCCGCGCCGAGCGCGTCCAGCTGGGGCGGGTTGGTCCCGTCGTCGGTCGGCTGGGCCGCCGTCAGGTCGCCGGTGCGGGCGCCGCTGCAGCTGACGTCGGTGAACTCCTCGAGGTCGAGCCGCCGAGCCACCAGGGACGGGTAGTTGGCGCCCGAGCGGCCGCAGCCCTGCGGGGAGCCGCTCTGGGGCGGGATCCGCAGGCCCGAGGTGTAGGAGTCCCCCAGGGCCACGTACGGCCCGGTGACGGCGGCCCGGGTGGCCGAGGGCGTCGGGGAGGGCCGCCGGGGTTCCGGCACCGGGGAGGTCCGCCCGGCGCCGCACCCGGCGGTGCCGATCAGGACGGCCCCGGCCAGGGCCGCCGCGGCGGCCGGCAACCGGCGGCGCACCTACTCGGCGCCGCGCTCGTGCTCGGCCAGGAACTCCTCGAACCTCCGACCGAGCTCGTCGGCCGAGGGGAGGTCGCTGGCCTCCGCGAGCAGGCTCTCGCGGTCGACGGCGCCGGAGACCGCGTCGTACTGCCCCTCCATGCCCTGGATCGCCGAGCGCAGTTCGCCGTCGCCCTGGGAGAGCTGGTCCTCGATCTCGGCGTAGACCTCGTTGACCCGGGTGCGCAGTTCGCTGCCGGGCAGGACCAGGCCGGTGGCGGACTGGGTGGCTTCCAGGATCGCCACCGCGGCCGCCGGGTAGGACGAGCGGGCGATGTAGTGGGGAACGTGCGCCGCGAAGCCCAGGACGTCGTGCCCGGCCTCGCCGAGCCGGTACTCGACCAGCGCCTGGGCGCTGCCGGGCACCTGCGCCTGGTCGAACCACTTGGGGTGGCCAGCGGCCAGGTCGACCCGGTTGCCGTGCGGGGTGAGGCCGACCGGGCGGGTGTGCGGGACACCCATCGGGATGCCGTGGAAGGAGAGCGCGAGCCGGATCTCGAACCGCTCCACCAGGTCGCCGACGGCGGCCGCGAACAGTTCCCACTCGGTGTCCGGCTCGGGGCCCGTGAGCACCAGGAAGGGCGCGCCCACCGAGTCGCGCACCAACTGGAGCAGGATCTCCGGCGGGTCGTAGTCCGTCCAGGTCTCGCGGTCGAAGGTCATGGCGGGGCGGCGGGCCCGGTAGTCGACCAGCCTGTCGTGGTCGAACCTGGCCACCACCTGCGGGGACCCCTGCTCCAGCAGGTGGGCCACGACCTGGCCGCCCGCCTCGCCGGCGTCCATGAAGCCCTCGAAGTGGTACAGCAGCACCAGGCCGGTGCCGGCCTCGGCGGCGGCGCGGGCCGCCGCCAGGGCGGTCACACCCTGCGGTTCCAGTTCGTACAGCTCCTTGGGATCACGCACGGCGCACCCATCCCCGTTCCGTCTCGTCGTCTCGGAATGCTTTCGGATCTGATCTGTCCAGCGTGCGACGGCTCGTCGGAATTCCCACCCCCGCACGAGTCTTCACGCCGTCTCTCGAATCCTCTCACCTCCGGGCAAAGCACCTGGTCGCAGGCGTGGCACGCGGGCCCGCCGGTACGGCGGCGGAACGTCGCGGCGGACCGGAATGACCCGTGTGCCCCCGTTGGCGCGCCGCGAAGTGACGCACCGCCTTCTGGCGGGTATCGTCCTCTCGCTGCCTCGCATCGTCGCGTCGTCGCGCCACGCCGTCTGTCACGTCGTGGGCCACGCCCCGGTCCGTTGCGATGCCAGTCATCCCATGCGCACCTTGCCTTCACCTGGCCGCCTGCTTCGCTTCGTGATCTCGTTTCTCTCTCGGCCATCTCGCGGACGCACACTGTCCCGTCGCTCATCCCGCCGGATCGGTCCGTCGACCCGTGTCCGTACCGGCACCGCGCTGCCCGCCTCCGGGCCGCCGTCCCGCCGCACGCCCGAGCCTCTGGCGTAGCGCCCCCGGGCGGCCGTTCCCCGGGGCCGGGGCGACACGCCCACAGCCCTCGCGCCGCGAACCCGGCACGCGGGCCCCGACGACGCCGAAGGACCGAAGGATCCGTGCCCGTACCCGTCACCCTCTACGGCCGCACCGTGCGGCTGGAGCCCCTCGCCGAGCACCACGCCGCGGCCCTGGCCGTGGCAGGCTCCGAGGACCGTACGACCTACGCCTTCACCCCCGTCCCGCACGGACTGGAGGCCGCCCGGGAGTACATCGCCCGCGCCCTCGCCGATCGGGCGGCCGGCCGGTCGATGCCCTTCGCCACCGTGAGCACGGCCGACAACCGGGTCGTGGGGTCCACCCGGTTCCTGGAACTGGACTACTGGCAGGGCCCGCTGGTCTGGCCGCCCGCGCCGGGCGTGCCGCACGGCGACCCGCTGGAGGCGGTGCCCGACGCCGCGGAGATCGGCAACACCTGGCTGTCCCCCCGGGCGCAGGGCACCGGCATCAACACGGAGGCGAAGCTGCTGATGCTGCGGCACGCCTTCGAGGTGTGGCGGGTGCAGCGGATCTCGCTGCGGGCCGACGCCCGCAACACCCGTTCCCGGATCGCCATCGAGCGGCTGGGCGCCACCTCCGAGGGGGTGCGCCGGGCGCACTCGCGCGGCCTGGACGGGGTGGTCCGGTCCACCGCGTTCTACTCGATCCTGGACGAGGAGTGGCCCGCCGTCCGGGACATCATCGAGCTGCGGATCGCCGCCGCGACCTCGCCCAGCGCCCCGGACCGGGCGCCCCTCAACCAGGAGTGCCTTAGACACGGCGGCTCCCTGGTCTCCGATCCGATGATCGGCGGCTCCCTCATGCCGGCGGCCTGAGCCGGTCGTCCCGGTCCCGGGCGGGTGCGCGACACCGGTGGTGTGGCGCACCCGCCCGGGCCGGTTCCTCCCGGGGGTTCTCGGCACTCTGTCGAGTTGTCAAGGAACACGGGCAGCACTGGGCCGGGCCCACCTCCGCTCCTGGGTGCGATCCTCGCTCCCGGGTGTGATCCTCCTGACACTCCGCCAGGCTCGCCCGTTCTCCGCCCCGGCTCAGCCCGCGTCCCCACTACCGCTCTCGCTCCCGTCCGACCCGGCTCCGGAACCGGACGCGGACCCGGCCGCCTCCGCGGCGGCGGCCAGTTGCTGGAGCGCCGCGAGGTGCGCCGTCAGCAAGGTGCGGCCCTGTCGGGTCGCGGAGAGCCAGGTGCGGGGCCGCTTCCCGACGTAGCCCTTGCGGACCCGCAGGTAGCCGGCCGTCTCCAGGCCCGCCGCCGTCTTGCTGAGCACCGAGTCCGAGACCTGGCAGTAGTCGCGGACGACGGAGAACTCGGCTTCCTGGCACCCGCTGAGGAAGGCCAGGACGGTGAGCCTGGTGGGCTGGTGGAGTATCGGGTCGAGCCCGTTCACCGCTCGCTGCTCATGCTCTGCTCCTTGATTTCTCGGTTGGCCATGGCGATGACGCCCCACACGGCCAGGCCGGCGACCGCGCCCGCGACGGCCATGGACCACCCCTGCTCGCCGGTGGCCAGCCAGGTGCCGAACCAGGCCAGCACCGCCAACAGGACGGTCAGGCCGAGCGCCCGCAGGACGTTCGGCGGAAGCTTGGTCCTCTCGAGCCGTGCGGCGACACCGCTGGAACGCGTGGCGACCCGCACTATCGCCGCCAGCACCGCCACGAGGGCGGCCACGCACAGCGGTATCAACCACTGCGCCTGCCGCTCGAAGCTCTGTCCGATCGCCGCGCAGTAGCCCGCGAGGGCCGCACCCACCCCGGGGCCGTACCACCAGGGCATCGGCGCCGGCCGCCGGGCGGCGGCCCGCGCGCGCCGGGCGAGCTCCAACGCCTGCGCGGGAGTGAACTCCTCCGACTGTTCGTGCTGCTGGTCGTCAACCATCTGTTCCCCCGGGCGGACTCGCCGTCGAATCCGGCCCGCTGCCGGATCAAGTGCTCCCACTGTGGCACATACTTTCCCGGACGGAAACTAATTTTCCGACGGTCCGTCAGCGGGGTGCTCAGCAGCGCGGATCGATCTCCTGGAAGGTCGCGTAGTGGTCCGCCGTCCAGTACTGCTCGCCGGTGCTCCCGGTGACGATCCGCCTGGTCCCGCGGTCGCCCGACCCGGGCGTGACCACGGTGAACTCGTGGTAGTAGCCCTTGTTCTGACGGGGCAGCCGGCCCTCCCTGTTCTCGAAGACGACGCCGTCCGAGCGGTACGGGTAGGGGCCGCCCCGGGCGACCAGACCGAGGGTGTCGAGGGCCTGGGCGGGCAGCTTGCCGCGGCAGACGTCGGCCAGCGCCGGATCGGTGGGCGTCCAGGCGCCCTGGGCGGTGGGCGACTTGGCCGGGGCCGAGGGCTTGGGGGCGCCCGTGGTTCCGCCTCGGGTGGCGGAAGCGGACGCGGAGGCGGACGCGGCGGGCGGGGACTTCGCGCTGCTCGCCCCGTCCGGGTCGTTCCCGCTGTTCAGCAGGGCGGCGACGCCCGCGGCGATGCCGAGGAGGACCACGGCGATGAGGCCGATCAGGCGGTTTCGGCTGTTCATGGCCCCAGCCTGCCGCACCCGCTCACCCGGACGGCACGCGGCGGACGGCACGCGGCGCCCGCCCAGGTGCGCGGGACGGACGGCGGACGGCGGTCCGGGCGGTCCTGGTAGTCACGGGAGCGGGTGGGGAACGCCGCCGGGGCGGGACCGGACGCCGTTGTCCGTTCCCGCCCCGGCTGCTCCGTACGGCGGCTCTCCTGCGCCGAGCTCCGCCGTACGCCCCTCCCCTTCCGGAGGGGTGCGGTCAGTGAACCGCGCTGCTTCGTGTCAGCGCGAGTCGCTGCCCGCCGTCTCGATGGCGGCGCGGCCTGCCTCCAGGCGCGCCACCGGAATCCGGAAGGGAGAGCATGATACGTAGTCCAGCCCCACCTCGTGGAAGAAGTGCACCGAGTCGGGGTCACCGCCGTGCTCGCCGCAGACGCCGAGCTTGAGGTCCGGACGGGTGGCCCGGCCGGCCTGGGCGGCGTTCTTGACCAGGGCGCCGACGCCGTCGCGGTCGATGGTCTCGAACGGGCTGACCCCGAAGATGCCCTTCTCCAGGTAGGCGGTGAAGAAGGAGGCCTCGACGTCGTCGCGGGAGAAGCCCCACACGGTCTGGGTCAGGTCGTTGGTGCCGAAGGAGAAGAAGTCGGCGGCCTCGGCGATCTGTCCGGCCGTCACGGCGGCGCGCGGCAGTTCGATCATGGTGCCGAGCTTGATGTCCAGGGTGACGCCGGTGGACGCGGCGACCTCGGCGAGCACCCGCTCGCACTCGTCGCGGACCAGCTCCAGCTCCTGGACGGTGCCGACCAGCGGGATCATCACCTCGGGGCGCGGGTCGCCACCGGCCAGCTTGCGCTCGGCCGCGGCCTCGGCGATCGCCCGGACCTGCATGCCGAACAGGCCGGGGATGACCAGGCCGAGGCGGACGCCGCGCAGGCCGAGCATCGGGTTGGCCTCGTGCAGCCGGTGGACGGCCTGGAGCAGGCGCAGGTCGTTCTCGTTCGGGTCCTTGCGGGCCTCGGCGAGGGCGACGCGCACCGACAGTTCGGTGATGTCGGGCAGGAACTCGTGCAGCGGCGGGTCGAGCAGCCGAACCGTCACCGGGAGGCCGTCCATCGACTGGAACAGCTCCAGGAAGTCGCCCTTCTGCAGCGGCAGCAGGCTGGACAGCGCGGTCTCGCGGTCCTTGTCGTTGTCCGCCAGGATCAGGTGCTCGACCTCCTTGCGGCGCTCCTCGCCGAGGAACATGTGCTCGGTGCGGCACAGGCCGATGCCCTGGGCGCCGTACCGGCGGGCGCGGTTCGCGTCCTCGGCGTTGTCGGCGTTGGCGCGCACCGCGAGGCGGCGGCGGCCGTCGGCGTGCGACATCAGCCGGTGCACGGCCTGGACCAACCCGCCCTGGACGTCGGCGCCGGCGTGGATGGTGCCCTCGAAGTACTCGACCACCGGGGACGGCAGCACCGGGACCTCGCCCAGGTACACCTTGCCGTTGGCGCCGTCGATGGAGACCACGTCGCCCTCGTGGACGACCTGGCCGTCGGCGGTGGTGAACTTGCGGTTCTTGGTGTCCACCTCCAGTTCCTCGGCGCCGCAGACGCAGGTCTTGCCCATGCCGCGGGCGACCACGGCCGCGTGCGAGGTCTTGCCGCCGCGCGAGGTGAGGATGCCCTCGGCGGCGATCATGCCTTCCAGGTCGTCCGGGTTGGTCTCGCGGCGGACCAGGATGACCTGCTCGCCGGAACGGGACCACTTCACCGCGGTGTACGAGTCGAAGACCACCTTGCCGACCGCCGCGCCGGGCGAGGCGGCGATGCCGTACGCGACCGGCTTGGTCTCGGAGGTGGGCGCGAAGCGCGGGAACATCAGCTGGGCGAGCTGGCCGCCGGTGACCCGGTGCAGCGCCTCGTCCAGGTCGATCAGGCCCTGGTCGACCAGCTGGACGGCGATCCGGAAGGCGGCCGCGGCGGTGCGCTTGCCGACCCGGGTCTGCAGCATCCAGAGCTTGCCGCGCTCGATGGTGAACTCGATGTCGCACAGGTCCCGGTAGTGGTTCTCCAGGGTGTGCATGATGCTCATCAGCTCGTCGTACGACTTCTTGTCGAGCTGCTCCAGGTCGGCCAGCGGCAGGGTGTTGCGGATGCCCGCCACCACGTCCTCGCCCTGGGCGTTCTGCAGGTAGTCGCCGTAGACGCCCTGGGTGCCGGTGGAGGGGTCGCGGGTGAAGGCGACACCGGTGCCCGAGTCCTCGCCGAGGTTGCCGAAGACCATGGTGCAGACGTTGACGGCGGTGCCCAGGTCGTTCGGGATGCGCTCCTGCCGGCGGTACAGCCGGGCCCGGTCTCCGTTCCAGGAGTGGAAGACCGCGTGGATCGCCAGGTCGAGCTGCTCGCGCGGGTCCTGCGGGAACTCCCGGCCGGTCTCCCGGAGCACGATCGCCTTGAAGGTGGCGACCAGCGATTCCAGGTCCGCGGCGGTGAGGTCCAGGTCGTTGGCGGTGCCCTTGGCGTGCTTGGCCTGTTCCAGCGCCTCCTCGAAGAGCTCGCCGTCGACGCCCAGCACGGTCTTGCCGAACATCTGGACCAGGCGGCGGTACGAGTCCCAGGCGAAGCGCTCGTTGCCGGACTGGGCGGCGAGCCCGGTCACCGAGGCGTCGGAGAGGCCGATGTTCAGGACGGTGTCCATCATGCCGGGCATCGAGAACTTGGCGCCGGAGCGCACCGAGACCAGCAGCGGGTCGTCGGCCTGGCCGAGTCGCTTGCCCATCCGCTCCTCGAGGGCGAGCAGGTGGCCGGTGATCTCCTCGTTCAGCGAGCCCGGCTCGGTGCCGGTCTCCAGGAAGACCTTGCAGGCGTCGGTGGTGATGGTGAACCCCGGAGGGACGGGGAGACCCAGGTTGGTCATCTCGGCGAGGTTCGCACCCTTCCCGCCGAGAAGATCCTTGAGGTCCTTGTTTCCTTCGGTGAAGGAGTAAACAAACTTCTGCTGCGCCGCCACGGGTGGTTCTCCTCGCACACGGTTGCCCTGACGCCGGAGAACATACCCATTTCGAAGGCCTTCTAGGGGGAGCGGATAGCTCGTACGAACCGCTGAGCGGGCGATTGGCCAGCAGATCTAATGCCCGGGTGGACGTTTGCCTGCGTTGCTGAAATCGTCCGGGTGACGCTTGCGCTAGTTCAAGAAGTGAACACATCACCACATGCAGCTCACGCGAACCGGACACACGGTGACGGCATTCGCTCCGCCGCGTTTCCCCGGCTTGATTTCCTGCAGTCAGCTGCGGCGATCCGCCGGAGGGGTCGTTCGGAAGGCGATCCGGATTTGTACACCTTGGCGAAGTCAGCTGACTGGCTGTCACTCGCCACGATATGTGGCCAGCGTCACGAGCGCATCTCAGCCGCCAGGCCGAGGCGAACTACGCTCGACGTCGCTTTCCGTTGATGATCCTGTCGCTCCGTGTTGCTCTAATTCGCCTCCAAGGAGCCCTGGTGTCCATCTTGGACAATTGGACCGGGACGGCACGGCCAGGCCGAAGTTCGAACCTAGTCTGCCGCTATGGACAGATCATCCGCCAGAGGTGTCCGATTCGGCGTCTTCACTGAGTCGGGCGCACTCGTACGGATCGTCCAACCAGCCTTCGGGCAGGACCACCCGGTTGTTGCCGCTGGTCCGGCCGCGGGGGCCGTCCGCGCCGATCGGCCAGCTCTGCTCCTGGTCGACCAGGGCCAGCGTCTCGGCCAGCTCGGTCAGCGAGCTGGAACCGGCGAGCTTCACCCGCAGCTCCGAGCCGACCGAGAAGCCCTTGGTGTACCAGGCGACGTGCTTGCGGAAGTCGATGACGCCGCGGGCCTCGTCGCCGAGCCACTCCCCCAGCAACTGGGCGTGTCGCACCATGGCGCGGGCCACGTACCCGAAGGTGGGGCGGGCGTAGTCGACGTCGCCCTCGAAGATCGACACCAGGTCCTTGAACAGCCAGGGCCGACCCAGGCACCCCCGGCCGACGACCACGCCGTCGCAACCCGTCTCGCGCATCATCCGCACCGCGTCGTCGGCGGACCAGATGTCTCCGTTGCCGAGCACCGGGATGTCGGCCGGGACGGACTCGCGGAGCCGGGCGATGGCCGACCAGTCCGCGGTGCCGCCGTAGTGCTGGGCCGCGGTGCGGCCGTGCAGGGCGATGGCGGAGACGCCCTCCTCCGCGCCGATCCGGCCCGCGTCGAGGTAGGTGAGGTGGTCGTCGTCGATGCCCTTGCGCATCTTCATGGTGACGGGCAGGTCACCCGCGTTGGCGACCGCCCGGCGCAGGATGTCGCGCAGCAGGTTGCGCTTGTACGGCAGCGCGGAGCCGCCGCCCTTGCGGGTCACCTTGGGGACGGGGCAGCCGAAGTTGAGGTCGATGTGGTCGGCGAGGCCCTCCGCGGAGATCATCCGCGCCGCCTTGCCGACCGTCTCCGGGTCCACCCCGTACAGCTGGATCGAGCGCGGCTTCTCGCTCGGGTCGAACTTGATCAGCTGCATGGTCTTGG
Source organism: Kitasatospora phosalacinea (assembly GCF_000716545.1). Taxonomy (GTDB): domain Bacteria; phylum Actinomycetota; class Actinomycetes; order Streptomycetales; family Streptomycetaceae; genus Kitasatospora; species Kitasatospora phosalacinea. The sequence continues at coordinate 30,058 of NZ_JNWZ01000023.1, forward strand.
CGTTGCGCTCGACCAGGGCGCGGGTGGTGATCATCTCGGAGACGTACAGGCCCCGGCCGCCGCTCTGCTCCCGGCACAAGGTCCGGAAGGGGGCGTTGGTGATGCCGGCCATCGGCGCCAGCACCACCGGTGGCCAGACCTGCATCGGCCCGATGTTCAAGGGGGCGAACTCAGGTGCGCCGGGTGCTGCCGGGGTGGCCTGGACGGTGTCGGGCGTGGTGGTCATGCGCGGCGGATCCTCATACGGGTAGGGCCCATCGGCGGGCTTCCGGACTCTCCATTCTCTCCCACCCGCCGGACGGGCCCGCCCGGGCGGTCAGGACGCTCCTACCCGGCCGATGGTGACGGTGCCTGAGGCGGAGGTGATGTCGAGCAGTCTCGGCGAGCCGGTGTCCTGGAGGGACTGGTCTATCGTCTGGCTGCCGCCGTCGCTGCTGAGGTCGATCCGGTACCGGCTGCGGTCGTCGGGCAGTTGCAGGACGAGGCTCCCGGAGGCGAGGCGGGTGGTGACCTCGTCCGGCGGGCGGTCGTACTGCAGGGTGACCGCTCCGGAGGAGGCGGACAGTTGGGCCCTGGGCGAGCTCAGCCCCGTACCGATGACCTGCCCCGAGCCGCTCTTCGCCCAGATCGGCCCGCTGACCCCGGTCAGTTCGATCTGGCCGCTGCCGGTCTCCGCCGAGACGCTGCCGGACACCCCCGCGATCTCCGTCCGCCCGGAACCGTTGCGGGCGTGGACGGTGGTCGACGGCGGCACCTGTATCTCCAGGGCCGCCGAGCAGTCGTGCAGGACCCGGGCCTCCGGACAGTGGACCGAGACCGTCATCGTCCCCGCGTCGATCCGTTCGGTGACCGTGGGCTTCCACAGGGCCCAGCCGATCCGCTCGGACACCACCACCCGGTCGGTGCCGCCGGAGCGGACGGTGACCCGGGCGGGCCCGGAGTCGACGTCGAGCTGCCCGACCGGCTCGAAGTACGTCCGCTCCCGGACAGCCTCCTGCTGGATGAGCAGCGCCCCCGTGACGGCGGCGCCCGCCAGGACGGCGCAGGCCAGGGCCAGCGCGCCGACGATCCGCCAGACCCGGCGCTCGCCCGGTCCGGGGGCGGCCGGCGGGCCGACCGGCCCCGGGACCGGCAGCCAGCGGGCGAACCGGCCCGGCGCGGGAACCGCCCGGGGCTCGGGCGGGGCGGGCCTCGTCACTGGCTGACCTCCAGGAAGCGCAGCACCGCGAGCACCCGTCGGTGGGTGTCCTCCGCGGGGGGCAGGTCGAGTTTGGCGAGGATCGAGTTGATGTGCTTGGAGACGGCACTGTCACTGACCACCAGGGACTCGGCGATCGCGGTGTTCGACCGCCCCTCGGCCATCAGCGCCAGCACGTCCCGCTCGCGGGGCGTCAGCCGGTGCAGCGGATCGCTGTCGCGGCGCAGCAGCAGTTGGGCGACCACTTCGGGATCGAGGGCCGTACCGCCCTGGGCGACCCGGTGCAGGGCCTCCACGAACTCGTCCACGTTGGCGACCCGCTGCTTGAGCAGGTAGCCGACACCACTGGTGTTCTTGGCCAGCAAGTCCGCCGCGTAGCGCTCCTCGACGAACTGGGAGAGCAGGACGACGGCGGTGCCGGGCCACTGCCTGCGGATCATCAGCGCGGCCCGGACCCCCTCGTCCGTGAAGCCCGGGGGCATCCGGACGTCCGCGACGACGATCTGCGGGCGGTGCTCCTCGACGGCGGCGAGCAGCGCCTCGGCGTCCCCCACCGCGGCGGCGACCTCGTAGCCCTCGCTCTCCAGCACCTTGACGATGCCGATCCTCAGCAGGACCGAATCCTCGGCGATCACAGCTCGCACGGCAGCTCCATGGTGATGGTGGTCGGGCCCCCGCGGGGGCTGGTGATGGCGAACGATCCGTCGACCGAGGCGGCGCGCTTGCGCAGGCCGTCGAGGCCGGTGCCCCGGCCGACGTCCGCCCCGCCGATGCCGTCGTCGGTGATGGTGATGCGCAGCCGGTCGGCCGACCGGCGCAGGGCGAGGTCCACCCGGGAGGCCCGGGCGTGCTTGGCGGCGTTGGCCAGTGCTTCGGAGACCGTGAAGTAGGCGACCGCCTCCACGGTGGGGGCTATCCGGCCCGGCAGGTCGACCGTGAGGTGCACGGGGACGGGGCTGCGGGCGGCGATGCCGGAGAGCGCCGCGTCGAGCCCCCGGTCCTCCAGCACCGCCGGGTGCAGGCCGCGGACCAGGTCGTGGAGCTCCTTGACGGCCGCCTGGGCCTCCTCGTGCGCGGCGGCGATGACCTCCAGCGCTTCGGGCGGGAGGTGCTTGAGGGTGCGCCGGGCCAGGCCCAGGTTCATCGCGAGCGAGACCAGCCGCTGCTGCGCGCCGTCGTGCAAGTCCCTTTCGATGCGGCGCCGTTCGGCGTCCGCGGCGTCCACCACGTCGACCCGGCTGCGGACCAGGTGCTCGACGCGGCGCTCCAGCACCTCGGCCCGGTTGGGGCCGAGCAGCGCCCGGACCGTCCACAGGTCGACCACGGCGAACAGGGCGGCGAGCCACGGCGTGGCCGCCAGCAGGAGCAGGCCTCCGACCGTGGCGAAGGCGCCTTCGGTGGTCCACCCCGGACCGGAGCGCAGGGGGTTGCCGGACGGCAGCAGCCACACCCAGCAGAAGAAGCCGAGCAGGACGACCGCGGCTCCCCAGAGGGCGAGCACCAGGACGGCGCACAGGGCCTGCACCGGGGCGACCACCAGGTGGTGAACGGCTTGACGCCACGTCAGCCCCGCGCGGAGCCGTACCAACCACCCCGCGCCCGGCGGGACCCGGCCCGGAACCTCCACTCCGCGCAAGGCCCGGACCCGGCTGCGTTGGGTGGTGGTCAGCAGGTCGAAGAGGACCACGAGCAGGAGCAGGCACAGCAGCAGGAGGCCGCCCGAAGTGCTGAGGACGATCAGGGAGGGCAGGCCGAACGGGAGGCCTGCGGCCAGGAACAGCGAGTCCCGCCGCGCGGCCGCGGACCACGGCGTGCGCGCGGCCAAGGCGGCGCGGACCACGGCGCCCCGGTCCGCCCGCTGCGGAGGCCTGTCGATCTTCGGCTGGAACATGCGGATCAGCGTAGAGGCCCCCCGATCTCGGTCTCCATGGCGCGGGCCTCCGTCTTTCTGGTGTAGCTGGCTACACCAAAAAGACGGAACCGCGCGTTACCGACAAGATCCTTGCGCCGAAGGATTCTTGTCGGCATGACGAACACGAACCTGATGCGTTGCGGCCGCGCCCCTTTCCCCTCCGCCGGGGCAGCGGCCCTCGACCTCCCCGGCACGTCCCACGAACTCGCTCCCGGGGCCGAGGAGTTGGGCTTGATCACCATGGTCGGCCCGTGGGCGGTGCGGCTGCGCGAGGGCCGCCGCACCGCCATGGAGGTCTACGAGTACGGCGAGTTGCTCGACGTCGTGGTCGAGTCCTCGCTGGGTGGCTCCGGGGTGCGCGGGGCTCGGCGCGGCCCGGCCGGAGGAGCGGGAGGAGGAGCGGTCTCGTGCGCCTGGGGTCGGCTGCCACCCTGCGGGGCGCCCCCGCCGGTGCGCTTCCTCACCGGCGGCCTGCGGCGGCGGACCGCGGGCGCGGACACCGTACGGACGGCGGGCCGGTTCTGGTTCGGCTCGGCGGCCGGAGAGTTCCGCTGGGTGCGGCTGTCGGCGGCGTCCGGCTGTGCTTGCGCGGGCCGCCCCGAGCAGGGGAGGACGGCGTGACCGTTTTCGCCTTCGGGCCCGCCACGGCCGGTGCCGGCGGCGTCGTCCGGGTCGGACGGCCCGCGGTCCCGGGCCGGCGGGCCGGGTGGTTGCGGGCCGAGGTGCTGTTCCTGGGCTGCGGGCTGGCCCTGCTGCCCTGGGCGGCGCTGCTCGCCGCGCTGCCCGGCGGCCGCCCCTGGGCGGTGCTCGATCTGGCCGAGGCGGCGGCCCTGACTGCCGCCTCCGTGCAACTGCGGCAGGGCCGGAGCCCGTTCGGCCCCGCCGTTCTGGCCGGCGTCCTGCTGGTCACGGACGCCGGGTTCGACTTGGCGACGGCTTCCAGCGGGTCCGAGCTGCTGGTCGCCCTGCTGATGGCGGTGTGCGCGGAGTTGCCGTTGGCCGCCGCGTGCTGGTCGACGGCGTACCGGGCGGGTGGCGGCCCGGTGCCGCCGGCCGCCGGGCGGCACCGGCCGCACCGGGGGCGGGCCGCCGCCTCGACTCCGGTGGGCGGCGGGCCCACCGGGTTCCTCATGGAAGGAGTGTCAGTGCAGAACATCCACCTGACGGCACGGTTCGCTTCGGGGATCGTGTCCGGCCCTCCGGCGAGCCGGCTGTACGCCGGGATGTCGAACCGGTTGCGGGTCACCGCCGCCTGGCGCGGGACGAGCCGCCCGGCTGCCGCCGCAGCTCCGTGCCCCGGCACCGGGCCCTCCGTGGCCCCGTGGGTGAACGGGTACGGCCCACCGGAGCGATCGTCCGGTGGGGCCCGGGCTGCCGGGCTCGGGGGCCAAGCCGAGACCCGGGCGTCCCGTCCCGGTCCTGGTCGGACACGCCGGGTCGCGTCCGGCGCGGCGAGAACGGCCGTCTCCGGTCGGCGTGATCCCGGGGTGCGGCGGCGGCCCGGTCCGGAGCGGCAGGCCCGCTTCGGGGAAGTCCGCTCCCGGCAGTCGCGCAGAAGTGCGGCCGGGTCGCGCCGCCGTTCCCCGTCAGGGGGTTGAGCGACCGAGGAGAGAGCCCGTGCGGGAAGGTCCGTTTCCCCGTCCACGCCTGACGCGCCTGTACTGCCCGCCCAGCTCCGGGCCGAAAGGAGTTGCCTGGCACTGCCCGTAATCCGGCAGGCGCCGTCATCACCGGCCCGAACCCGTCCCTCCTCCCGTAGGTCTCCCGTTCCTTGACTCCTCCATAGTGCGATTCGCCCTGCCGATCAGTGACCCCGTTTCCGGCCATCGACCCCTCGCCCCGGGGTCGCGCTCGTCGGTGCGGGCGTGGTCGGCGGGCACTGCCGCGAATCTCCGGATGCGGCGGGAAGGGACACGGGGTCGCCCCGGGGCCGAAAGGGCCCTCACTGACGGCACCGCAGCAGGTGACCGCGCAGATGGCCGCGTGAAAATGGGAAGCCGCTCGCCGGGGGCGGTGCGAGGATGGCGCCATGCCGACGAACCCGCCCCTCCTCCCGCACGAGACGCGCACCCGAGAGCAGTTGACGGCCACGGTCGCGTCCGGGGCGCGTCCGAAGTACCTGCATTTCTGGGGGCACCAACCGCAGCGGGACGGACGGATCGGGCCCGGCGCGCTCAGCCAGTGGTGGCCCTCCCCGTTCACCGTCGACGAGGTCCAGTACCGCACCGCCGAGCACTGGATGATGGCCGGGAAGGCCCGGCTGTTCGGGGACGAGGAGGCCGTCCCGAAGATCCTCGGGGCACGGACGCCCGCGGAGGCGAAGAACCTGGGCCGCCTGGTCAAGGGGTTCGACCAGGAGCAGTGGGTGGCGCACCGCTTCGAACTGGTGGTGGCCGGCAGCAGCGCGAAGTTCGGGCAGGACGAACAGCTGCGTGCGTACCTGCTCCACACCGGCACGCGCGTCCTGGTGGAAGCCAGCCCGCTCGACCGGATCTGGGGCATCGGTCTCGCGGCGGACGACGAACGGGCCGGCGCCCCTGCCCAGTGGCGGGGCCTGAACCTGCTCGGTTTCGCGTTGATGGAGGCACGGGCACGACTGGCAGGCTGACCCAAAGCGCTCAACTAGCGTTATCCGAACATCAGTTGGACCATTTCTCGCAAGTGGGGCGAGCCGGACGGGATTTGGCCGGAATCCACGAGTTGCAGCGGCCTCCCGCGCCACATCGGCCACTGCCACCCCCATCCCGAAAAGGTTAAGACTTGCTCCCGTAACGTGGCCGCCGTACGACAGCGCCAGGATGACCACCAGTTGTTGTGTTCGGAGGCCGGTCGGGCGGCCTCCTCGGAGAGGTCGGGGCGGGGCGCGATGACCGTACGCAATACGGGGCCGGAGTCGGCCGATGTCCAAACGCTCAGAGCGGAGTTGGACGAACTGCTGAGGGCGCGCCAGTTCGCCGCGCAGCGCGAGCGCAGGCTCGCCGAGGCCGTCCGGGCCGGTTACGAACCCGACCACGCACCCGCGTACGGCCGCCCGCCCCGGCAGCCGGATCCCGAGCTGGTGCGGCAGCTCGCCCAGGCGCAGAACCTCCGCGAAGGACTGGGCGCGCGGTGCCTGGAACTGAGTGACCGTCTGTTGGCCGCCGAGGACCGGCAGTTGGCGGGCAGACTGGCCGAGGGGCCCGCCAGCCACTCCACCTCCCGCACCGCTACCCGCACTCCCGGCCCGAACGACGCCCCCGGGGGCCGCAACGAGGGCTCCCGAACCCACCGCCCGACCGGGCCGGCCGCTCCCCTGGCACCTCCACAACGACCGTTCCCGACCGGGGCCCGTTTCGGTGGAGGGCACCACCCCGGTCCCGCCTTCGGTCCGGGCACCACGTCCGACGGCCCGTCCGGCGACGCCGCCACCCCGACCGCGCCCCCTGGCACCGACGCCCCGCCGCTGCGCGGTGCCCGGTTCAGGACCGGCCGTCCACTGCGCTCCGCCGGAAAGAACGACGGCCACGAGGCATCCCCTGCCACACCGTCCCGCACCGACACCGGCATCGTCGGGTCCGACGCGACCGCCCGGAACAACGGCCCGGGCGTCGGAAGCGGCGAACCACTCGGCACGTCGTGGGCCAGAACGCACGACCCCAGGAACGGACTTGACGGCGCCGGGTCCCCCAGCACCGCACCCAGGCACTCCGGCCGCCCGCACACCGAACGCGACAGCGGCGGCAACGGTTACGCAGCCGACGGCAACCCCGGAACCGGGTTCCGGAACCCCGGCGGGGGCGTGCAGGCGGCCCCGGCGGCGAGCGGGGGGCGGTCCCGGACGGACGCCGAACTGATCGCCCTCGTCCAGCGGATCACCGGCCTACACCGACAGGGCGCGGTGCACGAGTCCGCGGCCATCGTGGGGCAGGTGGCCCTGATGGTCTCACCGAACGACCTGGTCGGGCTGGTCTCCCTGCTGCGCGCCGAGGGGCCGGCCGGATCCTCCACCTACCTGGCCAGATCCGTGGCCCTCGGCGCCCCGGAGCACGCGGCGGCCGCACTGGCGGAACTGCGCCGCGAAGGGCTGGTGGAAGAGGCGGCCGACCTGTTCCACGCCCTGTGGTCGGTGAGCGCGCAGACCCTTCCGGCACTGCTCGCGGCACTGGAGCAGTCGGGACAGTCCGCCGACGGACAGACCCTGCTGTGGGAGCGGGCCTCCGCTCCTGCCGGCGAACTCTCCGAGCTGGCACAGCAGTTGCGGGCATCGGGGCGTTCCGGCGATGTCCACCACCTGCTGCGCCAGGCCGCCGGCCGGCCGATCGGGGAGGTCGCCACGATCACCGCCGCGCTGGACGAGGAATCGGCCGGCGAACTGATCCACGAGCTGGTGCGGATGCGTTCGGCCGGCGACGTCGGCCAGTTCGCGGCCGCGATCCGGGGTGCGGTGGAGCTGTACGACGCGATGCTGTTCGCCGTGGACGACTTGGAGGAGAGCCGGGCCCGCAGCGCGTTCGCGGCGCTGCGCACCGCGGGGTTACCGACCGAACCGACGCCCCGGCCCCGGTCGAAGTCCCGTCAGCGCCGCTGACCGGCGAGGCGGTCGGGACCCGACGATCGGCCGCCGAACGCCGAACGGCCGACGGACGCCCCGGGCGAGGGGCGTCCGCCGGCCGGACGAAGAACTGCGGCTCTGCTCCGGGGCCCCGGTGTCAGCAGCCGATCAGGCGGGTGGCCAGGTAGGACTTCACCTGGTCGAGCGACACGCGCTCCTGCGCCATGGTGTCACGCTCGCGGACGGTCACCGCGTTGTCCTCGAGGGTGTCGAAGTCGACGGTGACGCAGAACGGGGTGCCGATCTCGTCTTGGCGGCGGTAGCGCTTGCCGATCGCGCCGGCGTCGTCGAACTCGACGTTCCAGGCGGAGCGCAGGTCGGCGGCGAGACCGCGGGCCTTCGGCGAGAGGTCGGCGTTGCGGGACAGCGGGAGCACCGCGACCTTGACCGGGGCGAGCCGGGGGTCGAGCCGCATGCCGACGCGCTTCTCCATGACGCCCTTGGCGTTCGGCGCCTCGTCCTCGAAGTAGGCGTCGAGCAGGAAGGCCAGCATGGCGCGGTTGAGGCCGGCCGCGGGCTCGATCACGTACGGGAAGTACCGCTCGTTCGCGTCCTGGTCGAAGTACTTGAGGTCCTGGCCGGAGTGCTCGCTGTGCACCGTCAGGTCGTAGTCGGTGCGGTTGGCCACGCCCTCCAGTTCGGAGAACTCGCTGCCGCCGAAGTTGAAGCGGTACTCGATGTCCACCGTGCGCTTGGCGTAGTGGGACAGCTTCTCCTTGGGGTGCTCGAAGAAGCGCATGTTCTCGGTCCGCAGGCCGAGGTCGACGTACCAGTTCCAGCGCTGCTCGAGCCAGTACTCGTGCCAGGTCTCGTCCTCGCCCGGCTTGACGAAGAACTCCATCTCCATCTGCTCGAACTCGCGGGTGCGGAAGATGAAGTTGCCGGGGGTGATCTCGTTGCGGAAGCTCTTGCCGACCTGGGCGATGCCGAACGGCGGCTTCTTCCGCGTGGTGGTCTGGACGGCGCGGAAGTTGGTGAAGATGCCCTGCGCGGTCTCGGGGCGCAGGTAGGCCAGGCCGGCGGCGTCCTCGGTGACACCGAGGTGCGTCTTCAGCATGCCCGAGAACTCCTTGGGCTCCGTGAAGGCGCCCTTGTTGCCGCAGTTCGGGCAGTTGAGGTCGGCGAGGCCGTTGGCGGGCAGCTTGCCGTGCTTGGCCTCGTAGGCCTCTTCCAGGTGGTCGGCGCGGAAGCGCTTGTGACAGGAGAGGCACTCGGTCAGCGGGTCGTTGAAGGTCGCGACGTGGCCGGAGGCCTCCCAGACCTCGCGGGCGAGGATCACCGAGGAGTCGAGGCCGACGACGTCCTCCCGAGCGGTGACCATCGCGCGCCACCACTGGCGCTTGATGTTCTCCTTGAGCTCGACTCCCAGCGGACCGTAGTCCCAGGCGGCACGGGTACCACCGTAGATCTCGCTGCAGGGGTAGACGAAGCCACGGCGCTTGCTCAGGCTGACGATCGTGTCGATCTTGTCGGCGGCCACAGTGCTCTCTTCAGTACGACGGCACGGTCAGGGCGCGGCTGGTTGCGCGCGCCCGAATAACTCAGGGTACCGGGCATGCGGGGGCGGGGTTCAACTCGATAGTGGCACGGACGGGCTGCCGGGTGGCTGTACCGGGAGTGAACAGCCGTGCGTTCTCCGGCGTGTTGGAGGTCGCCCGGTGAAGGCGCGGCGCCCGGACGGTACGGGTGGCGGCCCGGCGGGCCGCGACCGGTAGGGGACGGGTCCACCCAATGCAAGTTGACAATCATTTCCAGATAAGATGAGAATGGTTGTCATGAGGATTCGCCGCACGCACCCCCGGATAGCACTCGCCGTCACCGCCCTCGCCGGATCCCTGCTGCTCTCCGGCTGCGGCGGCGCCAGCAGTGCGGCGGGGAAGGACGGCGGCGGTCTGGAGGTGGTGGCCTCCTTCTACCCGATGGAGTTCCTGGCCCGGCAGATAGGCGGGGCGCACGTGAAGGTCACCGACCTGACCGCCCCCGGAGTGGAGCCGCACGACCTGGAGCTGACGGCCAAGCAGGTCGCAACCGTCCAGCGGGCCGACGCGGTGGTCTACCTGAAGGGCCTGCAGCCGACCGTGGACAAGGCGGTCGCGCAGTCCCACGTCAAGCACGCGGTGGACGCCACCGCCGTCTCCCCACTGGTGGACCACCACCTCGACGAGGGCGGGGAGGACGAGACCGAGGCGCACGACGGCGAGCACGGGCACGAGCACGGCGGCGCGACCGGCGACCCGCACATCTGGCTGGACCCGACCCGGTACGCGGCGGTGGCCCGCGCCGTGGGCGCCGAACTCGCGGGGATCGACCCCGCCAACGCCGCCGAATACCAGCGCAACACCGACGACCTGGTGGCCCGGCTCGGCTCCCTGGACCAGGAGTTCAGGGACGGTCTGACCGGCACCGCGACCCGGACCTTCGTCACCAGCCACGCCGCGTTCGGCTACCTCGCCGAGCACTACGGGCTGGAGCAGGTCGCGATCAACGGGGTCGACCCGGAGGCCGAGCCCACCCCGTCCCGGATGGCCGAGATCCAGCGCGCCGCCAAGGAGAACGGCGCCACCACCGTCTTCTTCGAAGCCCTGGTCAGCCCCAAGCTGGCCGACACCGTGGCCGCCGACCTGGGGCTCAAGACCGCCGTGCTCGACCCCCTGGAGGGGATCAAGGAGCCGGACCGGGACGACTACTTCTCCGTCATGCGGCAGAACCTGGCCAACCTGCGGGCCGCGCTCGGCTCCCGCTGAGCCCACCCGGACCACCTGGAACCACCCGGACCACTTGGAACCGCCTGGAACCACCAGGGCCCGCCCGGATCCATCCGGCCCAGTCGAACCGGCCCGTCCGAGCCAGGACGAACCAGCCCGATCCGAACCGGCCCGATCCGGACCTGAACGAGCGGCGAAAGCAGAGCGAGGAACCACCATGAGTGCTGTCACTGCCACGGCAGACTCCGACCGGCCGCGTCCGTCCTCCCCCGAGGACGCCGGGTCGGCGGTCGTCGGGCTCCGGGGCGCCGTCGCCACCGTCGGAGGACGGCCGGTGCTGCGCGGCGTCGACCTCACCGTCCGGCCGGGCGAAGTGGTCGCCCTGCTGGGCGCCAACGGGTCCGGCAAGTCCACCACCGTGAAGAGCGTGATCGGCTCGGTACCGCTGGACCGGGGCAGCCTGGAGCTGTTCGGCCGGCCGTACCGCAAGTTCCGGGACTGGCACCGGATCGGGTACGTGCCGCAGCGCACCACCGCGGCCGGCGGGGTACCGGCCACGGTGCGCGAGGTGGTCTCCACCGGGCGGCTGCCGCAGCACCGGCTGCTGCCGTTCCGCCGCAAGGACCGTGCCGCGGTGGACCGGGCGCTGTCCGCCGTCGGCATGCTGGACCGGGCCGGCGACGGGGTGGCCCACCTCTCCGGCGGGCAGCACCAGCGGGTGCTGATCGCCCGCGCGCTGGTCGGCGTCCCCGACCTGCTGATCATGGACGAGCCGATGGCCGGTGTCGACGTGGACAGCCAGCAGGTGCTCGCCGACATCCTCCGCACCGAGGTGGAACGCGGCTGCGCGGTGCTGCTGGTGCTGCACGAACTCGGGCCGCTGGAACCGCTGATCGACCGCGCCGTGGTGCTCCGCGACGGCTGCGTGGCGCACGACGGGCCACCGCCCCGGGGCGTCGGCCAGCACGCGCTGCCCGGCCACGACCACGTCCACCCGCACGCCGATGACCACCACCGCACCACCCAGGGGCTACTGGCATGATCGAGATGTTCCAACCCGACTTCATGCAGCGGGCCTTCCTCGCCGCCGTCCTGGTCGGCGTCACCGCGCCGTCGATCGGCATCTACCTGGTGCAGCGCCGGCAGGCGTTGATGGGCGACGGCATCGGGCACGTCGCGCTGACCGGCGTCGGCCTCGGCTTCCTGTTCCAGGCCAACCCGATGTGGACGGCGGTGCTGGTCTGCGTGCTCGGCGCCGTCGTGATGGAACTCGTCCGGGCCCGCGGCAACCAGCGCGGCGACATCGCGCTGGCGATGCTCTTCTACGGCGGCATGGCCGGCGGCAAGCTGCTGGTCTCGATGAGCAGCCAGTCCGGGGCTGGCAGCCTGGAGAGCTACCTGTGGGGTTCCATCCTGTTCGTCTCCCCCGGCGACCTGGCGGTGATCGGCCTGCTCGCGGCGGTGGTCCTCGCGGTCACCGTGGGCCTGCGCCGGCAGCTGTTCGCGGTCTGCCAGGACGAGGAGTTCGCCCGGGTGACGGGCCTGCCGGTGCGGGTGCTGAACCTGCTGCTCGCGGTGATGGCCGCGGTCACCGTGACGGTCGCCATGCGGGTGGTCGGTCTGTTGCTGGTGAGCGCCCTGATGGTGGTCCCGGTGGCGGCCGCCCAGCAGCTGACCCGGTCCTTCGCGGCCACCCAGGCCACCGCGATCGGCGTGGGCGTGGTGACGGCGCTGCTCGGCGTCGGCACCTCCTACCAGGCCGACCTGCCGTCCGGCCCGACCATCGTGTTCCTGGCTATCCTCACCTTCGCCCTGTTCAGCGTGGTCGCCGCACCGCTGGCCAGACGGCGCCACCGGGCCTCCGCCGAGCACGGCCCGGCGGTGTGCGACGTGGCGCTGCCCGACGGCACCGCCGGGAGCTCCCCGGGCGGGCCGGGAACCGCGGGGGGCCCGGTCGCAGTCCTGGAGGGGACGGAGCCGGTCCGGGCACCGGCGGGGACGGCGGTCGATGCACCGCTGTCGGGGGAGTCGCTGTCAAGTCGGGGGCTGGCACAATGATGTGCGAAACCACCCGATCAGCAGGAGGACCCACGGTGACCACCGCAGGCCCGTCGCCGCGCGCGCGATCGACTCGGCAGCGCACCGCCGTCTCGGCGGTCCTGGACGAGATTGAGGACTTCCGCAGCGCGCAGGAACTGCACGACATGCTCAAGCACCGGGGCGACTCGGTGGGTCTGACCACCGTCTACCGCACGCTGCAGTCGCTGGCCGAGGCCGGCGAGGTGGACGTGCTGCGCACCGCCGAGGGCGAGGCGGTGTACCGGCGGTGCAGCAGCGGTCACCACCACCACCTGGTGTGCCGGCACTGCGGGGCGACCGTCGAGGTCGAGGGCCCCGCGGTCGAGCGCTGGGCCAACGCGGTCGCCGCCGAACACGGGTTCAGCGACATCGCGCACACCCTGGAGATCTTCGGCACCTGCGGCGAGTGCGCCGCCAAGCAGCAGGCGGAGTAGCAAGCGGAGTAGCGACCCGCGAGGCCCGGCAACGGCGAGGGCCCGGATCGGAGCAGTCCGATCCGGGCCCTCGGCCGTACCTGTCGGCGGTCAGCGCTGCGGGGGGAGCCCGGTGGCGACCTCGTTGGGCAGCGCCCCGCCGAAACGGCGGTCGCGGCGGGCGTACTGCTCGCAGGCGCGCCACAGGTCGCGGCGGTCGAAGTCCGGCCAGAGCACGTCCTGGAAGACCAGTTCGGCGTAGGCGGACTGCCAGGCGAGGAAGTTGGAGGTGCGCTGCTCGCCGCTGGGGCGCAGGAACAGGTCGACGTCCGGCATGTCCGGGTAGTACAGGTACTTGGCGAACAGCTTCTCGTTGACCTTCTCCGGGTTGATCTTCCCGGCGGCGACGTCGCGGGCGATGGCCAGCGCGGCGTCGGCGATCTCGGCCCGGCCGCCGTAGTTGAGGCAGAAGTACAGCGTCATCGCGTCGTTGCCCTTGGTCTGCTCCTGGGCGACCTGGAGCTCTTGGACCACGCTCTTCCACATCCGCGGCATCCGGCCGGCCCAGCGGATCCGGATGCCCATGGCGTCCATCTCGTCGCGGCGGCGGCGGATCACGTCCCGGTTGAAGTTCATCAGGAACTTCACCTCGTCCGGGGAGCGCTTCCAGTTCTCGGTGGAGAAGGCGTACAGCGAGAGGTTCTTGACCCCGATCTCCAGGCAGCCGCGCAGCACGTCGAGGACGACGCCCTCGCCGACCCGGTGGCCCTCGGTGCGGGGCAGGCCGCGCTCCTTGGCCCAGCGTCCGTTGCCGTCCATGACCACCGCGACGTGGTTGGGGACCAGTTCGCCCGGGATCTTCGGCGGCTTGGCTCCGCTCGGGTGCGGGGCCGGAGCCTCGTACGTCCGCTTGCTGCCGAACAGCCGTCGCGCGACCATGCTCACTTCTCCACGTATCTCATCGAGCGGATGCCCCGCTCCAGGTGCCACTGCAGGTAGGCGGCCACCAGCCCGCTGCCCTCGCGCCAGTACCGCGGCTCGCAGCCGTCGGCGGTCTGCCAGTCTCCGGAGAGCAGCGCGCCGAGCAGTACGAGTGTCTCAGGGGAGGGTACGGCACTTCCGGGCACCCGGCAGTCGCCGCACAGCACGCCACCGGCCTGGAGCGAGAAGAAGCGGTTGGGGCCCGGCAGCCCGCAGCGGGCGCAGTCGGTGAAGCTCGCGCCGTAGCCGTTGACGGCGAGCGAGCGCAGCAGGAAGGCGTCCAGCACCAGGTGCGACTGGTGGGTGCCGGCGGCCAGCGTGCGCAGGGCGCCGACCAGCAGCAGGTACTGCTGGACGGCGGGCTGGCCCTCGTTCTCGGCGAAGCGCTCGGCGGTCTCCAGCATCGCGGTGCCCGCCGTGTAGCGGGCGTAGTCGTCGACGATCCGGGCGCCGTAGGGGGCGATGGTCTCCACCTGGGTGCACAGCGGCAGGGTGCGGCCGACCAGGTCGCTGCCGCGGCTGAAGAACTGGATGTCGACGTGCGAGAAGGGTTCGAGCCGGGCGCCGAACTTCGACTTGGTCCGGCGCACTCCCCGGGCCACCGCACGCACCTGGCCGTGCTGGCGGGTCAGGAAGGTGATGATCCGGTCGGCCTCGCCGAGCTTCTGGGTGCGCAGCACGATGCCGTCGTCGCGGAAGAGACTCATGGTGGAACCCATTCTCCCGCACCCCGCCGACAGTCCGGTCGGACGGAGGCCCGGAGGGAGGGCCCACGGTACGGCGGCGCGCAGCCGTGAACCCGCACCGGGGTTGTGGGGGGATTTCACCCGTGCGGTGCGGGTCACGGCGGGCCCGGGAGGGGGGAGTTTCGGGCCCGGCTCGTGGGTGGTGCGGAAGGACGGGAGGAAGGAGGAGGAGGGAGGACGAACGGCGGGAGGTGCGGTGGCGGGCCTCGGCGGCAGGCCCGGCCCGGTGTCAGTGCGTGGCGCGGGTGGCCGCCTCCAGCAGCAGGCCGACCTGCCGGTCGGTGAGGCGCAGGCAGCGGCCGACCACGGCGAGCACGGCCCGCTCCTGCGGGAGGTAGCGGCCGTCGGCGAGGGCGACCATCGCACCGAGGGTGAGCAGTCGTTCGCGGCCCTGGACGGCCAGGTGCGGGGCGAGCGGTTCGAGCGCGGCGTGCAGTTCGACGGCGAGCCCGCCGCCCTCGGCGTCCACGTCGATCGGTTCGCCGCCGCCGTGCCCGGAAAGCGCGGCCAGCGCGGCCAGCACCTGGACCTCGCCGCAGTCGTCGAACCCGGCTTCCCTGATCACCGTGCAGGCCGCCTCGCGCCCGCCGCGCCCGGCGGTGCCGCCGGCCGCGAGCGCGGCCAGGGCGATGGTGTACTGGGCGTCGCGGAGCATCGCGCCGAGCCGGACCGAGGTCAACTGCTCCAGTGCGTCGACCCCGTAGCGGCCGCGGCAGGCCGTGCACTGGACGCTGCGGACCACGCCGCCGAGCGGCAGGACCGGCGTCCCGAGCAACCGCAGCCACCGTCGGCCGTGTTGCCGGCGGTAGTTGCGGTCTCCGCCACAGCCGGGGCAGAAGAATTCACCGAGGACATCCGTCCGCCACCGAGGGCGAACACCCCACAACCCTGTCACGGCGCCACTCCCCAGACATGGCAGGCGGCCTGCACATCGATGGGCAGGTCACGCGTCCGGACGCCGGAGTCGTCCCACCGACCCCGGTTCCGGTCCGACGATGTTGCCACGGTTACCGGCTCGTGTCAGCACCCTGAACGGGTGCCGGGGGAAAATTTGTGACCGGGGACACATGTGATTGTCGACACCACCCGAACACCCGCACCGGGGGCCGGGCATCCACTGATGACCAGTCAACTCCCCTCACCGGAAGGGAGATCCGCCGACGCCGACCGGGGCGGCGGAAGTCCACCGGGGACGCGGAGGGGACCCGCCGACGACGGGTCCCCTCGGAGCGCACCGGCGCGCGGCGGCGTCAGCCGCGCTGCGCCGCCCGGTTGACGGCGCTGACCAGGGCCTTCAGCGAGGCCAGCACGGTGTTGCCGTCGACACCCACGCCCCACAGCACCTTGTCACCGACGGCGCACTCGACGTACGCGGCGGCCTGCGCGTCGCCGCCCTCGCTCAGCGCGTGCTCGGCGTAGTCCAGGACGCGGACGTCCACGCCGATCGAGGCCAGCGCGTTGACGAACGCGGAGACCGGGCCGTTGCCGGTGCCGGTCAGGGTGACCGCGGTGCCGTCCACGACGGCCTCGGTGCTCAGCACGTCGCGGCCGTCCTCGGTGGTCAGGCTGCGGGAGCCGCTCAGCGAGATCCGGCCCCACGGGTTGGCCGGGGTCGGCAGGTACTCGTCCTGGAAGACCGCCCAGATGTCGGCGGGGGTGACCTCGCCGCCCTCGGCGTCGGTCTTGGCCTGGATGATCTTCGAGAACTCGATCTGCATCCGGCGCGGCAGGTCCAGCTTGTGGTCGTTCTTCAGCACGTAGGCGATGCCGCCCTTGCCGGACTGCGAGTTGACCCGGATGACCGCCTCGTAGCTGCGGCCCACGTCCTTCGGGTCGATCGGCAGGTAGGGCACGCCCCAGGTGTACTCGGAGACCGGGACGCCGGCGGAGGCCGCGTCGTCCTCCAGGGCGTCGAAGCCCTTCTTGATCGCGTCCTGGTGCGAGCCGGAGAAGGAGGTGAAGACCAGGTCGCCCGCGTAGGGGTGGCGCTCGGGCACCGGCATCTGGTTGCAGTACTCGGCCGTGCGGCGGATCTCGTCGATGTCCGAGAAGTCGATCATCGGGTCGACGCCCTGGGAGAACAGGTTCATCCCGACGTTGACCAGGTCCAGGTTGCCGGTGCGCTCGCCCTGCCCGAACAGGCAGCCCTCGACGCGGTCGGCGCCGGCCATCACGGCCAGTTCGGCGGAGGCCACGCCGGTGCCCCGGTCGTTGTGCGGGTGGGTGGACAGGCAGATGAACTCGCGGCGCGACAGGTTCCGCGACATCCACTCGATCTTGTCGGCGTAGACGTTCGGGGTGGAGCGCTCGACGGTGGTCGGCAGGTTCAGGATGATCTCGCGGCCCTCGCCGGGCTGCCAGACGTCCATCACCGCCTCGCAGACCTCCAGCGCGTAGTCCAGCTCGGTGTCGATGAAGATCTCCGGCGAGTACTCGTAGCCGAAGACCGTCTCGTCGCCCAGGATCTTCTCGGCGTACTCCATCACCAGGCGGGTGCCGTCCACCGCGATGGCCTTGATGTCGTCCTTGCTCGCCTTGAACACCACCCGGCGGAACAGCGGCGAGGTCGCGTTGTACAGGTGGACGGTGGCCCGCGGCGCGCCCTTCAGCGACTCGACGGTGCGCTCGATCAGGTCCTCGCGGGCCTGGGTCAGCACCGAGATGGTGACGTCCTCGGGGATCGCGCCCCCGTCGATCAGCGAGCGGACGAAGTTGAAGTCGGTGGCGCCGGACGACGGGAAACCGACCTCGATCTCCTTGTAGCCCATCTTCACCAGCAGGTCGAACATCTTGCGCTTGCGGGCCGGCGACATCGGGTCGATCAGCGCCTGGTTGCCGTCGCGCAGGTCGGTGGACAGCCAGCGCGGGGCCCGGGTGATCACCTTGCTCGGCCAGGTGCGGTCCGGCAGGTCGATGGTGCCGAAGGGTACGTAGCGCTGGAACGGCATCCCCGAGGGCTTCTGCTGCACGGTGGCGGCGGTGATCGGGGTGGGACGGTCGATGAAGGCGCGGGCGACGGAGGACTGTTCGGTCATGGCTGAGGCTCTCGGCTTCCGTTGTCGAAGGCGGTCTGCGGTCGGGGGATGAGGACACCCGAACTCGGCCGACTGAGATGCGCCGCGAAAGATCACACTGGGCGCAACACGACTCCCCGCGGCGAGGGGGCCGGCCTTGACTGGACTACAGGCCCTCGCCGCGGCAGCTAAGAAGGAGCAGCCGGATACGCATGATGTCGCCACTGTAACAACACCGGACGGTACGGCGCAGTGAGCCCGGCCACGATCCCACCCAGTGAGACGGGGTCCGTCGGCGGCCGTCCCGCCGGGAACCCCGGAAGAGCTGCGGGAAGTTGGCGGAAAGCCTCGGCGAAAACCCCTGTTGCGTAGCACACTGACAACCATGCGTATCCAGGTCACCCGCACCGGCGGGTTCGCCGGCCTGCTCCGGTATGCCGAGATGAACACCGAGGAGCGCCCGGACGCCCCGCACGTGCACGCCCTGGCCCGCGAGGCGGTGGCCGGCGGGCTGCGCGCGCCCGCGTACGGGGTGCCAGACGGCTTCCACTACGAGATCACCGTCGACGGCCGCACCGTGCACTGCGCCGATCCGAAGCTCACCGACTCCCAGCGCGAGCTGGTCAGCCTGGTGCTGCGCGAAGGCGCCTGACGGGCCGTCGGCGGCCGGCCCGGCAGGGCTGGCCGGGCTGGTCGGGCCGGCCCGGCCGGGGTGTTCAGAGCCAGCCGTCCAGCGAGGCCAGGAAGCCCGCCGGGTCGTCGCGGTGGATGCAGTGCCCGGCGCCGGGCACGGTGCGCACCTCGAAGCCGCGGCGGCGCAGCTCGGCGGCGTCCCGGTCCGGCACCAGGGTGCTCGGGTCGGCGAGCTGGACCAGCGAGGGGACGACCGGCGGTCCCGGCAGCACGGACAGCGCCGGGTCCGCCCACAGGCCGAGCGCGGTGTCGCTGTCCCAGACCGCGAGGGCGGCGAGCTCGGTGTCCACGTCCTCGGCGGTCCAGTCGGGGTGCATGCCCGTGATGAACGCCCTGGTGCCGAAGCGCTTGAAGTCGACGAACGGCTGGGGGCCGAGCCCGGGTCGGTCGTAGACGAACGCGGGGTCGCTGTAGACCGCCCGGGCGGGCTTCAGCCGCTCGACGGCCAGGTGCAGCGCCAGCGCGCCCATCGAGTGGCCGATCGCCAGGTCGGCTCCGGCGGGCAGGGTGTCGACCAGGTCCTCGGCGAACCGCTCGGGCCCGTACCGCTCGGCGGGGCTCGCGCCGGTGCCGCGCGGGGAGGCGCCGTGGCCGCGCAGGTCGACGGCGACCACCCGGTAGCCGCGCTCGGCGAGCGCGGGGCCGATCACCCGCCAGGTGCGGTGGTCGGCCTGGATGCCGTGGACCAGCAGTGCGGTGCGCCCGCCCGCGCCCCACTCGTGGGTGTGCAGTTCCATCCCGACCGACCCCTCCCGGTGTGACGTCCCGTCAGAAGCCGAGCTTACGCAGCTGCTTGGGGTCGCGCTGCCAGTCCTTGGCCACCTTGACGTGCAGGTCCAGGTAGACCGGGGTGCCCAGGAGCGCCTCGATCTGCTTGCGGGCGGTGGTGCCGACGTGCTTGAGGCGGGCGCCCTTGGCACCGATCACGATGGCCTTCTGGCTCTGCCGCTCGATGTACACGTTGGCGTGGATGTCCAGCAGCGGGCGGTCGGCGGGGCGGCCCTCGCGCGGGATCATCTCCTCGACCACCACGGCCAGCGAGTGCGGCAGCTCGTCGCGCACGCCCTCCAGCGCGGCCTCCCGGATCAGCTCGGCGACCATGGTCTGCTCGGGCTCGTCGGTGAGGTCGCCGTCCGGGTACAGCGGCACGCCCTCGGGCAGCAGCTTGGTCAGCAGCTCGCCGACCAGCTCGACCTGCTGGTCGCCCACCGCTGAGACCGGGATGATCTCGGCCCACTCGATGCCGAGTTCGGCGCCCAGTTGCTGGATGGCGATCAGCTGCTCGGCCAGCCGCTTGGAGTCGACCAGGTCGGTCTTGGTGACGAGCGCGACCTTCGGCGTCTTGCGGATCTCGGCGAGCTCCTTGGCGATGAACTTGTCGCCGGGGCCGAGCTTCTGGTCGGCGGGCACGCAGAAGCCGATCACGTCGACCTCCGCCCAGGTGGTGCGGACCAGGTCGTTGAGCCGCTCGCCGAGCAGGGTGCGGGGCTTGTGCAGCCCGGGGGTGTCCACCAGCACGAGCTGGGAGTCGGGGCGGTGCACGATGCCGCGCACGGTGTGCCGGGTGGTCTGCGGACGGTCGGAGGTGATCGCGACCTTCGTCCCGACCAGGGCGTTGGTCAGGGTCGACTTGCCCGCGTTGGGGCGGCCGACGAAGCACGCGAACCCGGAGCGGTACGGGGAGGAAGGGGCATTCATGGCACCCATTGTCGCCGATCGGCGGGACCGCCCCCGACATCCGGCCCCGGAGGCCCCGACCGCGGGCGTTCGGTCGCGGGCGTTCAGTCGGCCTTCCTCTTCCCGCCGCCGGTGATCGCGCCGACCAGGACGAGTGCCAGCAGGGCCAGGGTGCCGCCCAGCCACCACGGGGAGCCGGTCTCGTGCCAGCGCCCGAAGCCCATGACGCAGAGGATCAGCCCGCAGAAGAACGCCGCGACGCCCATGTCCCCTCCCCCGCCGGAACCGGCTCCGGCCGGTGCGATTATCGCACCCGTGCGGTCGGCGGAAAGGGCGGCGGGGCTCCTTCCGGACGCCCCGCCCGCCCGGGCCTCACTCCGCGGCGGCGGCCAGCTTCAGCGCCCCGTCCGGCCCGGCCAGCAGCACCGGCGTCCCGGCCCCGCCCAGGTCCCGCACGGCGGCCAGGTCGCCCGCCGCCGGAGCGTCCGCCTCGGACACCACCGCGGCCGCCTCCAGGCTCTTCGCCCCGCTCGCCACCGCCATCGCCACCGCCGTCTGCAGCGCGCTCAGCCGCAGCGACTCCAGCGCCACCGTCCCGGCCACGTACGTCCGCCCGGTCTCGTCACGGACGGCGGCCCCCTCGGCCACGCCGTTGCGGGCGCGGGCCGAGCGGGCCAGCGTGATGATCTTCTTGTCCTCGGGGTCCAGCTCGGAAATCTCGGTCATGGCCCCGAGCATAGTTACCGCCCGGCGCTCAGTGCCCGGTCGGTTTGGGCGGGCCGGGCCGGAGCACCTTCACCAGGGCCGGCGGCCCGTCCGGCTGTTCGTCGTCGTGGGCGTGGCGCCGCTTCCAGTACGGGTTGTCCTGCGGCAGGTGGCTGCTGACCCGGCCGTACATCCCGAAGGTCAGCACCACGAAGCCGAACACGAAGCTGAAGATGACGTTGGAGATGTGGAAGGCGAGCCGGTTGGCGCTGGAGTCCAGCACCATCAGGCCGACGAAGCCGGCCAGCACGAACAGCACGCCCATGACCATGTTGATGTTGGAGGCGGTGTTGCCGCCGATCACGGCGCCCAGGATCAGGATCCCGCCGGCCACCAGGGAGAGCACGCTCAGCGCCCCGTTGCTGGACAGGCCGATCACCTCCTTGCCCGAGGTGTCCAGGAATCCCGGGTGGGTGCCGGTCAGCCCCAGGACGCCGAACACCACCAGGAACAGTCCGCACAGCCCCGCGCCGTAGCGGTAGACCCTGCCCAGCCGGTGGTCGACCGGGAGTTCGTCCTGCAGTTTCATCAGGTCCTCCCCGCGTGGTCGGACCGGAGGAACGGCACTTCGTGGAGGTACAGCGACCCGCACTGCTGGCAGCAGTGCAGCCCGGTGCCCCAGGCCTCCTCCGGCCTGCTCTCGGCGTCCGAGGCGATCTCGGCGCCGCACATGCCGTGCGAGGGGTCGGCGGCACGGACCACGTGCCACCTGGCCACCCCGTCGGCCGGCCCGCTCGGGCCGTACTCCGCGCGCAGTAGATGAGCCATGTCTTCCACGGTGCGCACGCACCGGCGGCACCGCAAACGGGCCCCGGGCCGAACCGTCCCAACCGGCACCACCGATTGGGACGGCCCGTCCAAGGGCCCGTCCACGGGTCTGTCCACGGGTCTGTCCACGGGCCCGTTCACGGGTCTGTCCACGGCCCCGTCCACGGATCTGTCCAGGGGCTGCACACGGATCCGTCCAGGGGGCTGCCGAGGAGGGCCCGCCGAACAGCGCGCCGCTAGAGGGCTAGGAGGCGGCCTCCTCGGCCGGCTCCTCGCTCTCCTCCGCGATCCGCACCGGGGTGGCCACCACGGTGCCGATCCGGTTGCGCCGGCCCGCCGAGCTCTCCGCGGTCAGGCCGATCGCGGCCAGCCCGCTGCCCTCCGGCACCGGCACCTCGCACGAGGAACCCGGGATCGGCACCCGCCCCAGGCACTTGGCCAGCAGCCCGCCGACGGTCTCCACGTCCTCGTCGTCCAGCTCGATCCCGAACAGCTCGCCGAGGTCCTCCACGGTGAGCCGGGCGGTGATCCGGTACGAGCCGTCCCCGAGGTCCTCGACCGGCGCGATCTCCCGGTCGTACTCGTCGGTGATCTCGCCGACGATCTCCTCCAGGATGTCCTCGATGGTGACCAGTCCGGCGGTGCCGCCGTACTCGTCGATCACGATCGCGACGTGCGAGCGCATCTGCTGCATCTCGCGCAGCAGGTCCGCGGCCGGCTTGGAGTCGGGGACGAACACCGCCGGGCGCATCACCGAGTCGACCTGGTCGGACTCGGCGTCCCGGTTGATGTGGGTGCGGCGCACCAGGTCCTTGAGGTAGACGATGCCGACCACGTCGTCCTCGTTGTCGCCGACCACCGGGATCCGCGAGAAGCCCGAGCGCAGCGCCAGCGTCAGCGTCTGGCGGACGGTCTTGTGCCGCTCGATCATCACCAGGTCGGTGCGGGGCACCATCACCTCGCGCACGATGGTATCGCCCAGTTCGAAGACCGAGTGCACCATCCGGCGCTCCTCGTCCTCGATCAGGTCGTCCTTCTCGGCCAGGTCGACCAGCGCCCGCAGCTCGGCCTCGGAGGCGAACGGGCCCTCCTTGTAGCCCTTGCCGGGCGTCAGCGCGTTGCCCAGCAGGATCAGCAGCCGCGGGATCGGCCCGAGGATCCGGGCCAGCGGCAGCAGCACGTAGGACGCGGCGGTGACGGTGCTCAGCGGGTGCTGGCGGCCGATCGTGCGCGGGGAGACCCCGACCGCCACGAAGGACACCAGCACCATCACGCCGAACGCCACCAGCACGGCCTGCCAGGTCTGCTGGAAGCCGCGCACGCACACCACGGTGACCAGCACCGCGGCGCCCATCTCGCTGGCGACCCGGATCAGCGTCGCCAGGTTCAGGTAGCGGATGTTGTCGGAGGCCAGGGTCAGCAGCCGGCCGGAACCGCGCCGACCCGAGCGGACCGCCTCCTCGGCCCGGAAGCGGGACATCCGGGAGATGCCCGCCTCGGCGCACGCCGCCAGCCAGCCCAGGCCGACCAGCACCAGCGCACCGATCAGGAAGCTCGTACTCTCACCACTCACAGCGGGCCGGCCCTCAGTGGACGGTCGGCGCGGGCGACAGGCCGGACAGGCCGCGGCCGGCCCGCCAGTCGTCCAGGATCCGCTTCTGGAGCGCGAACATCTCGCGCTCCTCGTCGGGCTCCTCGTGGTCGTAGCCGAGCACGTGCAGCACCCCGTGGACGGTGAGCAGCTGCAGCTCCTCGTCCATCGAGTGCTTGGTGGGGGCGGCCAGGCCCTGCTCCTTCGCCACCTCGGGGCAGAGCACGATGTCGCCGAGCAGGCCCTCGGGCAGGTCCTCGCCCTCCTTGCCCGGACGCAGCTCGTCCATCGGGAAGGACATCACGTCGGTCGGTCCTGGCAGGTCCATCCACTGGACGTGCAGCTCCGCCATCGACTCGCTGTCGTAGAGGATGACGGAGAGCTCGGACTGCGGATGGATCCGCATCTTGTCGAGGGCGTAGCGGGCGACGTCGAGGATGGACTCCTCGTCGACGTCCCACCCGGACTCGTTGGCGATGTCGATCGACATGGAGGGCTCAGTACTCAGCTTTCGGTGCGATGGGACTGCCGGGGCGCCCGGGCGCCCCGCCGTTGGACGGGTTTGCGGTCGCCGGACTCCTCGGCCTCCTGCCGGGCGTCCCAGCGTTCGTACGCATCCACGATGCGGCCGACCAGCTTGTGCCGCACCACGTCGGTGCTGGTCAGCACCGAGAAGTGGATGTCGGGCACGTCGGTGAGGATCTCCTGGACCACCTTGAGGCCGGAGCGGGTGCCGCCCGGCAGGTCGATCTGGCTGGTGTCGCCGGTCACGACCACCCGGGAGTTGAAGCCCAGGCGGGTCAGGAACATCTTCATCTGCTCGGGCGAGGTGTTCTGCGCCTCGTCGAGGATGATGAAGGCGTCGTTCAGGGTGCGGCCGCGCATGTACGCCAGCGGGGCCACCTCGATCGTCCCGGCCGCCATCAGCCGCGGGATCGAGTCGGGGTCCATCATGTCGTGCAGCGCGTCGTACAGCGGGCGCAGGTACGGGTCGATCTTCTCGTAGAGGGTGCCGGGCAGGAAGCCCAGCCGCTCCCCCGCCTCGACGGCCGGCCGGGTCAGGATGATCCGGTTGACCTCCTTGGCCTGCAGGGCCTGCACGGCCTTGGCCATCGCCAGGTAGGTCTTGCCGGTGCCGGCCGGGCCGAGGCCGAAGACGATGGTGTGCTTGTCGATCGCCTCGACGTAGCGCTGCTGGTTGAGCGTCTTGGGGCGGATGGTGCGGCCCCGGTTGGACAGGATGTTCGCCGTGAACACCTCGGACGGGGCCGGGTGGGCCGGGTCCTCGGCGGCACTCCTGAGCATGGTGATGGAGCGCTCCACGGCGTCCTCCGTCAGGGGTTGGCCGGTGCGCAGCACCAGCATCATCTCGGTGAAGAGCTGCTTGACGAGCGCGACCTCGGCGGGAGAGCCGGTGGCCGTCACCTCGTTTCCGCGGACGTGGATGTCGGCGCCCGGGAAGCCTTCCTCGATCACTCGCAGGAGCGAGTCGGCCGCACCCAGCAGGGTGACCATCGGGTGCTTCTCCGGGATGACGATCCGGGTGCTGGTGGACGCCTCGTCGGGGCGCCGCTGTCCGTCGGTGCGGGTCTGCGGTGTGTCACTCATGGGTCGGCGCTGCGGCCTGCCTCATCCCCATCCGTCTGTCGTGTGGCTCGGGCTCTCCGGGTCACCAGGGTACGCCGCGCGGGTGTTCGCCGGAGCGGCGCGGCGGCTTCGATGGTGGGGGCTTTCGCCCCGATGTGCGAACGGTTTTCCCGCGTGCGGGCCCGGTGGCGGTCGTCGGCGCGGCCGGTCGGGCCCCGGCGGCGGTCAGCGGCGCGGCGGGACGGGGATCCTGGCCAGGTCCTCGGCGAGCACGACCTCGCCGTCGAAGTGCTCGCGCGCCTCCGCGAGGTGGTCGGCCAGGTCCGGGTAGCGCTGCGAGAAGTGCGTGAGCACCAGCCTGCGCACCCCGGCCCCGGCGGCCACCCGGGCCGCCTGGGCGGCGGTCAGGTGGCCGTGCTCCTCGGCGAGCCCGGCGTCCCGGTCGAGGAAGGTCGCCTCGATCACCAACAGGTCGGCTCCCTCGGCGAGTTCGTGCACCCCGTCGCAGAGCCGGGTGTCCATCACGAAGGCGAACCGCTGGCCCGGCCGGACTTCGCCGACCTGCTCGGCGGTGACCGTCCGCCCGTCCAGTTCGACCCGGCCCTCGCGCTGCAGCACGCCCACCGCGGGGCCCCGCAGGCCGAGTTCGCGCAGCTTCTCGGGCCGCAGCCGGAACCCGTCCGGCTCGGTCAGCCGGTAGCCGAAAGACTCCACCGGGTGGGAGAGCCTCGCCGCGTCCAGCGCGAACGGGGCGCCCGGCGCGTCCAGCGGGCCCGCGGCGGTGACCGGGCGCTCCCGGATCTCGGCGGACGCGTGGTAGGCGCTGGCGTGCCGCAGCCGGTCGAAGAACTCCTGCCCGGACGCCGGGTAGTAGGCGTCCACCGGGTGCGGCACCCGGTCCAGGTTGATCCGCTGCACGATCCCGGGCAGTCCCAGGCAGTGGTCCCCGTGGAAGTGCGACACCGCGATCCGGGTGATCCCGGTGGCGCTCACCCCGGCGTGCAGCATCTGCCGCTGCGTGCCCTCCCCCGGGTCGAACAGCAGCCCCTCGCCGTCCCAGCGCAGCAGGTACCCGTTGTGGTTGCGGTGCCTGGTCGGCACCTGGCTGGCGGTGCCCAGGACGACGAGTTCACGCTGCGACAACGCTCAGACCAGACCCTCGGTGAGCGGCTTGCCGCCCAGCACGTGCACGTGCGCGTGGAACACCGTCTGCCCGGCGCCCGCACCGGTGTTGAAGATCAGCCGGTACGCCTCCAGGCCCTCCCCCGCCGCCGCGCCGCCCGCCTCGGCGAGCAGTTCGGCCGCCACCTCCGGTTCGGCGGCGGCCAGTTCGGCCGCGTCGGGGTAGTGCACCCGCGGGATCACCAGCAGGTGCGTGGGCGCCTGCGGGTTGATGTCCCGGAACGTCAGCGTCCGCTCGGTCTTGCGCACCACGGTCGCCGGAACGTCCCCCGACACGATCTTGCAGAACACACAGTCCGCCTGCGGCTCGCCGGCCATCTCCCGTGCTCCTCACCTGGATCCGTCACTGGTGCCACGACCTTACAGCGGTCGGCGCGCCGCGATCGGGGATCCGGCGGGTCGGGCGCCTGTCGCCGCCGCCGGCCGGGGTCAGTCGACCGGGGGCGGGGTCTTGGCCGGGGTGCGGTCCAGGGACTCCAGGGCGAGGCGGACGGCGGTCTCCAGTTGGGGGTCGCGGCCGGCCGCCCAGTCGTGCGGGGCGATCGGGACTTCGACGTCGGGGGTGACGCCCCGGTTCTCCAGGTGCCAGCCGTAGCCCTCGACCCAGTACGAGTACTTGGGCTGGGTGACCAGCGTCCCGTCGACCAGGGTGTACCTGCTGTCGATGCCGATGACGCCGCCCCAGGTCCGGGTGCCGACCACCGGGCCGATGCCCAGGGCCTGGATCGCGGCGTTGACGATGTCGCCGTCGGAGCCGGAGAACTCGTCGGCCAGCGCGACCACCGGGCCGCGCGGGGCGTCGCCGGGGTACGGGTCGGGGTGGGCGAGGTCGCGGCCGTGGTTCCAGCCGACGATCCGGCGGGCCAGCTTCTCGACGATCAGCTGGGAGGTGTGGCCGCCCCGGTTCTCCCGCAGGTCGAGGACGACGCCCTCCAGGGACATCTCGAACCGCAGGTCGCGGTGGAGCTGCGCCCAGCCCGCGCTCTGCATGTCGGGGACGTGCAGGTAGCCGAGCCGCCCGCCGGACAGTTCGCGGACGGCGGCCCGCCGCCCGGCGACCCAGTCGTGGTAGCGCAGCGCCTCCTCGTCGTCGAGCGGCACCACGACGGGGTGGCGCTCGCCGCCGTCCTTGCCGCCGACGGTGAGCTCGACCGGCTGGTCGGCGGTGCCGGCCAGCAGCGGGGCGGGGCCGCTGACCGGGTCGACCGGGCGGCCGTTGACGGCCAGGACCGCGTCCCCCGGCCGGATCGCCGCGCCGGGCGCGGCCAGCGGGGAGCGGGCCCGCGGGTCGGAGGACTCGCCGGGCAGCACCCGGGCCACCCGCCACACCTCGCCGTCGCGCACCAGGTCCGCGCCGAGCAGGCCCTGCCGCCGGGCGGCCTCGGTGCCGCGGCCGGGCGGCAGCACGTACGCGTGCGAGGTGCCGAGCTCGCCGACCGTCTCCCAGAGCAGGTCGACCAGGTCGGAGCGGCTGCCGAGGTGCTCGACCAGCGGCCGGTACCTGGCCAGGACGCCGGCCCAGTCGACGCCGCCCAGGTCGGCGCGCCAGAAGTTGTCCCGCATCAGGCGGCCGTTCTCGTCGAACATCTGCCGCCACTCGGCGGCCGGGTCGACGGTGACCCGGACCCGGTCCAGGCCGACCTCGGCCTCCTCGTCCTCGCCGGCCTTCTGGTCGGCGGGCACGATCCGCAGCGAACCGTCCTCCAGCACCGCCAGCCGGGTGCCGTCGCCGCTGACCGCGAACGCGTCGACGCCGGTGAGCAGCTCCTCCGCCCGGCGCTTCCCCAGGTCGAACCGCTCCAGCGCGGTGCGGGCCGGCTCGTCGTCCAACGAGGCGGCGCTGTCGCCGAGTTCACCGCCGAGCGGGTACCTGGTCCACAGCACCCCGTCCTTCGCGGCGCGCAGCACCCCGAACCGCCCGGCCTCCACCGGGAACGGCACGATCCGGTCGGCGATGCCCTCCAGGTCGACCCGGGTGCCGGGCACCGCGGCGTCCTTCTCGCCCTCCTTGGGCTCCTCCTCGCCGCCGGCCGGCCGCCCGCCGCGCTGCGGGCCGAACGGCGACGGGGTCTCGGCGGCCAGCGTCAGCAGGTACGGGCGGGTGCCGCCGGGGAAGGACAGGTCGAAGGCGTGCTGGTCGTACACCGGGTCGAAGCTGCGCACCGAGAGGAACGCCAGGTGCTTGCCGTCGGCGGTGAAGGCCGGCGAGTAGTCGTGGAAGCGCTGCGGGGTGGCCTCGCTGACGGTGCGCGAGGTCAGGTCGGCGATCATGATCTGCCGCAGCGACCACGGGCCGAGCACCGGCTGCGACCAGGCCAGCCACGCCGAGTCCGGGCTGAACACCAGCCCGGAGACCTCGCCGTCGGCGCTGTGCGCCAGCTCGTTCACGGCGCCGTCGCTGAGCGCCACCAGCAGCACCCGGCCGTCGTGCGAGGCTACCGCGAGCTGCCGCCCGTCCGGCGAGACCACCAGCGCGCGCACCCGCCCGAGCCGGCCGGCCGCCAGCCGGCGGCGCTCCGGGCCCAGCACCGCCGGGGCGTACTCCAGTGCGTCGTCGCCCTCGGCGTCGGTGACCCACACCGCGCCCTGCGCGTCGTCCTCGCCGGGGACCACCCGGGCCAGCCGGCCGCGCGCACCGGGCGTCTCGTCCAGCACCCGGGCCGGGCCCTCCCGGTGGGTCACCCAGTGCACGGTGCCGCGCACCACCACGGCCGCGGCCCGGCCGGTGCGGTCCGGGGCGGCGCTCTCCACCTGCCCGGCGGCGGGCGTCGGGTGCGGACGGCGCCGGGTGCGCGGCCCGGCCGGGCGCACGTCCAGCCGGCGCGGCTCAGCACCGTCCAGGCCGTCCAGCAGCCACAGTTCGCCGGCGCTCTGCCAGATCACCCGGGTGCCGTCGGTGGACGCCTGCCGGGCGTAGAACCCGCTGTCCGCCGGGCCGTGCGCCCGCAGGTCGGAGCCGTCCGGGAGGCTGGAGTACAGCCGCCCGGTGCCCTCGTGGTCGGAGAGGAACGCGACCCGGTCGCCGACCCACATCGGACACTCCAACTGCCCGTCCAGGTCGGCGTGCAGGCGCTCGAACCGGGCCGCGCCGATCCACAGCTTCCCGGCCCGCCCGCCCCGGTAGCGCTTCCAGTGCGCGGCCTCCCGGTTGTGCGTCCCCAGCAGCACCCGCCCGCCGCCGGTGCCCTCCGGCACCGGTTCGAACGCCAGCGAGCCGATCGGCCCGTACGGCAGCCGCGTCGGCTCCCCGCCGTCCAGCGGCACCGCGAACGCCCAGGTCCGCCGGATCGTCTCCTGCCCGGCGGTGGTGATCGCGACCGGCCGCCCGTCCGCGCTCCACCCCACCAGCGCGGTGTGCGGGCTCCCCCAGTACGTCAGCCGCCGCGCCGCGCCGCCCTCCACCGGCCCGACGTGCACCTCGGGCGCGCCGTCCCGGGTCGACGCCCAGGCCAGCGACCGCCCGTCCGGCGAGAACCGCACCGCCCCCACCGGCACCTGGTCCGCCGTCACCCGCCAGGCCCGCCCGCCCGTCACGGGCGCCAGCCAGACGTCGTCCTCGGCGACGAAGGCCACGAGATCGCCGTGCAGGTGGGGGTGGCGCAGGTAGCCGCGCGTAGATTCGGTCATCCCGCCAGCCTAGGACGCGGAGCCCGCGATCCGTCAGAGGTTGCGGGAGTACGCAGCCGGACCGCGGCGGCCCCGGCGCCCCGCTCCCGCTCGCTACCCCCAGCGCCCCGTGCGTCCCAGCAGGAGCGAGCCGGCCGCGACGCCCGCCGTGGAGGTGCGCAGGACGGAGGGGCCGAGCCGGTACGGAGCGGCGCCGGCCTCGGCGAAGGCGGCGATCTCGTCCGGGGAGACGCCCCCCTCGGGCCCGACCACCAGGACGATCTCGCCGTCGGCGGGCAGCCGCGCGGTGGCCAGCGGCAGCGACCCCTCCTCGTGCAGGACGGCCGCGAAGTCCGCGGCGGCCAGCAGCGGCAGCAGCTGCCGGGTGGTCACCGCGTCCCGGACCTCGGGGAAGCGCAGCCGCCGCGACTGCTTGCCGGCCTCGCGGGCGGTGGCCCGCCACTTGGCGAGCGCCTTGGCGCCGCGCTCGCCCTTCCACTGGGTGATGCAGCGGGAGGCGGCCCAGGGGACGATCGCGTCGATGCCCGCCTCGGTCATGGTCTCGACGGCGAGTTCGCCGCGC
Source organism: Kitasatospora phosalacinea (assembly GCF_000716545.1). GTDB lineage: Bacteria > Actinomycetota > Actinomycetes > Streptomycetales > Streptomycetaceae > Kitasatospora > Kitasatospora phosalacinea. Next base: position 60,149 of record NZ_JNWZ01000023.1, read on the forward strand.
TCGCCCTTGGGGAGGGCCTGGACGACGGTGATCCGGGGCGCCGGGGCGGGCTCCTCGCGGACGGCGGCGACCAGGACGTCCAGGGCGTCCTTGCCGTGCAGCGCGGCGACGGTGCCGTCCGCGCCGCGGCCGCGGCCGTCGGCGAGGGTGAGCGCCTCGCCGGGTCCGAGGCGTTTGACGGCGACGGCGTGCCGGCCCTCGGGGCCGTCGAGGCGGACGGTCGTGCCGGGGGCGGCCCCCGTCAGGTCGTCGACGACGAACACCGGTGCGGTCATCGGTACAGCAGTCCTCTCAACGGGAACCCATCGGGGCGAAAAACGAGCCGGGAGCGGCGGGGCACTGCCCCTCGCCGCTCCCGGCTCCGGGAGGAACGGGTCTCACCGGCCGTTGAAGGCGTCCTTCAGCCGGGAGAACAGGCCCTGCTGGCCGGGCGCGAACTGCCCGGAGGGACGCTCCTCGCCGCGCAGCAGGGCGAGCCGCCGCAGCAGTTCCTCCTGCTCCGGGTCGAGCTTGGTGGGCGTCTGCACCTCGACGTGCACTATCAGGTCGCCCCGGCCGCCGCCGCGCAGGTGGGTGATGCCGCGGCCGTGCAGCGGGATCGACTGGCCGGACTGGGTGCCGGGCCGGATGTCGACCTCCTCCAGGCCGTCGAGGGTCTGCAGCGGCACCTGGGTGCCGAGCGACGCGGCGGTCATCGGGATGGTGACGGTGCAGTGCAGGTCGTCGCCGCGCCGCTGGAAGGTCGGGTGGCTGGTCTCGGCGATCTCGACGTACAGGTCGCCGGCGGGGCCGCCGCCGGGGCCGACCTCGCCCTCGCCGGCCAGCTGGATCCGGGTGCCGTTGTCGACGCCGGCCGGGATCTTGACGGTGAGGGTGCGGCGGGCGCGGACCCGGCCGTCGCCGGCGCACTCCGGGCAGGGGGTGGGGACGACGGTGCCGAAGCCCTGGCACTGCGGGCAGGGGCGGGAGGTCATGACCTGGCCCAGGAAGGACCGGGTGACCTGGGAGACCTCGCCCTTGCCGCGACACATGTCGCAGGTCTGCGCGGAGGTGCCGGGCGCGGCGCCCTCGCCGCTGCAGGTGGTGCAGGTGACGGCGGTGTCGACCTGGAGTTCCTTGGTGGTGCCGAACGCGGCCTCCTCCAGGGTGATCTCCAGCCGGATCATGGCGTCCTGGCCGCGGCGGGTGCGCGAGCGCGGGCCGCGCTGGCCGGTCGCGGCGCCGAAGAAGGCGTCCATGATGTCGGAGAAGCCGAACCCGGCCGCACCGGCGCCGAAGCCGCCCCCGCCGCCGCCCGGCGACAGCGGGTCCCCGCCGAGGTCGTAGACCTGGCGCTTCTGCGGATCGGAGAGCACCTCGTAGGCGGCGTTGATCTCCTTGAACCGCTCCTGCGTCTTCGGGTCCGGGTTGACGTCCGGGTGCAGCTCACGGGCGAGGCGCCGGAACGCCTTCTTGATCTCGTCCTGCCCCGCGTCGCGTCGGACGCCGAGTACCGCGTAGTAGTCCGTGGCCACCAAATGCTCCGGTTTTTTCCGCCTCTAGAAGTGCCTGCGACAGCACGCTGCTTGTTGCGCCGTTCCGCTTCCCGCTGCGCCTGCGCCGATCCGTTACGACTCCGCCAGGATCTGGCCGACGTACCGTGCCACCGCGCGCACCGCCCCCATTGTGCCCGGGTAATCCATCCGGGTCGGACCGATCACTCCCAGCTTTGCCACGCTCTGGTCGCCCGAACCGTAACCGACCGAGACCACCGACGTGGAATTGAGCCCCTCGTAGGCGATCTCGTGGCCGATCCGGACGGTCATCGCCGAGTCGGCCGTCTCACCCAGCAGGCGCAACAGCACCACCTGCTCCTCCAGGGCCTCCAGGACCGGCCGGATGGTGAGCGGGAAGTCGTGGCCGAAGCGGGTCAGGTTGGCGGTGCCCGCCAGCATGATCCGCTCCTCGTTCTGTTCGGCCAGCGCCTCGAACAGGACGGTCAGCACGGTGCTGACGGCGGGCCGGTCGGCCGGGTCGAAGCCGGCCGGCAGGTCCTCCAGGACGGTCGGCACCTCGGGCAGCCGGCAGCCGCCCGCCATGCCGTTGAGCCTGGCCCGCAGGTCTCCGAGCAGGGCCTCGCCGACCGGGGCGGGGCAGTCGACCATCCGCTGTTCGACCCGGCCGGTGTTGGTGATCAGCACCAGCATCAGCTTGGTCGGGGTGAGCGACACCAGTTCGATGTGCCGCACGGTGGAGCGGGTCAGCGAGGGGTACTGGACGACCGCGACCTGCCTGGTCAGCTGGGCGAGCAGCCGCACCGTCCGGGCCACCACGTCGTCCAGGTCGACGGCGCCCTCGAGGAAGTGCCGGATCGCCCGGCGCTCGGGGGCGGTCATCGGCTTGACCTCGGCGAGCCGGTCGACGAACAGCCGGTAGCCCTTGTCGGTGGGGATCCGGCCCGCACTGGTGTGCGGCTGGTGGATGTACCCCTCCTCCTCCAGCGCGGCCATGTCGTTGCGGACGGTGGCCGGGGAGACGCCCAGGTTGTGGCGCTCCACCAGGGCCTTGGAGCCGACCGGCTCCTCGGTGCCCACGTAGTCCTGGACGATCGCCCGGAGCACCGCGAGCCGCCGCTCGTCCAGCGGCCGGGCGGACGGGCGCGTGTCGATGAGTCGGCCGTCGGGCTTGCTCTCGTCCGGCATGGGCACGCACCTCCGTCGTCGTCCGTCGTCCCGGTGTCCGGTCCGGGACTGGCACTCAACTGGGCAGAGTGCCAGAACCGTACCTGCCAGTGTACGGCCCGGGCCTGACCGCAGGAACGGTGCGCCCGCGTGATCCTCGTCCGGAGCGGTCGCGGCGCGCCCGGGCCGCGTCCCGTTCCGACCGAATTCCCACCGTTTCGGATGGTGCCCGCGGGCCCGCCCGGTGGCAGCATCGAAGACGAGCGGGGCGGACGGCGCGGCGCCCGGGCCGCCGGTCCGGACGCAGAGGAGGAGCAGCGATGTCGGCGGCACAGCACTCCCGGTTCACCCCAGACCGCGGCCTGACCGGCCGGATGGTCGTCACCATGTTCCTGATCGGGCTGCTCTACGTGGGCTTCACCGGTCTGCTGATCGTGCTGCTGCGCGGCGCCTGGCCGCTGGTGGTGCTGATCTCCGGCGGCCTGTTCGTCGCGCAGTTCTGGTTCTCCGACAAGATCACCGAGCGGGCGATGGGCGCCCACCGGGTCACCCCCGAGCAGTACCCGCAGCTGCACGGTGCGGTGGACCGGCTGTGCGCGCTGGCCGACATGCCCAAGCCCAGGGTCGCGGTGGCCGACAACGACATGCCCAACGCCTTCGCCACCGGCCGCAACCCGCAGAACGCGGTGATCTGCGTGACCACCGGGCTGCTGCGCCGGCTGGAGCCGGAGGAGCTGGAGGGCGTGCTGGCCCACGAGCTGTCGCACGTCGCGCACCGGGACGTCGCGGTGATGACGGTGGCCGGGTTCCTCGGCGTGCTGGCCGGCGCGATGACCAGGATCGCCCTGTACGGCGGGATGATGGGCGGCGGCAACCGCAACAGCAACGACCAGAACGCGGCGATCGCGATGGTGCTGATCCCGCTGGCCTCGATGGTGGTGTACGCGGTCAGCTTCCTGCTGACCAGGCTGCTGTCGCGCTACCGCGAGCTGGCCGCCGACCGGGCCGCCGCCCAGCTGACCGGCCGGCCCGCCGCGCTGGCCTCGGCGCTGACCAAGGTGACCGGGCAGATCGCCGCCATCCCGACCAAGGACCTGCGGCAGGCCCGGCCGTACAACGCCTTCTACTTCGCCCCGGCGCTGAGCGCCAGGGAGACGGCCTCGCGGCTGGTGTCCACCCACCCGTCGCTGGAGCAGCGCCTCGCGCAGCTGCGGAAGGTCTCCGAAGAACTCGGGCGCTGAGCCCGCCCCCTCCCCCACGGAAGAAGGAGCTCGCGGCGTGGGATTCCTGGACGCCCTGTTCGGCCGGAGCAAGCCGGTCAAGCCCGACCTCGACCAGCTGTTCGGCATCCCGTCGGCGGCGCTCACCCTGCAGGCCGCCAAGGGGTTCCTGCCGACCGGCCTGGGCTCGGTGTGCTTCGCCGCGGTCGAGGGCGCGGCCTTCACCGAGGTGCAGGGGCAGGTGCGGGCGCTGCTGGACGCGGACACCGGGCGCGGCGGCGTCCCGGTCGAGGCGTCCCGGGACTCGTACGGGTACTCCTGGCTGCTGGCCCGGCACACCCCCGAGGAGCTGCCCGACCTGGTCAACGACCTGCACGCGGTCAACAGCGAGCTGGAGGCCGGCGGCTTCGGGCCCCAGCTGCTCTGCTCGCTGGTCGGCTTCCGGGACGCCGAGGGCCGCTCGCTGGCGCTGGTGTACCTGTACAAGCGGGGCACCTTCTACCCGATGTGCAAGGTCGCCGGGCAGGAGAAGCGGGACAACCCGCTGGAGATCGAGGTCTCCCACCTGCTCCGCGACGACCTGCGGATCGAGCCGGACCTGTCGCGCTGGTTCCCGGTCTGGGGCGCGCCGGGCATCGAGGACTGAGCCCCGCGGCCCGCCCGGGCCCTCACCCGGCGGCGGCGCTCCGGTAGGCGGCCGCGGCTGCGTCGACGGCCCTCAGCAGGTCCGGGGACTCCTGCTCGCTGACCACCTCCTGGACGATCAGCAGCACGTCGCCGCCGCCGGGCAGCACGGCGGTCCGGTCGACCCAGGTGAGGCCCAGGCGGTCGGAGCGGTCGGCCACGCGCAGCAGCAGGCCGTCGCCGAGCGGGCCGCCGTCGAGCGGCTCGGCGGTGATGGTCCGCTCCATCCTGTCGCCCTCGCCACCCGTTTCGACGGGCCCGGCGCAGCGCAGGGCGGCGGCCCGCAGTTCGGCGAGCACCTGGGCGGCCCGGCCGGGCGGGTAGCGGTCCAGCGACTCCTGGCCGAACCAGCCCAGGTCCTCCGCGTCGTCGTCGGCCGGGTACCGCTCGAGGCCCACCGCGACGTCCTCCAGCGGCGGGGCGTGCCTGGTCACGAAGGCGCTGACCCCGATGTCGTCGCAGGGCACCGACGCCAGCGGTTCCGGGGCCGGGCCGTCCGGGTGGACGGGCGCCCGGGTGGTCGTCGACTCCGTCCCGCTGGTGTTCAGCGTGAAGCCGACCGGCAGCCGCAGCGCGGTCAGCAGCCCGTCCCGCAACACCCGCGGCACCCGCCCGGCCGTCCCGGCACCGGCCGCCGCGCCACCGGCCTTCCGGACGTCGCCGCCCCCGTCCCCGCCCCCGTCCCCGCCCGCCGAGCAGCCGGCCGCGCCCAGCACCACCGCGACGGCCGCCACCGCCCACCGCCGCCGTCGCCCGTGCACGGCACACCCCCGTTCGTCCATGATCGCGCCGCACTTTCGCACGTCCGCCGCCGTTCGTAAAGCGGGTCCGTCCGGCCCGCGGCCTGACGCGCCGTCGGTCCCGCGGGGGCGGGGTCCGTAGACTGCCGCCCATGCGGAGCAGGGAGTACGGGCCGGATCTGACCCCGCCGTGGAAGCGGCAGCAGCCCGCGCCCGAGGTGGCGGCCGAGCGGGACCTGGTGGTGGAGGAGGCGACGACCGGGTTCTGCGGGGCGGTGGTGCGCTGCGAGCGGACCGCCGAGGGGTTCACCGTCACGCTGGAGGACCGGTTCGGCAAGCACCGGGTGTTCCCGCTGGTGCCGCGCGGGTTCCTGCTGGAGGGGCGGGTGGTGACGCTGGTGCGCCCGGCCGCCGCCGCCCCGGCCCCGCCGCGCGGCCCGGGGCGCACCGCGTCCGGTTCGGTCGCGGTGCCGGGAGCGCGGGCCCGGGTGGCCCGGGAGTCGCGGATCTACGTCGAGGGCCGGCACGACGCCGAGCTGGTCGAACGGGTCTGGGGCGACGACCTGCGGATCGAGGGCGTGGTGGTGGAGTACCTGGAGGGCGTGGACGACCTGCCCGCCATCGTCGACTCCTTCGCCCCCGGCCCCGGCCGCCGGCTGGGCGTGCTGGTCGACCACCTGCTGCCCGGCACCAAGGAGCACCGGATCGCCGAGCGGGTGACCGGCGACCACGTGCTGGTCGTCGGCCACCCGTACGTGGACGTCTGGCAGGCCGTCAAGCCCGCCGCACTGGGCATCGCCGCCTGGCCCGAGGTGCCGCGCGGCGAGGTGTGGAAGGAGGGCGTCTGCCGGCGGCTGGGCTGGCCGGTGGACACCCCCGCGGCCTGGAAGCGGATCCTCGCCGCGGTCGACGGCTGGAAGGACCTGGAGCCGGAACTGCTCGGCCGGGTCGAGGAGTTGATCGACTTCGTCACGCTGCCCGGCGGGGCCGGCGCCTGACCTGGCGGCTCGGGGCGTCCGGGCGGTCGTCGCCGGTGGCGCCCCGCCCCCGTGCCCGCCCCCGTGCCCGTGCCCGGTTCAGTCGACCAGGTCGCGGACCACCCCGTCCGCCAGCAGCCGCCCGCGCAGGGTCAGCGCCGCCCGGCCCGCCGCGTACGGCACGGGCTCCAGCAGGCCGTCGGCGAGGGCCCGGTCGGCGGCGGCGCGGCCGTCGGCGGTGAGCAGGTCGAGCGGGCAGCCCCCGGCCAGGCGCAGTTCCAGCAGGATGCGCTCGACCCGGCGGTCCTCGTCGGCCAGCACCTCGCGGCCGAGCGCGGGGGTGCGGCCCTCGGCGAGGGCCTGGGCGTACGCGGCGGGGTGCTTGGCGTTCCACCAGCGGACGCCGCCGACGTGGCTGTGCGCGCCGGGCCCGGCGCCCCACCAGTCGGCGCCGGTCCAGTACAGCTCGTTGTGGCGGCAGCGGGCCTCGGGGGTGGTGGCCCAGTTGGAGACCTCGTACCAGTGGTAGCCGGCGGCGGCCAGCGCCGTCTCGGCCATCAGGTAGCGGTCGGCGTGCACGTCGTCGTCGATCATCGGCAGTTCGCCGCGCTTGACCCGGGCGGCGAGCCGGGTGCCGTCCTCGACGATCAGCGAGTAGGCGGAGACGTGGTCGGGGCCGGCGCCGATCGCGGCGTCCAGGGAAGTCCGCCAGTCCTGGTCGCTCTCGCCGGGGGTGCCGTAGATCAGGTCGAGGTTGACGTGCTCGAAGCCGGCCGCGCGGGCCTCGGCGACGCAGGCTTCGGGGCGGCCGGGGGTGTGGTGGCGGTCGAGCAGGGCGAGCACGTGCGGGCGGGCGCTCTGCATGCCGAAGGAGATCCGGTTGTAGCCGCCCTCGCGCAGTTCGGCCAGGTACGCCGGGTCGACGGACTCCGGGTTGGCCTCGGTGGTGACCTCGGCGCCGGGGGCGAGCCCGAACTCCTCGCGCAGCGCGGCCAGCATCCGCACCAGGTCGCGGGCGGGCAGCAGGGTCGGGGTGCCGCCGCCCAGGAAGACCGTCTCGACCGGCAGGTCGGCCTCGCCCAGGACGCGGCGGGCCAGCCGGATCTCGGCGATCACGTTGTCCGCGTACGTCTCCTGCGAGGCGACGGCGCCCGAGGAGCGCAGCTCGGTGGCGGTGTAGGTGTTGAAGTCGCAGTAGCCGCAGCGGCTGGCGCAGTACGGCACGTGCAGGTAGAAGCCGAACGGCCGCGCGCCGAGTCCGTGCAGGGCGTGGGCGGGCAGCGAGCCGTCGGACGGCACGGGTTCGCCGTCGGGGAGTGCGGAGGGCATGCGCCCATTGTCCGGTAGCGGCCTGCGAAACCCGAAAAGGGTCCGCAGGCCGCTACCGGACGGGCGGGGCTCAGGCCTCGTTGGCGCCCGCGTACATCGCGCTGACCTCGTCCGCGTACGTCCGCTCGACCACCGGGCGCTTGATCTTCAGGCTCGGGGTCAGCTCGCCGTGCTCGATGTCCAGGTCGCGCGGGAGCAGCGTGAACTTCTTGATCGTCTGCCAGCGCTGCAGCCCGCCGTTGAGGCGCTGGACGAAGCCGTCGATCAGCGCGACGGTGGCCGGGTCGGCGACCACCTCGGCGTACGACCTGCCGGCCAGGCCGTGCTCGGCGGCCCACGGCATGATCGCCGTCTCGTCCAGGCCGATCAGCGCGGTGCAGTAGTTGCGGCCGTTGCCGATCACCAGGATGTTGCTGACGAACGGGCAGATCGCCTTGAACTTGCCCTCCACCTCGCTGGGGGCGACGTACTTGCCGCCGGAGGTCTTGAACATGTCCTTCTTGCGGTCGGTGATCCGCAGGTAGCCGCCCTCGGTGAGCTCGCCGATGTCGCCGGTGTGGAACCAGCCGTCCGGCTCCAGCACCTCGGCGGTCTGCTCGGGCATCTCGTGGTAGCCGCGCATGACGCCCGGGCCGCGCAGCAGGATCTCGCCGTCCTCGCCGATCCGCACCTCGGTGCCGGGCAGCGGCAGGCCGACGGTGCCGACCCGGAAGTCCTCGGCCCGGTTGACCGTGGAGCCGGCCGAGGTCTCGGTCAGGCCGTAGCCCTCCAGCACCGGGACGCCCGCGCCCTTGAAGAAGTAGCCGATCTCCGGGGCCAGCGCCGCGCTGCCCGACACCGCGCCGCGCAGCCGGCCGCCGAACGCGGCCCGGATCTTGGTGTACACCAGCTTGTCGGCCAGCGAGTGTCGCAGCCGCAGGCCCAGCGGGGCGCTCTCCCGCCCGGTGGCGACCTGCGCGGCCTGGACGGTCTGCGCGTACTCGCGGGCGACCTCCGCCGCCCACATGAAGATCTTGTACTTGGCGCCGCCCTCGGCCCGGGCCCTGCCCGCGATGCCGTTGTAGACCTTCTCGAAGATCCGCGGCGCGGAGGCCATCAGGGTCGGACGGATCGCCGGCAGGTTGTGGATGATCCGGTCCACCCGGCCGTCCACCGCCATCACGTGGCCGGTGGCGATCTGGCCGGAGATCAGCGTCTTGCCGAACACGTGCGACAGCGGCAGCCACATGAACTGCACGTCGTCCGCGCGCAGCAGCCCGCTCTCCTCCTGCGCCACGCCCTCGTACGCCCAGCAGTCGTGCACCAGGCGCACGCCCTTGGGGCGGCCGGTGGTGCCGGAGGTGTAGATCAGGGTGGCCAACTGCTCCTTGTCGAGCGAGTCGACGGCCTTCTCGACCGCGTCGGGGTGCTCGGCCAGGTAGGCGGCGCCGCGCTCCTCCAGCTCGGCCAGGGTGAGCACGGTCAGGCCCTCGGCCTCGGGGACGCCCCCCTCGGGGGCGTCGAACAGGACGACCCACTCCAGCGCGGGCAGCGCGTCCTTCTGCTCGACGGCCTTGCGCAGCTGGCCCTCGTTCTCGGCGAACAGCGCGCGGCTGCCGGAGTTCGCCAGGATGAACGCGGTCTCGTCGGCGTTGGTGCTCGGGTAGACGGTGGTGGTGGCCGCGCCGGCGCACATGTTGCCCAGGTCGGCGAGGATCCACTCGACCCGGGTCGCCGAGGCGATCGCGACCCGGTCCTCGGCCCGGACGCCCAGCGCCATCAGGCCGGCCGCCACCGCGGAGATCCGCCGGAAGGCCTGCGCCCAGGTCAGCGAGCGCCACTGCTCGGCGCCCGGGGCGCTGTCCGCGGCCTGCTCGTCCACCGGAACCGGGTACCGGTAGGCCTCACCGTTGGGGGTGGCCCTTACCCTGCTGAGCAACAGGTGCGCCACGGAGGGCGGGCGCCGCTCGATCACGGACTGCGCTGAACTCAACGAGGACCTCCGGGGACGGGTGGACCGAGCACGGGCGGACGCCGGACAGGGGCGACCGGACACCGACTTAACCGGCGAGTAACAAGAGGGCAGCAGCAGCCTAGGGGGTGGGAAGCCGATCCGTAAGGGGGCGACGCGAGGCGGCACGCCCCCAGGTCGGCAGTGCAGCACCCGCCCGGACGTGAAGCTTTCCCACAAGTACCCGAATTTGGGATGCGCTCATCCCCTTCGCAGACGAGAGTGTCACGGTGCTTTTCAGACTCCTACGGGCCCATCTGGGGCCCTACTCACGCGACATCACCCTGCTGGTGCTGCTCCAGCTGGTGTCCACCCTCGGCATGCTCTACCTGCCGACGCTCAACGCGGACATCATCGACAGCGGCGTGCTCAAGGGCGACACCGGCTACATCCTGCGAGTCGGCGGCGTGATGGTCGGCGTGTCGCTCGCCCAGGCCGTCTGCTCGATCGGCGCGGTCCACTACGGCGCGCGCACCGCCATGGCCATCGGCCGGGACATCCGCGCCGCGGTGTTCTCCCGGGTGCAGGACTTCTCCGCCCGCGAGCTCAACCAGTTCGGCGCGCCCTCGCTGATCACCCGGACCACCAACGACGTCCAGCAGGTCCAGATGCTGGCGCTGATGACCTTCACGCTGATGGTCACCGCGCCGATCATGTGCGTCGGCGGCGTCGTCATGGCGCTGAACCAGGACGTGCCGCTGTCCGGCCTGCTGCTGGCCGTGGTGCCCGTGCTGGGCCTCGTCGTCACCGTGCTGGTCTCGAAGATGCGCCCGCAGTTCCGCGGCATGCAGACCCGGATCGACGCGGTCAACCGGATCATGCGCGAGCAGATCACCGGCATCCGGGTCATCCGGGCCTTCGTCAAGGACGACCACGAGAAGGCCCGCTTCACCGGCGCCAACGGCGAACTCGCCGACTACTCGCTGCGGGTCGGCCGGCTGATGTCGCTGATGTTCCCGATCGTGATGGGCGTGGTGAACGTCTCCAGCGTCGCCGTGTTCTGGTTCGGCGCGCACCGCATCGACAGCGGCGGCATGCAGATCGGCGCGCTCACCGCGTTCCTCTCCTACCTGATGCAGATCCTGATGAGCGTCATGATGGCCACCTTCATGTTCATGATGGTGCCGCGCGCCGAGGTCTGCGCCGAACGCGTCCAGGAGGTGCTGGACACCGAGTCCAGCGTCGTCCCGCCGGCCAGCCCGGTCACCGAGCTGCGCGCCCGGGGCACCCTGGAGCTGCGCGGCGTCGACTTCCGCTACCCCGGCGCCGAGGCCCCCGTGCTGCGCGGCGTCGACCTGGCCGCCCGGCCCGGCGAGACCACCGCCGTCATCGGCTCCACCGGCTCCGGCAAGACCACCCTGCTCGGGCTCGTCCCCCGGCTGTTCGACGCCACCGGCGGCGAGGTGCTGATCGACGGGGTGGACGTGCGCGAGCTCGACCCGCGGAAGCTGTCCGAGATCATCGGCCTCGTCCCGCAGAAGCCGTACCTGTTCTCCGGCACCGTCGCCTCCAACCTGCGCTACGGCAAGCCCGAGGCCACCGACGAGGAGCTCTGGCAGGCGCTGGAGACCGCCCAGGCCGCGGACTTCGTGCGCAAGCTCCCCGAGGGCCTGGACGCCCCGATCGCCCAGGGCGGCACCAACGTCTCCGGCGGCCAGCGCCAGCGCCTGGCGATCGCCCGGGCACTGGTCCGCAAGCCGGAGATCTACCTGTTCGACGACTCCTTCTCGGCCCTCGACTACGCCACCGACGCCCGGCTGCGCGCCGCGCTCGCCCGGGAGACCGGGGACGCCACCGTGGTGATCGTCGCCCAGCGGGTCTCCACCATCCGCGACGCCGACCGGATCGTCGTCCTCGACGAGGGCGCCGTCGTCGGCACCGGCACCCACCGGGAACTGATGGCCGGCAACCCGACGTACCGGGAGATCGTGCTCTCCCAGCTCACCGAGCAGGAGGCGGCGTGACCAGCCCCGGAACCCCCGACAAGCCCGAGCTGTCCAAGTCCGGCGGGGCCCCCGCCGCCGCGGCGCCCGAGACGCCCGCCGAGCGGCCGTCCGGCTCGCAGGAGGCGGCGGCCCGGCGCGGCGGCCCCGGACCGGGCCGGTTCATGGGCGCGCAGGGCACCGAGAAGTCCAAGGACTTCGGCGGCTCCGCGAAGCGCCTGTTCACCCTGCTCGGGCCCGAGCGCAAGCTGCTGTTCACCGTGCTCGGCTTCGGCGTGCTCTCGGTCGGCTGCGCGGTGGTCGGCCCCCGGGTGCTCGGCAAGGCGACCGACCTGATCGTCGCCGGCGCCACCGGGCCGCGGTTCGCCGGCGCCCCCAGCAAGCAGGCCGTGCTGGACGGGCTGCGCGCCGCGGGCCAGGGCAACATCGCCGACCTGCTCGCCACCATCGACTTCACGCCCGGCCAGGGCATGGACTTCGGCGCCATCGGCGGCGTCCTGCTCTGGGTGCTCGGCATCTACCTGGCCGCGATCCTGTTCGGCGTGGTGCAGGGCCGGCTGGCCGCGCTGGCGATCAACCGGACGGTGTTCCGGCTGCGCGAGGAGGTCGAGGCGAAGCTGTCCCGGCTGCCGCTCAGCTACTTCGACCGCCAGTCGCGCGGCGAGGTGCTCAGCCGGGTCACCAACGACATCGACAACATCAACCAGTCCATGCAGCAGACCATGGGCCAGGTGGTGAACTCGCTGCTCACCATCGTCGGCGTGCTGGTGATGATGTTCTGGATCTCCCCGCTGCTGGCCGTGATAGCACTGATCTCGGTGCCCGTCTCGGTGGTGGTCGCCACCAAGGTCGGCAAGCGCGCCCAGCCGCAGTTCATCAAGCAGTGGAGCTCCACCGGCAAGCTGAACGCGCACATCGAGGAGATGTTCACCGGACACAACCTGGTGAAGGTCTTCGGCCGCCAGAAGGAGGCCGCGGAGCTCTTCGAGAAGGAGAACCAGGCGCTCTACGAGGCGTCCTTCAAGGCGCAGTTCATCTCGGGCGTCATCCAGCCGGCGATGATGCTGGTCGGCAACATCAACTACGTGCTGGTCGCGGTGGTCGGCGGCCTGCGGGTGGCCTCCGGCGCGCTGTCGATCGGCGACGTGCAGGCGTTCATCCAGTACTCCCGGCAGTTCAGCCAGCCGCTCAGCCAGGTCGCCTCGATGGCCAACCTGGTGCAGTCCGGCGTGGCCTCCGCCGAGCGGGTCTTCGAACTGCTGGACGCCGAGGAGCAGTCCCCCGAGCCCCTGCACCCCGAGCGCCCCGCCGAGGTCCGCGGCCGGGTCTCCTTCGAGGACGTCTCCTTCCGCTACGACCCCGACAAGCCGCTGATCGAGGGCCTGTCCCTGAAGGTCGAACCCGGCCACACGGTGGCCATCGTCGGCCCCACCGGCGCCGGCAAGACCACCATGGTCAACCTGCTGATGCGGTTCTACGAGGTCAGCGGCGGCCGGATCACCCTGGACGGCGTGGACGTCGCCGCGATGTCCCGCGAGGACCTGCGCTCCGGCATCGGCATGGTCCTCCAGGACACCTGGCTGTTCGGCGGCACCATCGCCGAGAACATCGCCTACGGCGCCCAGAACGCCACCCGCGAACAGGTGGTCGCGGCGGCGCGGGCCGCCCACGTCGACCGCTTCGTGCGGACCCTGCCCGAGGGCTACGACACCGTCCTGGACGACGAGGGCACCGGGGTCAGCGCCGGTGAGAAGCAGCTGATCACCATCGCCCGCGCCTTCCTCGCCCAGCCCTCGATCCTGGTCCTCGACGAGGCCACCAGCTCCGTCGACACCCGCACCGAGGTGCTGATCCAGCGCGCGATGGCCGAACTGCGCACCGGCCGCACCAGTTTCGTGATCGCCCACCGCCTCTCCACCATCCGGGACGCCGACGTCATCCTGGTGATGGAGAACGGCTCGATCGTCGAACAGGGCACCCACGACGAGCTGATCGCCGCCGACGGCGCCTACGCCCGGCTCTACCAGGCCCAGTTCGCCCAGGCCGTGGCCGAGGTCGACTGACCGCCGCCCCGCCCGCCGCGCCGGGGGAGGTCCGCACCAGCGGGCCTCCCCCGGCGCGCACGCGCTCCTGACCGGGCGTCAGGCACCGCCCGGGACGGCCGCGGTGGGGCGCGCTACCGTGGTCGGGTGCCCGATCCGAACGCCACCACCCCCGCCGGCGCCACCGCTCCCGACGCCACCGCTCCCGACGTCTTCCAGGCCGAGCGCCGCTACCTGGGCGCGGTCGCCTACCGCCTGCTGGGATCGGTCGCCGACGCCGAGGACGTGCTGCAGGACGCCTGGCTGCGCTGGCAGTCCGCCGACCGGACGGGCGTGACCGACCCGCGCGCGTACCTGACCACGGTGGTCACCCGGCTCTGCTACGACCAGCTGGGCTCGGCCCGGGCCCGCCGCGAGGCGTACGTCGGCGAGTGGCTGCCGGAGCCGGTGCTGTCGGACGCCGCCGGCTCCCCCGCCGAGGTGGCCGAACTGGGCGAGCAGGTGTCGGTGGCGATGCTGGCGGTGATGGAGCAGCTGACCCCGGCCGAGCGGGCGGCGTTCGTGCTGCACGACGTGTTCGCGGTCGGCTTCGACGAGATCGCCCCGGCGCTGGACCGCTCCCCCGAGGCCGCCCGGCAGCTCGCCTCGCGGGCCCGCCGCCGGGTCCGCGACGGCGGCCGGCGCGCGGCGGTCGACCCGGCCGAGCACCACCGGGTGGTGTCGGCGTTCACCGCCGCGGCGTCCGGCGGCGACCTGGCCACGCTGGTGTCGATGCTCGACCCCGAAGTGGTCTGGCACGCCGACGGCGGCGGCGTCGTCAACGCGGTGCGCCGGCCGGTGCGCGGCGCGCTCCACGTCGCCAGGCTGCTGCGCAAGCTCACCACCCGGGTGGTCGACGAGCAGCACCCGCTGGTGCCGGCGGTGGTCAACGGCGAGGCGGGGGCGGTCTGGTACTCGGCGCCCGGCACGGTCGGCGGCGTACTGGCGTTCACCGTCGAGAACGGCCTGGTCACCGCCGCGTACGTGATGGTGAACCCGGAGAAGCTCGGCCACCTCCAGGAGGTGTGACCCGGATCACGGTCACACTCCGGCGGGCCGCTCCGTCCCCCTTCCGGAACCGCAACCGGCGGGATCACGGAGGAGGACGCAATGACCGGCAAGCACATCGTGGTGATCGGCGCGGGCTACGCGGGGCTGTCCGCCGCCGCCAGGATCGGCCGCGGCCCGGACCGGGTCACCCTGATCGCCCCCGAGCAGCGCTTCACCCACCGCGTCCGGCTGCACGAACTCGCCGCCGGGCGCCGGGTCGCCCGCCCCGAGATCGCCCGCGTGCTGCGCGGCCGCAAGGTCGTCCACCGGGCCACCCGGGCCGTCGAACTCGACCTGGCCGCCCGCGAGGTGCGCACCGAGGACGGCGAGCGGATCGGGTACGACACCCTGGTGTACGCGCTCGGCAGCCGCACCGCCTGGGGCGACGTGCCGGGCGCCGCCGAGCACGTGTACTCGGCGGAGCGCGCCGAGGAGCTGCGCCGGCGGCTCGCCGACGCCCCCGCGCCCGGGACGCTCGCGGTGGTCGGCGGCGGGGCGACCGGCATCGAACTGGCCACCGAACTGGCCGAGGCGTACCCGGCCTGGCGGGTCCGGCTGGTCGCGGCCGGGCGGGTCGGCGGCTGGCTGTCGGAGCGCGGCCGGGCGCACGTCCTGGCGGTGCTCGACCGGCTCGGGGCGCGGGTCGACGAGGACCGGCGGGTCACCGCCGTCACCGCGCGCGGCCTGACCTGCGAGGACGGGGAGATCCCCGCGGACGTGGTGGTGTGGGCCGCCTCGATGGAGCCGCAGCCGCTGGCCGCCGAATCCGGCCTGGCCGTCAACGCGCAGGGCCGCGCCCTGGTCGACGACCACCTGCGCTCGGTCTCCCACCCCGAGGTCTACGTGATCGGGGACGCCGCCGCCGTCGAGGTGCCCGGCATCGGCGAACTGCGGATGGCCTGCGCCACCGCGATGCCGCAGGGCCACTACCTGGCCAAGCTGCTCACCGGCCGCACCGACAAGCCGTTCTCGTACCGGTACGCCACCCAGTGCCTGAGCCTGGGGCGCGGCGAGGCGCTGGTGCAGCTGATCCACGGCGACGACTCGGTGCGGCCCCGGGTGCTGACCGGCGCGACCGGACGGCTGGTCAAGGCGGGCATCGTCAAGGGCCTGCCGCTGTCGCTGCGCTGACGGCGCCCCCCTCGTACGGACGGCGCCGGGCCGGCACCCCCCGCGTGCGGGTGGTACCGGCCCGGCGTGCACCGACCCTCCGGAGCTACTTCGGAGCTACTTCTTCTCCTTCGGGGCCTCCGCGTCCGTCGACAGCGCGGCGATGAAGGCTTCCTGCGGAACCTCCACCCGGCCGACCATCTTCATCCGCTTCTTGCCTTCCTTCTGCTTCTCCAGCAGCTTGCGCTTGCGCGAGATGTCACCGCCGTAGCACTTGGCGAGGACGTCCTTGCGGATCGCCCGGACCGTCTCGCGGGCGATCACCCGGGAGCCGATCGCGGCCTGGATCGGCACCTCGAACTGCTGGCGCGGGATCAGCTTCTGCAGCTTGCCGGCCATCATCACGCCGTAGTTGTAGGCCTTGTCCTTGTGCACGATCGCGGAGAACGCGTCCACCGCGTCGCCGTGCAGCAGGATGTCGACCTTGACCAGGTTGGCGGACTGCTCGCCGATGGGCTCGTAGTCGAGCGAGGCGTAGCCGCGGGTCTTGGACTTCAGCTGGTCGAAGAAGTCGAAGACGATCTCGGCCAGCGGGAGGGTGTAGCGCAGCTCCACCCGGTCCTCGGAGAGGTAGTCCATGCCCTGGAGGGTGCCGCGGCGGGTCTGGCAGAGCTCCATGATCGCGCCGACGAACTCGTTCGGCGCCAGGATGGTGCCGCGCACCACCGGCTCGTACACCTCGGCGATCTTGCCGGTGGGGAACTCGCTCGGGTTGGTGACGGTGTGCTCGGTGCCGTCCTCCATGATCACCCGGTAGATCACGTTCGGGGCGGTGGAGATCAGGTCGAGGTTGAACTCGCGCTCCAGGCGCTCCCGGATGATCTCCAGGTGCAGCAGGCCGAGGAAGCCGCAGCGGTAGCCGAAGCCGAGCGCCACCGAGGTCTCCGGCTCGTAGACCAGCGCGGCGTCGTTCAGGCGCAGCTTGTCCAGGGCGTCGCGCAGCAGCGGGTAGTCCGAGCCGTCCAGCGGGTAGAGGCCGGAGAACACCATCGGGCGCGGGTCCTTGTAGCCGCCGAGGGCCTCGGTGGCGCCCTTGTGCTGCGAGGTGATGGTGTCGCCGACCTTGGACTGCCGGACGTCCTTCACGCCGGTGATGATGTAGCCCACCTCGCCGACGCCGAGGCCGTCGGCGACCTTGGGCTCCGGCGAGATGACGCCGATCTCCAGCAGCTCGTGGGTCGCGCCGGTGGACATCATGGCGATCCGCTCGCGCTTGGTGAGCTGGCCGTCCACCACTCGCACGTAGGTGACCACGCCGCGGTAGGCGTCGTACACCGAGTCGAAGATCATCGCGCGGGCCGGGGCGTCCTTGACGCCGACCGGGGCCGGGATCTTCTCGACCACGTGGTCGAGCAGGTCCTCGACGCCGAGGCCGGTCTTCGCGGAGACCTTCAGCACGTCGGCCGGGTCGCAGCCGATGATGTGCGCGATCTCGGCGGCGTACTTCTCCGGCTGGGCGGCCGGCAGGTCGATCTTGTTGAGCACCGGGATGATCGTGAGGTCGTTCTCCAGCGCCAGGTACAGGTTGGCGAGGGTCTGCGCCTCGATGCCCTGGGCGGCGTCGACCACCAGGATGGTTCCCTCGCAGGCCGCGAGGGAGCGGGACACCTCGTACGTGAAGTCCACGTGGCCGGGGGTGTCGATCATGTTGAGGATGTGCGTCGTACCCGCGTTCTCACCGGACCTGGGCGCCCACGGGAGGCGGACGGCCTGGGACTTGATGGTGATGCCGCGCTCGCGCTCGATGTCCATCCGGTCGAGGTACTGGGCGCGCATCTGCCGGGGGTCCACCACGCCGGTGATCTGCAGCATCCGGTCGGCGAGCGTCGACTTGCCGTGGTCGATGTGGGCGATGATGCAGAAGTTGCGGATCACCGCCGGGTCAGTACGGCTGGGCTCTGGCACGTTGCTGGGGGTCGCGGGCACCTTGGTCCGATTTCTGATCCGATCAATATGGTTCCGCCCATCCTCCCATGCCGGAGGACCCCCGGGCCTTCCCGCCCGAGCGGCTGTGCGGAACGATCACTCCATGATCTTGGAAAGCGCACTGCTCGACGTCCGCCCCGGCCAGGAGGAGGCCTTCCTCGCCGCCTTCGCCGAGGCCCGCCCGCTGATCGCCGCCCAGCGCGGCTTCCGCTCCCTGGAACTGCGCCGCTGCCTGGACGGGGGAAGCACCTCGCGCTTCCTGCTGCAGGTCGGCTGGGACGCCCTGGAGGACCACACCGAGGGCTTCCGCCGCTCCCCCGAGTACGGGCGCTGGCGCGAACTGCTGCACCGCTTCTACGACCCGTTCCCGACCGTCGAGCACTACGGCGAGCCGCTGCTCACCGCCTGATCCGCCGTCAGCCACGGGACTCCGGCGGCCCGGTTTGGGCCGACCGGGACGGCCCTGGTAGCGTGGGCGGCTGCACTCCGCCCTCGGCATGCCCTCTCAGCTGGCCCGAGCGGCGACCGGAGTGCGACCCGTCGTAGCAAGCGATTCATACAGACTGAGGCTCATTCGTGGCGAACATCAAGTCCCAGATCAAGCGCAACAAGACCAACGAGAAGGCGCGCCTGCGCAACAAGGCCGTCAAGTCCTCGCTGAAGACCGCCCTGCGCAAGGCCCGCGAGGCCGCCGCCGCCGGTGAGACCGAGAAGGCCACCGCGCTGGCCCGCGCCGCCTCCAAGGCCCTCGACAAGGCCGTGAGCAAGGGCGTCATCCACAAGAACCAGGCCGCCAACAAGAAGTCGGCGATCACCAAGCGCGTCAACGCCGCCGCCTGATCCAGCTCCTCCCGGTACGGCCAGGCCGTACCCGGCGCTCCGGCGCCACCCCGGTCGGCGCGGACCAGCGGCCCTCTACCCGCCCCCACCGACCACCGCTCCCGGCACCCCGGCCCTCTACCCGGAGTCCCGACGAGCCGCACGACCCGTACCGCACGCGGCCTGCGTTCGCCACGCGGGTGCGGTACAGCAAGCTCCACGGCGAGAGCGCCCGGTTCCGGGCCCCCGCCCCCACTGCCCGCCCGGTCCTCCGGGCGGGCAGTCGGCGTTTCGGCCCCCGCCCGTTCCCCGGCTCACATTCCCCGGCTCCCGTTCCCCGAGGCCCGACGCCCGGCCTTTCCCGACGGCCCTGTCGGGTCGTTTGAACGGGTGACGGGCGTCAACCCGCGCACCCGCGCGGAATCGGCTCCGACCGGACGGCGGCGGTAGGGTGCGTGGCACCTTCCGTGCCCGCTCGACTACGCAGGGGAACGATGACGACTCCGCCTCCGCCTCCTCCGCCGCCTCCGGGGTACGGCCCCGCCGCCGGGGCGGCCGCGGCCGTGACCGCCGGGCCGGTAGACGGGCCCGGTCACCAGCCCGGTCACGAGCCCGGTCACCGGCCTACGGCGGGGCCCGCCGGGCGGCACGGCGGCGGGATCTGCACCTCGGCGGGCGGGGACGGCCGGGCCGGGCGGCGCGAGGCCGGGGGACGCGGGGCCGGTGGGGGGAGACGGGGACGGCGCCGGAAACGGGGGCGCGGGGTGTGGTGGGGCGTCGGCGGCGCGGTACTGGCCTCCGCGGTGCGGTCGGTCGCCGTGCTGACCCTGCCGCCGCTGGTGCGCGGCACCCTCGGCGAGCCGTCCGCCCCCTCGCCGCGCGGCTACCGGGTCTCCGACGACCTGTGCGCCACCGCCGCCCTGCCCGCCCTCGGCCGGCTGTACCCGTCCCCGTCCGGCAGCCCGTACCACTACACGACGCGCCACCGGGTGCTGGACGAGATGTACTGCAGCCAGTACCGCGCGAAGACCGACGGCGACCCCGAGCACTACTCGCTCTACCTGCAGGTGCAGCTCCACCACCGGGTCGACCCGCGCCCCGAGTTCGGCGCTCAGCGCGAGGGCCTGGCCCAGCGCAGGTACCTGATCAGCCCGGTGTCCGAACTCGGCGACGAGGCCTACCTCGGCTACCTCGACGACCCGGACCGCAACGACCCCGATCGGCACCACCTCACCCAGGTCCTGTACGTCCGACAGGGCGGCATGACCTGCTACGCGGGCTGGTCCGGTTCCTACCAGGACGGCCGGACCACCGCTCCCGACCTCGACCGGATCCGCAGCGCCCTCGTCTCCGACACCCGCGACCTGCTGCGCGGCCTCGGCGGCTCCCCGGCCTGACCGCCCCGGCGACGGGGTGGGGCTGGGCCGGTACGGGCCGGGGGCCGGTACGGGCCGGGGGCCGGGCTAGTAGGGGCGGGAGCCTGCCCGGGAGGCGCGGGCGACGGCGACGACGGCGCGTTCGAGCGCGTACGCGGGGTCGTCGGACCCGCCCTTCACCGCGGCGTCGGCCTCGGCGACGGCGGTCAGCGCGGCGGCCACGCCGTCACCGGTCCAGCCGCGCATCTGCTGGCGCACCCGGTCGATCTTCCAGGGCGGCATGCCGAGTTCGCGCGCCAAGTCACCGGGCCGCATGTTGCGGCCCGCGGAGGCGAGCCGGCCGATGCTGCGGACGCCGGAGGCGAGCGCGTAGGTGATGCCGGTCGGCGGCTGGCCGACGGCCAGGGCCCAGCGCAGCCGCTCCAGCGCCTCGGCGGCCCGTCCGGTCACCGCGAGGTCGGCCACCTCGAAGCCCGTCGCCTCGGCACGACCGCTGTAGTACTTGGCGACCGACGTCTCGTCGATCGGACCTTCGACGTCCGCGGTCAACTGGCTGCACGCGGCGGACAGTTCCCGCAGATCGCTGCCCAGGGAGTCCAGCAGTGCCTGGCAGGCTTCGGGGCTGGCGGCCCGCCCCAGGGTGCGGAACTCGTTGCGGATGAAGGCCAGTTTCTCGCTCGCCTTGGTGAGTTTCGCGCAGGCGACCTCCCGGGCGCCCATCTTCTTCGCCGCGTCCAGCAGCCCCTTGCCCTTGGCGCCGCCCGCGTGCACCAACACCATGATCACTTCTTCGGCCGGCGACTCCAGGTACGCCTTGACCTCCTTGACCGAGTCGGCCGAGAGGTCCTGTGCGGCCCTGACCACGATGACCTTCCGCTCCGCGAAGAGCGAGGGAGTGGTGAGCTCCGCCAACTGCCCCGGCTGCAGGGCGCCCGGCGCGAGATCCCGGACGTCCGTCTCCGGGTCGGCGGCCCGCGCGGCGGCCACCACCGCGGCCACCGCGCGGTCGAGCAGCAGCTCTTCCTGGCCGACCGCGACGGTCAGCGGGGCGAGCAGGTCATCGGGTGCACTCTTCCTGGCCATCGCCCACCAGGATCGCACGCCGCGCCGACAGCCCACCGCACCACGGCCCCCTCCCTGCTCCCGGCCGTCCCCGTCCGCACCCCGCCCGCCCTCTTCGGATGGCGGGGCCGATGCCGTACCGGCCCCAGGGCTGAGGAGAATGATGACGTGATCGAGAACAATGACCGTCAGTTGCTCGTCCTCCCCGACCGCGATGCGGCGGAGGAGATCGCCGAGGAGTTGAGTGCGCGCTGGCCCGAACTGGGCGAGGTCGAGGTGGTCAGGGACTCCCTCGCCGGGGAGGACGACGCCGAGGACGCCCAGTGGCTGGTGGTGGTGGAGGCCCCCGAGGACGAGGGCTGGAATGCCCGACTGCTGACCCAGCTCGACCAGCTGGTCGCCGAACAGGACGGCTGGCGAGAGCAGGGCTGACGCTCTCCCCACCCGCCTCCGACCACCCGCCCCTCCTCGATGCGTACCCTGGCCCCGCCCGAACGAGGTGACCCCACCTGCTTCGGGCGGGCGTTTCTGCCCCGGCCCCGGCCTCGAACCGGCAGCCCGACCCGGCCCTGGCTGCCACCCGGTGCGTGGTCACCCGTGCACCGGCTGCGGATGCGCCGCCACGGCCATGCTCCGCGAGTCTCCGAGAACGGCGATGTCCCCGGAGCGGTCGGTCCGGACCACCGCCGCACCGAGCGCCTGCAGCCCGGCCACGGTCTGGGGCGCCGGATGCCCGTACGGGTTGCCCGCCCCGCAGGAGATCAGGGCCAGCCTCGGGCGGAGCGCCGCCATCAGCGTCCAGTCCTGGTTCGCCGACCCGTGGTGCGCCACCTTGAGGACGTCCACCCTCCCCGCCCTCGGCGGACCCGGACCGCTCCGAAGCGCGCTCCGGTCGACCACCACGGCCTCCCCCGACCGCACCGCAGGGTCATTCCTCCTTCCGTACAGGGGAGTTGGCTCACCGGTGGCCGAATCATTCTCCGGCAGCCGAACCGGAGCCAGGGCCGAAGTCAGGGTCGGCGTCGGCGTCGGCGTCGGAGCCGGGGACGTGATCGGGGGCGGGGACAGAGGGTGAGGCGGTGCGCCGAGCGCCAGCACAGCGGCCTGGGCCGGGGATTCCAGGTCGCCGAGCAGGGCGACCCGCAACAGGGCGGTGGGCGGGCCGAGTGCGGCGAGGATGGCGATGCTGGAGTTGTTCGGCCCTTCCGCCTCGGGGCCCGGGGGCGAGGCCGGCCAGAGGACTTCCCAGGACAGTTCCGCTCCGGCGGTGCGCCGCTCGCCACGTTGCGCGCGCACCACCGGGATGCCGCCGGTCGCCGCCCAGCGGAGCACCCGGGCCTGCTCGCCGGCCGGCTCGGCCGTGCCTGTCACCTCGATCGCCCCGACCGACCTGCCCCGCAGCACCCCGGGGGTACCTTCCACGTGGTCGGCGTGGAAGTGGGTGAGGATCAGCACGGGGATCCTGGTCACCCCGAGGCTGCGCAGACAGGCGTCGGCCGCCTTGGGGTCCGGCCCGGCGTCCACCACCACGGCGGCCCCCGGCTCGACGGGCAGGACAGTCATGTCGCCCTGCCCGATGTCGCACATCGCCAACCGCCAGCCCGGTGCGGGCCAACCGGTCGCCAACCGGACGACGGAGGCCGGGCGCAGCAGTACCACCGGCAGCAGGAGGGCGACCGCGAGCGCGACCAGTGCCCTCGTCTTCCGGCTCCGGGACCGGTGGCCGGCCAGCAGCGGCGGTACCGCCCAGGCCAACGAGACGATCACCACGACCAGCAGGACCGCACCGAACGGCCCGGCGGGCCAGGCGAGTTCGGCTCCCGGAAGCTCCGCCCCGTGCCGCGCGACGGCGACCAGCCAGCCGACCGGCAGCGCCGCGAGGTCCGTCAGGAACTCCGCCGCCCCCTTCCAGAGCGGCGCGATCACGAGCGCCGCGAATCCCAGCAGGGTGGCGGGGGCGACCGCGATCTCGGCCAGTAGGTTGCACGGCACCCCGACCAGGCTGACCCGGGGTGCGAGCAGGATGGTGACCGGCGAACAGAACGCCTGTGCCGCCGCGGTGGCGCCGACCGCCGCCGCCAGATGGTGCGGCCAGCGGCGTGCCCGGAGCGCCGCCGTCCATCTCGGGCCGAGCACCAGCAGCCCGGCGGTGGCCAGCGCGGAGAGCAGGAACCCGTAGGAGCGGGCCAGGTACGGGTCCACCAGGATCAGGATCAGTACCGCACCGGCCAGCGCCGGAACTCCTCGCCGGGGTCGGCCGGTGGCCAGGGCCAGCAGTCCGATCAGCCCGGTGGCGGCGGCTCTGAGCACGCTCGGGTCCGGCCGGCAGACGGTGACGAACGCCAGTGTCAGTGCTGTCCCGAGCAGTGCCGTGGTGCGGAACGAGAGGCCCAGCAGCCCGGCCAGGCCGCCTCGGCCGGGCGCGTCGGGATCGCTCGGCGCCCCGCCGACCAGGACGGCCAGGACGATCGCCAGGTTGGCTCCGCTCACCGCGACCAGGTGGCCGAGGTCGGTGGCCCGGAACGCGTCCGACAGGTCGTCTGGCAGCCGGGACACGTCTCCCACCACCAGCCCGGGGAGCAGCCCCCGGATGTCCGGTGGCAGGTGGTCGCAAGCGTCGCGGAGCCCTTTGCGGAGGTGGGCCGCGAGACGCTGCGGGAGGTTCGGCGGCGCGATGACGCGTGGCGGCCCCTGCGGGACGAGCAGCGCCGCGGTACCGGTGCGGGGCCCTCCCGCCCCACCCGCTGCCGGCGCCCGCTCCGGCAGTACCTCGGCTCGCAGTTCCAGTCCGGTGGAGGGGGTCAACCGCTGCCACGGGTAGTCCTCCTGGGAGCGGATCAGCAGGGTGACGGGCGTACGGGTGGCGGTGGACGGCGGAGCGGGGCCGCCGCGGGGAACGGGGGCGGTGCGGACGCGGGTGACGAGGGCGGGGATGGTGAGCGTCGGTCGGGACAGCGAACTGCCCCGGGTGTGCGAACCGTGCTGCTTCGGATCGCCCGTGACGGTCAACTCCACGGTGATCTCGGGATTGGCGGGTCTCTCTCCTTCGGGCTGTTCCGCCGCACTCCGCCCGTCGCCGTCGCCGTCGCCGTCGCTGTCAGCCCGCTGCCCGGTCTCGGCCGGCGGTGCGGCGGAGGGCGGTACGGGTGGACGGGCCAGCGCGGGCAGTGGTCCCCGGTGCAGGTCGGCGGTGTGCAGGACGGTGGTGGTGGCCGCTGCTGCGGCGGTCAGCAGGACGGCGGCGGCGAGGCGGTGGATCGAACGGCGGGGTCCTTTGGCGGCGAGGAGGACGGGGGAGGCCGCTGTGGCCGCCAAGGCGGCCACGAGCAGTGCCGGATGCCGGTCCGGATCCAGACCGAGGACGGCGGCGCTGACCGCCCAGGCCGTGCAGGCCGGGAGGAGCAGCCGGTAGTCGGTTCGGTAGTGGACTGCGGCAGTTGCGGCCGGCATCGGACTGCCTCCTCTCGGCATGGGCGGTGGACGGTCGGTGAGGCATGCGGTTTTTCCCTGGGTTCGACCCCCTTGGCTGAGGAGCCGGTTGGCACGCCCCTAGGCCGGAAGGACGTGCCGGCGGGGCCCGGCTCCGCGTCGCACGGGCGGCGGCGATACGAGGCGGCTGAGGCTTCGGTGCCCAGCTCTGTGCGGCGGTTGTTCCTGGCACGAGGCGCTGGTCGCGGTCGCATCGGGTCGGTTGGCGAGGGCTGGTTCCAGGGGTGGCCTCCGAACGGCGGAACGGTGTTGGTGGCGGCCTCGCCGTGAGGGCGGGCCCGGACAGAGCGCGGATGCGGGCGGCGGGGGCCCCCTCTCCGCAGTGGGAGGTGCACGGGCAATCGCCTGGCAGGGCGGCGAGCGGGTCAGCAGGTCAGAGGGTCAGGAGCGGCTTGAGGTCTTCGTACTTCCGCGGGCCGATGCCCGGGACGTGGCGGAGTTGGTCGACCGACTGGAAGGGGCCGTGGGTGAGGCGGTACTGGAGGATTCGCTGGGCCAGTGCGGGCCCCACGCCGGGGAGCGAGTCGAGTTGGTCCGCGCCGGCGCGGTTGAGGCTCACGGGGCCCGCGGGCCCGGCTGGGGCTGCGGCCCCGGGGAGGGGGCCGGTGTCCACGAGGATCTGCTCTCCGTCGGTGAGGGGGCGGGCGAGGTTGAGGAAGCTGGTGTCGGCACCGGGGAGCGGTCCGCCTGCGGCGGACAGGGCATCCGCGACCCGTGAACCCGCGGGGAGGGTTCGCAGGCCGGGGTGCTGGACTTTCCCGGCGATGTCGATGACGAGGGACGGATCGGTCGGTTGGGGTGCCGGTGCTCCTTCTGCGGGCCGGTCAGGAATGGCTTCGGCCATGGCGATGGTCGGAACGGGAACGGGGTGCGGCCGGCCCAGCCAGAAGTGCTGGACGGCGTAGCCCGTGGCGAGCACGAGCAGGACGGTCAGACCGAGCACGGCCCGGCGGTCGAGGGCGAACGCGGCTGGGAGGCGGAGCCGCAGGGGCAGTTTCGGCAGGGTGGTGTGGGACAAGGCGGCAGGGCTCGGGGCTGAGGGGTGTTCTGGCATGGGGTCCTGGTCCGATGGCGCGTCGGTTCGGCCGCTGCCGGGGAGGCGGGGTGCTACGGGCCGTTTCGGCGAAGCGGCCTCGACGGGGGCGGGCATTCCTCCGGGAGGGTCCCGTTCCGGCGGTGAATCGGCTCTCCCCCGGCCGAGGGCTTCCGCGCTGCCGGTCACGGGGGCGGGGAGGGGGTCCGGATGGGGGCCGTCGGCTCCCTCAGCGACGGCCGGCCCCGGGCATGCGGGGAGTTCGGGCGTCCGGTACATCGCGAGGACGCGCGAGGCCGACAGCGCAGACGGCGGGTCAGGGGCTCGCGGCGGGTTCGGATCAGCCGCGTGCCCCGGTTCGGGCGGGTCGGGGGAGGCGCTGCTGCCGCATCCGGGTGCCGGCCGTTCGTCAGGGTCGGCACCCGTGCCGTGCGCTGGTCGCACCGACGGACCAGCGGTGCCCACGAAGGGCGGTTCGAGAGGGTCGGAATCGATGGGCGGGTCCGCCGGGAGGAGTCGGCCGAGGCGGGCTCGGGCGCTCTCGGCGGCCTGGCGTCGACGGGCCTGGAGTGTGGTGGCGGTCCTCATGGCGAGGACAGTAGAACGACGTTGACGGCCCGTCGGAGAATTGGTCCGCCCCTGTGGACAACTCGGGGCTGTGGATAACTCTTGTCGCTCGAACGAGTGATTCCAGCCGGATTCAGTACGACGAAGCGATGATCGGAGAAACCACCACCGCCAGCAGGCCGGGACCGACGTGCGCCCCGATGACGGCACCGACCTCGCTGACGTAGAGCTCTTTCAGGCCGGGGATCCGCTCCCGCAGCCGCTCCGCCAGCGGTTCGGCCCGGTGCTCGGCGGCCAGGTGGTGGACGGTGACCTCGACCGGCCGCTGCCCGGCGTACTCGACGGCGATCTCTTCGAGCCGACCGATCGCGCGGGAGGCGGTGCGGACCTTCTCCAGCGGTTCGATCCGGCCTCCGGCCAGGTGCAGCAGCGGCTTCACCGCCAGCGCGGAGCCGACCAGCGCCTGGGCGGTGCCGATCCGGCCCCCTCGCCGCAGGTGTTCCAGGGTGTCGACGTAGAAGAAGCCCGCCGTCCCGGCCGCCCGGTCCTCGGCAGCGGCGACCACCAGGTCGAGGTCCGCTTCGGCGGCATCGGTGGCCGCCCCACCCTCTCCGGCGGAACCGGCAGCAGGCTCCGAACCGGCAGCGAGCTCCGAACCGGTGCGGGTCGCGTCCAGCGCCTCGGCTGCTTCCGCCGCGGCCAGGACGCAACTGCCCAGCGCCATACCGACGAGTCGGCTGTCGACCACCCGGACCGGGATCCGCACGGCCGGGGCCGCCAGCCGGGCCGCCTCGGCGGTGCCGGAGAGCTCGGCCGACAGGTGGATCGAGACGATGCCGCGCGCACCGGCCTCGGCGGCCGCCCGGTAGGCGGCGGCGAAGGTCTCGGGGCTGGGCCGGGAGGTCGTCACCCGCTGCCGGGAACGCAGGGCCTCGGCGACGTCCTTCGGGGAGATCTCGACGCCCTCCGCGAAGACCTCGTCACCGACCGCGACACTGAGCGGCACCACCCGGATGCGGTGCCGGTCAACCGCCTCCTGGGGCAGATACGCGGTGGAATCCGTGACAAGTGCGAGGTGGCCGGGCATGAGCCGGAGGTTACCCGCCGCCGGGCCGGGACGACAGCGCTCGGCATTCGATGGTTTGACCCCGAATGCGGCGGGTAACTCCTCCGAGCACGGAGAGCAACCGTCCAGTGACGCGGGGTCAGGGACGGTCGGGTCCCGCCGGGTTCGGCTTGCGGAGGCGGTCGGCGAGGCGGGAGAGCGGCTCTGCGGCCAGCCCGAGCAGTTCCTCGGCGCTGGTCGGCCGGGCGGAGCCGAGCCCCTTCCGGCGGTCGGCGGGCGCCTCTGCGGAGGCGGTGGGAGCCGCGGCGCCCGGGGAGTCCGTTCCATCAGCGGCAGCGGGCTCGGACGGGGTCCAGTGGCGCAGGGCTCCGGCCTCGTCCTGGCACTCCTTGCCGAGGCGGGCGAGTTCGTCGTCGGCGAAGCGGCGCATCCGGTCCTGGGCGGCCCAACGCAGGGAGTCCGCGGAGTGGGTGATCCGCTCGGCGCGCTCGCGCAGTTCGGGGAACTTGGCGACGACCCGGCTGCTCGCCGGTTCGCGCTCCAGCATGCGGAGCTCGGCGTCGAGTTCCGCCGCGTGCGAGTCGAGCCGGGTGAGCAGTTGGAGGGCGTCCGTGAGCTGGCCGTCCTGCGGCAGGCCGGTCTGCAGCACCTGGCGGGTGGAGTCCAGCGCGGTGCGCAGGGACAGTCGGAGGGCGGCGATCCGGCCCTGCTCCCCCGGCCTGGCGATGCTCTTCGCCTTCAGGGCTGCGTTCTCCACCGCCCGCTGGGCGTTGGCGCTGTGCCGGTCGACCTTGGCCGCCACCGACTTCGCCGCCTTCACCGTCCCGACCACGACCATCACCAGCAACGCCACCCCGAACAGCGCGACCAGAGCCATCACCACACCGAGCGCTTCCATCGGGAGCCCACCTTCCGCCCGTGACCGGTACTGGACCGCCGGGTGCGGTCCGCTTGTCCGCCGGACTTCCACCGTAGCCCGGAGCGGCGGTCGGCAGCAGGCCGCGAGCGCTCCTCACGCCCGAGATCAGGGACAGCTCAGGGATCTCCCCCAAGCGATCCCCCCGATACCCCATGACACGTCCGCACGAAGAACGGAGCCATCTTGTTCGCCCTTCTCCGACTCCTCCACCCGTCGAGCCGCCCGTCGACCCGCCCGCTCGCCCGCCCACTGACCAGTCCTCGGGCCCGCCGTCGGGCCCACGACCGGGCTCGCCCGCCGACCTGGCCGCGGCCGGGAACGGCGGAGGGCCGGCCGTCCCGTGACGGGGACGACCGGCCCTGCCTGGCCGACGGTGCGCCGGCCGGGGTCCTGTCAGCCGGTGACGATGTTCACCAGCTTCGGCGCGCGCGCGATGACCTTGCGCACCTGGGCTCCGCCGATGGCCGCGACCACGGCCGGGTCGGCCAGGGCCAGCGCCTCCAGGTCGGCGTCCGAGATGGACGGCGCGACCTCCAGGCGGGCCTTCACCTTGCCCTTGATCTGCACGACGCAGGTCACGGTCTCGTCGACCACGTACGCCGGGTCGGCCACCGGGTAGTCCGCGAAGGCCAGCGACTGCTCGTGGCCCAGGCGGCGCCACAGTTCCTCGGCGATGTGCGGCGCCAGCGGGGCGATCAGCAGGACGATCTGCTCGGCCACCGACCGAGGCGTGGAGCCGCGCTTCACCAGGAAGTTGTTCAGCTCGATGGCCTTGGCCACGGCGGTGTTGAACCGCATGCCCGCCATGTCGCCGCGGATGCCGTCGATCGCCTTGTGCAGCGCGCGCAGCGTCGCCTCGTCCGGCTCCTCCTCGGTGACCACCAGCTCGCCGGTGACCTCCGAGACGATGTTGCGCCACAGCCGCTGCAGGAAGCGGTAGGAACCGATCACGGCGCGGGCGTCCCAGGGGCGGGAGACGTCCAGCGGGCCCATCGACATCTCGTACAGGCGCAGCGTGTCCGCGCCGTACTCGTCGGCGAACTCGTCCGGGGCGATCGCGTTCTTCAGCGACTTGCCCATCTTGCCCGCCTCACGGCGGACCTTCTCGCCGTTCCAGAAGAACTCGTCACCGATCTCCTCGACCTCGGCGGCGGGCACCGGGAAGCCCCGGTCGTCGCGGAAGACGTCGGCGGTGATCATGCCCTGGTTGAACAGCTTGTGGAACGGCTCGACCGAGGAGACGTGGCCCAGGTCATGCAGCACCTTGTGCCAGAAGCGGGCGTACAGCAGGTGCAGCACCGCGTGCTCGGCACCGCCGACGTACAGGTCGACGCCGCCGGCCGGCTTCTCGGCGGTCGGGCCCATCCAGTAGGCCTCGTTGGCGGGGTCGACGACCGAGGCCGAGTTGACCGGGTCGATGTAGCGCAGCTCGTACCAGCACGAACCCGCCCAGTTGGGCATGGTGTTGGTCTCGCGGCGGTAGGTCTTCGGGCCGTCGCCCAGGTCCAGTTCGACGTTGACCCAGTCCTCGTTGCGGGACAGCGGGGTCTTCGGCGAGGAGGTGGCATCGTCCGGGTCGTAGGTGTGCGGCGAGTAGTCGTCGACCTCGGGGACCTCGACCGGCAGCATCGACTCGGGCAGGGCGTGCATCGCGCCGGTCTCGTCGTAGACGATCGGGAAGGGCTCGCCCCAGTACCGCTGGCGGCTGAACAGCCAGTCGCGCAGTCGGTAGTTGACGGTGCCCTCGCCGATGCCCTGCTCGGCCAGCCAGGCGGTGACCCGGGCCTTGGCGTCGACCACGGACAGGCCGTCCAGCGAGATGCCGTCGCGCTCGGAGTTGACCAGCACCGAGTCGTAGGTGTCGAAGGCGTCGTCCCAGGTGTGCGGGTCCTCGCCGCGGCCGTCGGTGGGCCGGACGACGCAGCGCATCGGCAGGTTGAACGCCTGCGCGAAGGCGAAGTCGCGGCTGTCGTGCGCCGGGACGGCCATGATCGCGCCGGTGCCGTAACCCATCAGCACGTAGTCGGCGATGAACACCGGGATCTGCTCGCCGCTGACCGGGTTGGTCGCGTAGGCGCCGGTGAACACGCCGGTCTTGACCTTGGCGTCGGCCTGGCGCTCCACGTCGGACTTGGCGGCGGCGGCCGCCCGGTACGCGGCGACGGCGGCGGCCGGGTCGGCGGCACCGCCGGTCCACTCCTCGCGGGTGCCGGCCGGCCACTCGGCCGGGACGATGGTGTCGACCAGGGCGTGCTCGGGCGCCAGCACCATGTAGGTGGCGCCGAACAGGGTGTCGGGGCGGGTGGTGAAGACGGTGACGGTGTCACCGCCGACGGCGAAGTCGACCCGGGCACCCTCGGAGCGGCCGATCCAGTTGCGCTGCTGCAGCTTGATCGCCTCGGGCCAGTCCAGCAGGTCCAGGTCGCCGATCAGGCGGTCCGCGTAGGCGGTGATCCGCATCATCCACTGGCGCAGGTTGGACTTGAACACCGGGAAGTTGCCGCGCTCGGAGCGGCCGTCCGCGGTGACCTCCTCGTTGGCCAGCACGGTGCCCAGGCCGGGGCACCAGTTGACCGGCACCTCCTTGGAGTACGCCAGCCGGTAATCGCCCAGCACCTCGTCGCGCTCCACGCCGGACAGCTCGGCCCAGGCACGTCCGCCCGGCACCGCGCGCTCACCGGACTCGAACTGGGCGACCAGCTCGGCGATCGGGCGGGCCTTGGCCGCGTCCTCGTCGTACCAGGAGTTGAAGATCTGCAGGAAGATCCACTGCGTCCAGCGGTAGTAGTCCGGGTCGATCGTGGAGATCGAGCGGCGCGAGTCGTGGCCCAGGCCCAGCCGGCGCAGCTGCTGGCGCATGTTGGCGATGTTGTCCTCGGTGGACACCCGCGGGTGGACGCCGTGCTGGACGGCGTACTGCTCGGCGGGCAGGCCGAAGGCGTCGTAGCCCAGGGTGTGCAGCACGTTGTGGCCGGTCATCCGCTGGTAGCGGGCGTACACGTCGGTGGCGATGTAGCCCAGCGGGTGGCCCACGTGCAGGCCGGAGCCCGACGGGTACGGGAACATGTCCATGATGAAGCTGTGCGGCTTCGTGGCGACGGACGTCCCGTCGGCCAGCGGGCCGGTCGGGTTGGGGGCGTTGAACGTCCCCTCCTTCTCCCACAGGTCCTGCCAGCGGGACTCGATCTCGGCGGCCAGCGCGGCGCCGTAGCGGAAAGGCTCGGTGGCGGCTTCGGCCGCGCCGGAAGCGGGGGTCGTCTCGCTCATGGTCCTTCAGGCTCCATCGTCATCAGTCAGCGAACAGGCCGCAGAAAGCAGAAAACCCCTCCGCAGGAGGGGATGCCACGCCGACTCCGGCCCTCAAGCCGGTCCTGGTCAGCGCGGCCGGCTAAG
Organism: Kitasatospora phosalacinea; assembly: GCF_000716545.1. Classification (GTDB taxonomy): domain Bacteria; phylum Actinomycetota; class Actinomycetes; order Streptomycetales; family Streptomycetaceae; genus Kitasatospora; species Kitasatospora phosalacinea. The sequence continues at coordinate 91,643 of NZ_JNWZ01000023.1, forward strand.
AAGCAGGCGCACAGTTCGCATGGGCTCAGGGTACCGCACCCCCTCAACCCCCTTTCGCCTCACCACGTCAACCCCCCGCCCATGCTCCCGCACGACCCCACGCCCCCGCCCCCGCACAACCCGCCCAGCCCACTCGGCCCGGCC
>NZ_JNWZ01000024.1 GCF_000716545.1 Kitasatospora phosalacinea
GCCGGGAACGGCTCCCCGCGCCGGGCGGGCCGCCCCTGGGGGGCGGGTGCGGGCGGCCCGTGGGGTGGGTGCGGTTGAGGGTGCCCGCACCTGGTCCGGTCGGTTCGCGGGTCAGGCGTCCAGCGCGGTGCGGGCGTCGACGAAGGCGGCGACGGCGCGCTCGACGTCCTCGGTGCTGTGCGCGGCGGAGAGCTGGACCCGGATCCGGGCGGCGCCGTGCGGCACCACCGGGTAGGAGAAGCCGATCACGTAGACGCCCCGCTCCAGCAGCAGTTCGGCGAGCCGGCCGGCCCTGGCGGCGTCGCCGACCATGACCGGGGCGATGGCGTGCTCGCCGGGCAGGATCTCGAACCCGGCCTCGGTCATCTTCGTCCGGAACAGCTCGGTGTTGGCGCGCAGCCGGTCGCGCAGGTCGTCGCTGGTCTCCAGCAGGTCGAGCACGGTGAGCGAGGCGGCGGCGATCACCGGGGCGAGCGAGTTGGAGAACAGGTAGGGGCGGGAGCGCTGGCGCAGCAGGGCGACGATCTCGCGGCGGGCGGCGACGTAGCCGCCGGAGGCGCCGCCGAGCGCCTTGCCGAGGGTGCCGGTGATGATGTCGACGCGGTCCGTGACGCCGTGCAGTTCGGGGGTGCCGCGGCCGGTGGGGCCGACGAAGCCGACGGCGTGCGAGTCGTCGACCATGACCATGGCGTCGTAGCGGTCGGCGAGGTCGCAGATCTCGCGCAGCGGGGCGATGTAGCCGTCCATGGAGAACACGCCGTCGGTGACGATCAGGCGGCGGCGGGCGTCCTGGGTGTCCTGGAGCTGCTTCTCCAGGTCGGCGAGGTCGCGGTTGGCGTAGCGGTGGCGGCGGGCCTTGGAGAGGCGGATGCCGTCGATGATGGAGGCGTGGTTGAGGGCGTCGGAGATGACGGCGTCGCGCTCGTCGAGCAGGGTCTCGAAGACGCCGCCGTTGGCGTCGAAGCAGGAGGAGTACAGGATGGTGTCCTCCTGGCCGAGGAACTCGGACAGGCGCCGCTCCAGTTCCTTGTGCACGTCCTGGGTGCCGCAGATGAAGCGGACGGACGCCATGCCGTAGCCCCAGCGGTCCAGGGCGTCCTTGGCGGCGGTGACCACGGCGGGGTGGTCGGCGAGGCCGAGGTAGTTGTTGGCGCAGAAGTTGAGCACCTGGCCGCCGTCGCCGGAGGTGACGGTGATCTCGGCGGACTGCGGGGTGCCGATGACGCGTTCCGGCTTGAACAGGCCGGCTTCGCGGATCTCGGAGAGGGTGGCGGCGAGGTCGTCGCGGACGTTCTCGAACACGGGGTGTCGCTCCTAACGGCGGGTCGGCGGGCGGGCGCGGAGGGCGGGTTACAGCGTCGTCCAGTCGAGGATGACCTTGCCGCAGTTGCCGCCGGCGGCCTCGTCGAAGGCGGCCTCGTAGTCCCGGGCGGCGTGCCGGCCGGTGATCACCGGGGTGAGGTCGAGCCCGCCCTCGAGCAGCACGGACATCGCGTACCAGGTCTCGAACATCTCGCGGCCGTAGATGCCCTTGATGGTGAGCATCGAGGTGACCACGCGGGCCCAGTCGATCGGGAAGTCGTCGGCGGGCAGGCCGAGCATGGCGATCTTCCCGCCGTGCGTCATGTTGGCGATCATCGACTGCACCGCCTCGGGGCGGCCGGACATCTCCAGGCCGACGTCGAAGCCCTCGCGCAGGCCGAGCTGGTGCTGGCCGTCCTCGATGGTGTGCCGGGAGACGTCGAGGGCGAGGGTGACGCCGAGCTTGCGGGCGAGGTCGAGGCGGTACGGGGAGACGTCGGTGATCATGACGTTGCGGGCGCCGGCGTGCTTGGCGACGGCGGCGGCCATGATGCCGATCGGTCCGGCGCCGGTGACCAGGACGTCCTCGCCGACCAGCGGGAAGGACAGCGCGGTGTGCACGGCGTTGCCGAACGGGTCGAAGATCGCGGCGACGTCGAGGTCGACGGGGACGCGGTGCACCCAGACGTTGGAGGCGGGCAGCGCAACGTACTCGGCGAACGCGCCGTCCCGGTTGACGCCCAGGCCGATGGTATTGCGGCACAGGTGGCGGCGGCCGGCCAGGCAGTTGCGGCACTTGCCGCAGACCAGGTGGCCCTCGCCGCTGACCAGGTCGCCGACGTTGACGTCGGTGACGGCGGCGCCGGTCGCGGCGACCTCGCCGACGAACTCGTGGCCGATGGTCATCGGGGTCTTGATGGTCTGCTGGGCCCAGTTGTCCCACTTGCGGATGTGCAGGTCGGTGCCGCAGATGCCGGTGCGCAGGACCTTGATCAGGACGTCGCCGGGGCCGATCTCCGGTTCCGGGACGTCGGTCATCCAGAGTCCGGGTTCGGCGTTCAGCTTGACGAGTGCCTTCACGGCGAGCGCTCCTGACGCGGGTTCGGGCGGGTCTGCGGTCGGCAGGCCCTGGGGTGGGCCTCGCGGGGTCGCAGGCCCGGTGGGGCGGCCCGGCGTGCGGCGGTGGCCGGCCCGGCAGGGTGAAATCTGCCTGGTCACCGCGGGTGCGGTCCATCGAGGAATTCTTAACGGGTGCCACAGCTGGGCTGAACGATCGTGCCCGAGCTGGGCCCGGGCCTCCGCCTCGGCGTGCCGCAAGACACCCGGACGGAGCAGTGGCGGGGCGGCACCCGGAGGGTGTGCGCCGGGGCCTGACGGGGGGTCAGCGGAGTGTCCGCGCCTTGACCTAGCCTTGACATAACCAATTGGTCCAGTCCATTTTGTTGTGCGCGCTCCCTACGCACCTCCGCCCCCATCCCCCACTGGAGGTACCCGTGCACGCCCCCAACCGCCGCGCCACCGCGGTCGGCGCGGCCGCGCTGCTGCTGGCCACGGCCGCCGTCGCCGCCGTCCCGAGCAGCGCGAGCGCCGCGAACGTCCTGACCAACCCCGGTTTCGAGACCGGCACCCTGAGCGGCTGGTCCTGCTCCGGCGGCCTCGGCTCGGTGGTCTCCACCCCCGTCCACGGCGGCAGCAAGGCGCTGGCCGGCGCGGTCAGCGCCTCGGACAACGCCAAGTGCGTCCAGACCGTCGCGGTGCAGCCCAACACCACCTACTCGCTGTCGGGTTGGGTGCGCGGCAACTACGTGTACCTCGGTGTCACCGGCGGCACCTCGACCTGGACGCCGTCCGCGGCCGACTGGAAGCAGCTGACGGTGAGCTTCACCACCGGCGCCTCGCAGACCAGCGCCGAGGTGTACCTGAACGGCTGGTTCGGCCAGGGCACGTACTACGCGGACGACATCAGCCTGGACGGCCCGGGCGGCGGCACGCCGGACACCCAGGCGCCGACCGCGCCCAGCGGCCTGACGGCCACCTCGACGGCGGCCACCCAGGTCTCGCTGTCCTGGGGCCCCTCCAGCGACAACGTCGGCGTCACCGGCTACGACGTGTACCGCAACGGCACCCTGGTCAGCACCGTCACCGGCACCACGGCGACCGTCACCGGTCTGACCGCGGGCACGTCGTACACCTTCACCGTGAAGGCGCACGACGCCGCGGGCAACGCCTCGGCCGCGTCCAACTCGCTCTCCGTGACCACGCCTTCGGGCGGCGACACGCAGGCGCCGACCGCTCCGGGCAACCTGACGGCGACCGCCACGGCGGCCACCCAGGTCTCGCTGTCCTGGGGCGCGTCCAGCGACAACGTCGGCGTCACCGCGTACGACGTGTACAAGAACGGCGCCCTGGCGACCACCGTCACCGGCACCACGGCGACCGTCACCGGTCTGACCGCCTCGACCTCGTACACCTTCACCGTGAAGGCCCGCGACGCGGCCGGCAACGCCTCGGGGGCGTCCAACTCCCTCGCGGTGACCACGCCTTCGGGCGGCGGCGGCACGCCCGGCACCTTCAAGCAGGCCGCGCCGTACCTGTACAACGGCTGGGGCAACCCGCCGTCCCCGACCACCGTGATGAACGCGACCGGCATCAAGTGGTTCACCCTCGCCTTCGTGCTGGCGCAGAACGGCTGCAACCCGACCTGGGACGGCCAGCGCCCGCTGCTGAACGGCGTGGACCAGCAGACCATCAACGCGGTGCGGGCCGCGGGCGGCGACGTCGTCCCGTCCTTCGGCGGCTGGTCGGGCAACAAGCTCGGCCCGAACTGCGCCGACGCGAACGCGCTGGCCGGCGCCTACCAGAAGGTGATCGACGCCTACGGCCTGAAGGCGATCGACATCGACATCGAGAACACCGACGAGTTCGAGAACTACACCGTCCAGGACCGCATCCTGAGCGCGCTGAAGATCGTCAAGCAGAAGAACCCGGGCATCAAAACGATCGTCACCTTCGGCACCGCGACCAGCGGCCCGACCGCCCCCGGCAACCGGCTGATCGAGCAGTCCAAGGCGCTGGGCGCGGACATCGACGTCTTCACCATCATGCCGTTCGACTTCGGCAACGCGTCGACCGACATGTACGCCGCCACCGTCAGCGCGGCGAACGGCCTGAAGAACAAGCTCAAGTCGGTCTACGGCTGGGACGACGCCACCGCCTACTCGCACCTGGGCATCTCCGGCATGAACGGTCTCAGCGACAACAACGAGACCACCACCGTGGCCAACTGGACCGCGATCCGCGACTGGGCCAACACCAACCACATCGCCCGCCTGGCGTTCTGGTCGGTCAACCGCGACCGCGGCTGCGCGGGCGGCGGCCTGCAGGAGACCTGCTCCGGCATCGCCCAGTCCGACTGGCAGTTCACCTCCATCACGGCCGGCTTCACCGGCTGACGCACCACCACCCCCGACGGCCCCGGTCCCACCCCACAGGGACCGGGGCCGTCCCCGTGCTCAGGCGAAGGCCCGGGTGTAGTCGGGGAGTTCGACGGCGGAGGCCTTGGCGGCCTGGGCCTCCATGATGCGGCGGAGGGGTTGGCGGGTCATCCAGCGTATGGAGGCGGCGCGCAGGGCGATCATCGGGGCGCTGTTGGGGGCGTAGCCGCGGATGCCGCCGGGCGGGAGTTGCTGGGCCTGGGCGGCGTAGGGCCGCATGCGGTGCTGGTAGGCGGCGTAGGCGGCGGTGAAGTCGCCTCGGGCGGTGGCGAGTTCGCCCGCCAGGAGGTATGCGCCGACCAGGGCGAGGCTGGTGCCGAGGCCGGTGAGGGGGGTGGGGCAGCAGGCGGCGTCGCCGATCAGGGCGGTGCGGCCCCGGGCGTAGCCGTCGAGGCGGACTTGGCCGAGGTGTTCGAAGTAGAAGTCGTCGGCGTCGGCCATCGCGGCGAGCAGCCGGTCGGTCTCCCAGCCGGCGCCGGCGAACTTCTCGGTGAGCAGGCGCTGCTGGGCGGCCGGGTCGCGGCGGTCGTGGGCGATCGGGGCGGAGCGGAAGCTGAAGGCGACCTTGGTCTCGCCGGGCAGCCGGCCGGGGCGGGCCATCACGACCCGGCCGCCGGGGGCGTTGTACATCAGGAACCAGCCGTCGAGGTCGAGGTCGAGGCGGGCGGTGAACCAGGCGGTGTAGCCGCCGAGCGGGACGAAGTGCTCACTCTCCGGGCCGAAGGCGAGGCGGCGGGTGGCGGAGTGCAGGCCGTCGGCGCCGACCGCCAGGTCGAAGCGGCGGGGCGGGGCGTTCTCGAAGGTGACGTGGACGCCGTCGGCGTCCTCGCGCAGGGCGGTGAGGGTGTCGTCGAAGAGGTACTCGACGTCGTCGGCGACGGCCTCGTGGAGCAGGCCGGCCAGGTCGCCGCGGAGGATCTCCAGGTCGGAGACGATGCCCTCGCCGCCGAAGAGCTCGGTGGGCATCCGGGCGGTGTGCCGGCCGCGCCGGTCGACCAGGGCGATGCCGCGCTGGTCGACGGCGAGTTCTTCCGCCCGTTCCAGCAGGCCCATCCGCTCGATGACGGTGCGGCCGGCGCCGCGCAGGTCGACGGTCTGGCCGCCGGGCCGGGGGGCGGGGGCCCGTTCCACCACCACCGGGCGGAAGCCCGCCCTGCGTAGCCAGTACGCCAGGGCGGGGCCGGCGATGCCGCCGCCCGAGACGAGGATGTCGGGGTTGGTCGTCGCGTTCTCCATGACACTAAATGTACGCCGTACGCACTGCACTAGACAAGGGTGCTGAAGGGAGGTTCCGGATTGCTGCACTAGTGCGGTAGAGCACCTGGACGGCCGCCGGAGACTGGTGCCGCGCACCAGTCGGCAGCTAGCATGGCGCCCACTGGTGCACTAGTGCGGAGGTGGGCGGGTGGACCGCTACGAGCAGATCGCGGCCGAACTGCGGGAGCGGATCGAGCGCGGCGAACTGCGCCCGGGCGACCGGGTGCCCTCCACCCGGGAGATCACCCGCCGGTGGAACGTGGCGATGGCGACGGCCACCAAGGTGCTGGCGCAGCTGCGCGACCGGGGCCTGGTGCGGGCCGTCCCGGGCGTGGGGACGGTGGTCGCCGGGCGCCCGGACCCCGCACCGGCCCGTTCCGGGGGGCGGCAGCTGCCCCGGCGGCCCGCGCCGGAGGGCGTGCTGACGGCCGGACGGATCGTCGCGGCGGCGGTCGCGGTGGCCGACGCCGAGGGCCTGGAGGCGCTGTCGATGCGCCGGGTCGCGGCCGAGCTGGACGTGGCCACCATGTCGCTCTACCGGCACGTCCCGGACAAGGACGGCCTGGTGCACCTGATGATGGACCGGGTGTTCGCCGACGTGTCGTTCTCCGCCGCGCAGGGCGCGCTCGGCTGGCGGGCCCGGCTGGAGCTGGCCGCCCGCCTGCTCTGGGGCCTGTTCCGGGCGCACCCCTGGCTGGCGTCCGCGCTCTCGGTGACCCGGCCCCAGCCGGTGGCCAACGCGCTGCCCTTCGGCGAGTGGGTGCTCTCCGCCCTGGTCGCCGAGGGCCTGGGCGTGCAGGACGTGTTCACCGCCTACCTGACGCTGTTCAACTACGTCCGGGGCACCGCGCTCAACCTGGAGATGGAGGCCGCCGCGGAGGCCGCCACCGGGCAGGACTCCGAGGAGTGGATGGACCGGCAGGAAGGCGTGTTCATGGAGCTGGTCGCCGCCCACCCGACCTTCCTGCGGCTCACCCGGGAGGGCTACGACTTCGACCTCGACCGGCTCTTCGAGTTCGGCCTGCAACGTCTGCTGGACGGGCTGGCCGCGCTGATCGGGCGGGCGGCGGCGCCGGCTCAGGACAGCAGCGCGCCCAGGTCGTAGGAGACCGGCTCCTCCAGCTGCGCGTACGTGCAGCTCTCCGGCGCGCGGTCGGGCCGCCAGCGCTTGAACTGCGTGGTGTGCCGGAACCGGGTGCCCTCCAGGTGGTCGTAGCCGACCTCGGCCACCCGCTCGGGGCGCAGCGGCACCCAGGAGAGGTCCTTCTTCCCGGTCCAGCGGCTGACCGCGCCGGGCAGCCGACTGCCCGCCTGGGCCTGCTCGTCCTCCCAGTGCGCCCACGGGTGGTCGCCCATCCGCTCCGGGTCCAGGCGCAGCGGGGCGAGTTCGGCGGCGAGTTCGGCCCGGCGGGCCATCGGGAAGGAGGCGCTGACGCCGACGTGCTGGAGACGGCCGTCGCCGTCGTACAGGCCGAGCAGCAGCGAGCCGACCACCGGCCCGGACTTGTGCTCGCGGTAGCCGGCCACCACGCAGTCGGCGGTGCGGACGTGCTTGATCTTGAACAGGGTGCGTTCGCCGGGCCGGTAGGGGGCGTCGAGCGGTTTGGCGACCACGCCATCCAGGCCGGCGCCCTCGAAGCGGGAGAACCAGCCGCGGGCGGTGTCCAGGTCGGTGGTGGCGGGGGTGAGGTGGACGGGCGGGGCGGCGCCGGCCAGCAGCTGGGCGAGTTCGGCGCGGCGCTCGACCAGCGGGCGGCCGGTCAGGTCGTCGTCGTCCAGCGCGAGCAGGTCGAAGGCCACCAGGGTGGCGGGGGTGCGCTCGGCCAGAGTGCGGACCCGGGAGGCGGCGGGGTGGATGCGTTCCAGCAGCTCCTCGAAGTGCAGCCGCCCGTCGTGCGCGATGACGATCTCGGTGTCGACGACGCAGCGCTCGGGCAGCCCCTCCCGGACGGCCTCGACCACCTCGGGGAAGTACCTGGTCAGCGGCTTGCCGGTGCGGGAGCCGAGTTCGACCTCGTCGCCGTCGCGGAACACGATCGCCCGGAAGCCGTCCCACTTGGCCTCGTACTGCATGCCGGGCGGGATCGCGGCGACGGGCTTGGCCAGCATCGGGGAGACCGGGGGCATCACGGGGAGCTGCATGCCTCCGATGGTGGCCCGCCGGGGCGGGCGGGGACGGCGTGTCGGGCCGGGCGGCGTGTCGCGCGACGCGGGCGGGGCGGGGCGGTGCCTAGCGTGGGGGCATGGCTGGAGCAGCGGTGGAACTGGAGGTCGGCGGCCGGACGGTGCGGCTGTCGAACCCGGACAAGGTCTACTACCCGGAGCCCGGGTACACGAAGCGGGACGTCGCCGAGTACTACCTGGCGGTCGCACCGGGGGTGCTGCGCGGGCTGCGGGAGCGGCCGACCACGCTGCAGCGCTTCCCGGACGGCGTGGACGGCGAGTTCTTCTACCAGAAGCGGGCGCCGAAGAACGTCCCCGACTGGCTGCCGACCGCGCGGATCGCCTTCCCGTCCGGGCGCAGCGCGGACGAGGTCTGCCCGACCGAGGAGGCCGCCGTGCTGTGGGCGGCGAACCTGGGCTGCCTGACCTTCCACCCCTGGCCGGTGCGCCGCGCCGACACCGAGCACCCGGACGAGCTGCGCATCGACCTGGACCCGCAGCCCGGCACCGGTTTCGCCGACGCCGTCCGCGCCGCGCTGCAACTGCGGCCGCTGCTGGAGGAGTTCGGGCTGACCGGCTGGCCCAAGACGTCCGGCGGCCGGGGCCTGCACGTGTACGTGCCGGTCGAACCGCGCTGGACGTTCACCGAGTGCCGGCACGCCGTGATCGCGCTCGGCCGCGAGCTGGAGCACCGCTCGGGCGGCGAGGTCACCACCGCCTGGTGGAAGGAGGAGCGCGGCGCCCGGATCTTCGTCGACTACAACCAGATGGCCCGCGACCGCACCATCGCCTCCCCGTACTCGCTGCGCCGCCGCCCGCAGGCCACCGCCTCCGCGCCGCTGCGCTGGGAGGAGCTGGAACGGGTCTCCCCCGCCGACTTCACGCTGCGCACGCTGCCCGGGCGGTTCGCCGAACTCGGCGACGTGCACGCCGGCATGGACGGCCGACCCGCTTCGCTGGAGAAGGTGTTGGAGCTCTACGCGCACCAGGGGGCGGGCGACCTGCCCTACCCGCCGGACTTCCCGAAGATGCCGGGCGAGCCGTCCCGGGTGCAGCCGAGCCGGGCCAGGAAGCGGGACTGACGGCCGGGCGGGGGGCGGGCCGGCCGGGACGGGGACGAGGCGGGACGGGGAGCGGGAGGGGACGCGGGCGGAAAAGCCGTGGAACCCCGTCCGCGCCGTCCGTAGCATGCGCGGGTCGGCCCGCCCCCGCTCCAGGGGCCCGCACCTGTCAGGGAGTCAGGATGTCCGCTCCGCGCGCCCTGTTGCCGCGTTCCGCTCCGTCCGCCGCCGGCGTCTCGTCCCGGGCGGTCGGCGCGCTGCTGGACCGCCTGGCGGCGCGTTCCGTCGAGTGCCACTCCCTGATGGTGGTGCACCGGGGGCGGGTCGTCGCCGAGGGCTGGTGGGCGCCGTACTCGGCCGAACGCCCGCACCTGCTCTACTCGTTGACCAAGTCGTTCACCTCGGTCGCGGTGGGCCTGGCGGTCGCCGACGGGCTGCTGTCGACGGAGGACCGGGTGGTGGACGTGCTGCCCGAGCGGGTGCCGGCCGGCGCCTCCGAGCAGGCCCGCCGGCTCACCGTCCACCACCTGCTGACGATGACCGCCGGGCACCCCGTGGACAGCCTCGCCGAGGCGTGGGAGCGCGAGCCCGGCGACCTGGTGAAGGGCTTCCTGGGCCTGCCGTTCGCCGTCCCCGAGGGGACGCGGCACGTCTACGACAACGCGACCACCTTCCTGCTGGCCCGGATGGTGGAGCGGGTCACGGGGCGCGGCCTGCCGGAGTTCCTCGACGAGCGCCTGTTCGGGCCGATGGGCGTCGACCACGCCGAGTGGGACCGGGTCGGCAGCGGCGCCGCGTTCGGGTTCCACGGGCTGCACCTGAGGACCGAGGCGGTGGCGGCCTTCGGCGAACTGCTGCTGCGCGGCGGCCGCCGGGGCGGGCGGCAGCTCGTCCCGGCCGAATGGGTGGAGCTGGCGACGGCCCGGCACGTCGACTCGGTGCCGTTCCGGGAGGGCGTGGACGACCCGGACTTCTCCTGCGGCTACGGCTACCAGTTCTGGATGTCCCGGCACGGCTACCACGGCCACGGCGCCTTCGGGCAGCAGTGCGTGGTCGTCCCCTCGCACGACCTGGTGGTGGCCGTCACCGCGCAGGGCGACTCCCAGCCGGTGCTCGACGCCCTGTGGGAGTGCCTGCTGCCCGGTGTCGGCCGGGCGGACGGCCCGGACGACGACGCGGCGCTGGCCGAGCGGCTGCGGCGGCTCTCGCTGCCGCCGGTGCCGGGCGCCGCCGGGCCGGGGCGCTCGGCCCGCGCGGTGCTCGACGCCTCCCCCGAGGGCTCCGCGCTCCCGGACGGGGCGGCGGTGTCCGTCGATCCGGCCGACGGGGGGTGGCGCGTGCGCCTCGGCCCGCTCCCGGAGATCCTGGTCGGGCACGGCGGCTGGCGGGAGAGCGCCCCGCTGGGCCGCCCGGTCCTCGCGGTCGGCGCCTGGCAGGACGGCCCCCGACAGGACGGCCCCCGGCAGGACGGCCCCCGGCAGGACGGCGCCTTCGTCGCCGACCTGTACCCGGTCGCCACCCCGCACCGCGTCCGGTTGGTGGTGGACGGCGCGGCGGGGAGGGCCACGGCGGTGTGGAGCACCGTCCCGCTGACCGGTCCCCGGCTGGAGTTGCACCTGCGCTCGCCGCTGATGACCCGGCCGGACGTCGGGTAGCGCGGGTGCTCGGGTGCGCGCCGGGCGGGGCGCTGACCCACTGTCAGGCGATCGCGCTCGCGCTCGCGGCGGCGACGGAGACGGCGACGGCCAGCGGGTCGCGGGCGGGGCGGCCGAGGAGGTCGGTGAGGTCGGGGGTGGTCCCGGCGAGGAAGCCGTGGCGGATGCCGGTGGCGATCGAGGCGAGCATCGGCGGTTGGAACGGGAGGAGTCCGGGGGTCTCGTCGAGGAGGCGGCGGTACTCCTCCAGTCCGATGGTGCGGTGCGGGACGCCGAGCCGGTCGGCGACCTGTCCGGCCGTGACGGGCGGGCCGACCAGGTCGAGGGTCCGGCCGCGGTACGGGGCCGGGTCGGCCGCGACGGCCGCCGCGGCGTCGGCGAGGTCCGCCCGGGCGACGGCGGCCAGGGCGCCGTCGCCGAACGGGGATTCCAGGCCGCCGTCGTTCCAGGTCAGCAGGGCACCGAAGAGTTCGGCGTACAGGCCGTTGCGCAGGATCGTCCAGGGCAGGGCGCCGGTGCGCAGCAGTCGTTCGGTGGCGCGGTGGGCGGCGGCGAAGGCGAGGTGGTCGCCGGCCGTGGTGAGGCTGGTGTAGACGACGTGGCCGACGCCGTCGCGGGCGGCGGCGTCCAGGACGGCCGCGTGCCGGGCGATCACCCGGTCGTCCTCGGCGTAGCCCGCGGAGACCAGCACCAGGGTGGAGACGCCGGTGAGGTCGAGGCTCGCCGGGTCGTCGAAGTCGAGCCGGCGGGTCCCCTCCCCCGGGGTGCGGCTGCCTCCGGTCGCCGGGGTGCCGCGGTCCCGCAGGGCCGTGAGGATCGCCGAGCCGAGGTTCCCGTTCGCTCCCGTCACCAGGATCATGCCGGTCACCGCCTTCCGTCGTGGTTCTCTTCGGTAACTAGGCTTGATCCTCGATCGCAGCACCACCGGCCACAAGGAGGCAGTTCGGTGTCACTCACGCACACGGGAGTAACCACCCCCGCGGACCTCGACCCCTGCGGGCGGCACGACCACCCCGACTGCGGGATCCGGGACGTGCTGGACCGGATCGGCGACAAGTGGTCGGTGCTCGTGGTCGTCGAACTCGCGGGCGGGCCGCGCCGGTTCCGCGAGTTGCAGCGCGCCGTCGAGGGCATCTCGCAGCGGATGCTCACGCTCACCGTCCGCCGGCTCGAACGCGACGGCCTGGTGCGGCGCACCGTGTACCCGACCGTCCCGGCGCAGGTCGACTACCGGCTGACCGACACGGGGGCCGGACTGACCCACCTGGTCAAGGCGCTCGCCGACTGGTCGCTCGCGCACCGCGAGGTGATCGCCGAGGCCCGGGCGGCGTACGACCTGGAGCACCCGGGCCACGACATCCGCTGACGGCGCGCCACCGGCCTGCCCGGACCGCACACCTAGCCGGTGGCCGGGCGCAGGCGCAGGCGCTCGCCCTGGGGGCCGAACATGACCAGGTACTCGGTGGGGCGGTCGGGGGCGGCGTTGGCGACTCCGTGCGGGGTGCGGGTGTCGAACTCGGTGGCCTCCCCGGCGGTCAGGACCAGGTCGCGGTCGCCGAGGGCGAGGTGGAGGCGGCCGGAGAGCACGCACAGCCATTCGTGGCCCGGGTGGGAGACCTGGCGGGGCCGCGGCGGGGGCTGGGCGGTGTCCGTGGCGGGCGGGACGGCGGGCAGGACGTGCTTGTGGGCGTGCAGGCCGCCGACGTAGGGGGTCAGCGGGAGCACCGTCTTGGCGTTCGCCGGGCGGGCGCGGCGGGGCACGGACGCGGGTGCGGGCCGGGCGGTGCCGGTCAGTTCGTCGAGCGGGACGCCGTACTCCCGGGCGAGCAGGAGCAGCACCTCCAGGGTGGGTCTGCGGCGGCCGGTCTCCATCCGGGACAGCGTGCTGGGGGTGAGGCCGGTGGCGCGGCACGCCTCGCTGAGGCTGGCGCCGTGCCGTTCGCGGGCGGCGCGCAGTCGGGGTCCCATCGCGGCCAGCAGGCGGTCCACGTGGCCGTCCGGGGTTTCGGTGGTCATCCGCCTGGCGCCTCCTGCCTGGGGTTTTGCCGATACGGCAAGGATAGTCCCCCCGGCGGGACGGGGTGGCGCATGATCGACGCGTCCCCTCGTCCGTCCCGTCCGCTGGAGGAGCCGTCATGTCCGTCTCGCGAGGAACCGCCGCGCCGGGCCCGGTCGCCGGGCCGCGTCACCGAACCGTCGCCGGCCCCGGTGGGCGGCTGCACGCGGTGGAGCAGGGGGAGGGTCCGCTGGTGCTGCTGGTGCACGGGTTCCCGGAGTCCTGGTACTCGTGGCGGCACCAGCTGCCGGCGCTCGCCGCGGCGGGGTACCGGGCGGTGGCGCCGGACGTGCGCGGCTACGGGCGTTCGTCCCGGCCGGCCGGTCCGGCGGCGTACCGGATGCGGGAGCTGGTGGCGGACAACCTGGCGCTGGTGCGGGCGCTGGGCGCGGAGACGGCGGTGGTGGTCGGGCACGACTGGGGGTCGAACATCGCGGCGGCGTCCGCGCTGCTGCACCCGGAGGTGTTCCGCGCGGTGGGCCTGCTGAGCGTGCCGTACGCCCCGCCGGGCGGGCCGCGGCCGAGCGAGGTGTTCGCGGGGATGGGCGGGCCGGAGGAGTTCTACGTCTCGTACTTCCAGCGTCCGGGGCGGGCCGAGGCCGAGATCGAGCCGGACGTCCGGGGCTGGCTGGCGGGTTTCTTCGCGGCGCTGTCGGCGGACACCATGCCGGGCCCGGAGGCGCCCGACCCGCACTTCGTCTCCCGCGCCGAGGGGGCCACGCTGCGCGAGCGCTTTCCGCGCGGGGTGCGCCCCGGTTGGCTGTCGGAGGCCGATCTCGACTTCTACGCGGGCGAGTTCGAGCGCACCGGCCTGACGGGCGCGCTGAACCGCTACCGGAACATGGACCGGGACTGGGCGGAGCTGGCCGAGTTCGACGGCCGGCCGATCGAACAGCCCGCGCTGTTCGTCGGCGGGACGCGGGACGCCTCGACCACCTGGATGGCCGGGGCGATCGACGCCTTCCCGCGCACGCTGCCCGCGCTGGCCGCCGCCCACCTGCTGGAGGGCTGCGGCCACTGGGTGCAGCAGGAGCGCGCCGTGGAGGTCAACGAGCTGCTGGTCTCCTGGCTCGACGCGCTCTCGAAGGGCTGACGCTCCGTCAGGAGGGCTGCGGGGAGCGCTCCTCGACGACAACGGCGGGCTGCGGGGCGGGCGCGGCGGCGGCCGGGCGGCGGACCAGCAGGACGACCAGGGCGGCGGCGAGCAGTCCGGCCGCGCCGGCGGTCAGGTAGACGTGGTCGAGGGCGGCGGCGTAGGCGTGCCGTGGGCCGGCGCCGTCCCGGTCGCGCAGGGTGCGCTGGAAGACGGTGCCGAGGGCGGCGATGCCCAGGGCGTAGCCGAGCTGGCGGGCGGTGTTGAAGGCGCCGGAGGCCATGCCGGCGCGTTCGCGCGGGACGGTGGCGAGGGTGGCGGACATCATCTGCGGGGTGGCCAGGCCGACGCCGGTGCCGGTGCCCAGCAGGCCGGGCAGCAGGGCCGTCCAGTCGGAGCCGGACGAGACCAGGGCGAGCAGCAGGGTGCCGGTGCCGATCAGGGCCAGGCCGAGGGCGATCGGCAGCCTCGGGGGTGCGCCGCGCAGCAGCCGGGTGCCGAGCGGGGCGGTGACGAACGCGGCGGCGGCGAGCGGGCAGACGGCGAGTCCGGCGCTCAGCGGGCCGAGGTGGAGGACCTGCTGGAGCCACAGGCCGGTGTAGGTGAGTTGGGCGAAGGCGGCGGCGCTGAGCAGCAGTCCGGCGGCGGCGAGTCCGGCGAAGGCGGGGTTGCGCAGCAGGCCCAGGTCCAGCAGGGGGTGCGCGGTGCGCAGTTCGACGGTGGTGAAGACGGCGAGGGCGAGCGCGGCGGCGGCCAGGACGGCGAGCACCAGGGGGTCGGTCCAGCCGCGTTCGCCGCTCTCGATCAGGCCGTAGGTGAGGGCGGCGGCGAACAGGGTGAAGGCGGCGGCGCCGGGCAGGTCGAAGCGTCCGGCGGGGCGGGCGGTGCGGGCGGGGTCGGCGGCGAGGCGGCGGACGGTGAGCCAGCCGGCCAGCGCGGCGACCGGCAGGTTGACCAGGAAGATCGAGCGCCAGCCGAACTGCTGGGTGAGCAGCCCGCCGAGCACCGGTCCGGCGGCGGCCGCGGCACCGTTGACGGCGCCCCAGACGCCGAACGCGGTGCCCCGGTCGCGGCCCTGGTACGCGGTGTTCAGCAGGGCCGTGGTGGAGGTCATCATGGCGGCGCCGCCGATGCCCTGGACGGCGCGGGCGGCGATCAGGGTGCCGGCGCCGGGGGCGAGCGCGCAGACCAGCGAGGCGAGGCCGAAGGCGGCGAGGCCGGCCAGGTAGAGGCGGCGGTGGCCGAGGCGGTCGCCGAGCGAGCCG
Organism: Kitasatospora phosalacinea; assembly: GCF_000716545.1. Taxonomy (GTDB): domain Bacteria; phylum Actinomycetota; class Actinomycetes; order Streptomycetales; family Streptomycetaceae; genus Kitasatospora; species Kitasatospora phosalacinea. The sequence goes on from NZ_JNWZ01000024.1 coordinate 15,347, forward strand.
AAGACCATCAGCAGGGCGGCGAGGGTGAGGGCGTACACGTCGACCACCCACTGCAGGGCGGTGAAGGTGGAGTGCAGGTCCTCGGACATCTCGGGCAGCGCGGTGTTCACGATGCTGGCGTCGACCAGCAGCATGAACGCGCCGACGCAGATCGCCGTCAGGGGTGTCCACTTGCGCACGGGGCGGCCGTCCTTCCGGGGCGGGGTCGCTTGTTCTCCCCGTACTGTCGGGCCGGGGCGCGGCTTTCCCCTAGCCGGTGCGCCGCTCTCGGCGTTTTCCGACGCTGTCTATCATGGGGCGGTGGGATCCGACACGCACGACCTGATCGACCGACAGCTGGTGCACGCGCTGCAACTGGCCCCGCGGGCGGCGTTCAGCCGGCTGGCGGCGGTGCTGGGGGTGTCCGACCAGACGGTGGCGCGCCGGTACGGGCGGCTGCGCGGGACGGGGGCGATCCGGGTGCTGGGGTTGAGCGACCCGGAGCGGCTGGGCGAGGTGCGCTGGCAGCTGCGGGTGCGCTGCACGCCGGACTCGGCGGGGGCGGTGGCGGCCGCGCTGGCCCGGCGGGAGGACACCGTGTGGGTGTCGCTGAACTCGGGCGGCACCGAGATCGCCTGCACGACCCGCACCCCGCCGGACCGCTCGGACCACTCGCTGCTGCTCCAGCACCTGCCGCGCACGCCGAGCGTGCTGGGCGTGGCCGCGCACTGCGTGCTGCACACCTTCTTCGGCGGGGCGCAGAGCCTCACGGCCAAGTCCGGCGCGCTGACTGCCGAACAGGTCGCGGCGCTCACCGCGACCGGGCCGCGGGCGGCCGAACCCGACTCCCCCGCAGCGGAGTTGGACGCGACGGACCGGCGGCTGCTGGGCGTGCTGGCGGTGGACGGGCGGGCCCCGCTGGCCGAACTGGCGGTCGCCTGCGGGAAGTCGGAGAGCACGGTGCGCCGCCGGCTGGAGGAGCTGACCGCGTCCGGCGCGCTGTACTTCGACCTGGACGTGGACTGGCGGTTCTTCGGGCTGCGCACCCACACCTGCCTGTGGCTGAACGTGGTTCCGTCCGAACTGGCCGCCGCCGGTGCGGCGTTGGCCGGGCACCCGGAGGTGGCGTACGCCTGCGCGACGACCGGCCCGAGCAACCTGCACGCGGTGGTGATCACCCGCAGCGTGCGGGAGCTGTACGGCTACCTGACCACCCGGGTGGCGGCGCTGCCGGGGGTGCAGCACCTGGAGACCGCGCCGACCATCCGGATCGTCAAGGGGCCGGGCCCGCTGCCGCTGTCCTCCCCGCGCGACATCTGACGGCTCGTCAGACGGTCTGCGGGATGCGGGCGGTGAGTTCAGCGAGGGCGTCGCGGGCGGTGGCGAGTTCGCCGATCCGCATCATGTGACCCGCCCCACGCCGCCGCGACCTGAACCTCACACCGGTGTCACATCCCACGGTTGCCGACATGACGACGAACCAGGACACGAACGCGCACGCGCACGGCACCGACCCCACCGGGCCCGTCGCACTGTACGGCTTCCTCACCCCGAAGGACGGGCACCGGGAGCAACTCCGGGAGCTGCCGGCCTCGTTGGTGGAGCCATCGCGCTCGCACGCCGGCAACCTGGTGTACCGGCTGCACGAGCAGCAGGACGGCCGGTTCTTCCTGTACGAGCTGTGGGCGAGCCGGGCGGACCTCGCGCTGCACCACGGCACGGCCGTGCTCGAGGACGTGCTGGCGCGGCTTCCGGAGCACTTGGCGGGTGCCCCGGAAGCCCACGAGGGGTGGTTGGCCGGCGAGCCGGTCAGCTCCGCAGGAACTCGCGGTTGAGGCGGGCGATGCCGGTCAGCGGGATGCCCTTGGGGCAGGCGGTGGCGCACTCGCCGGTGTTGGTGCAGCCGCCGAAGCCCTCGGCGTCCATGGTCTCCACCATGTTCCGCACCCGGGAGGCGCGTTCGGGCGCGCCCTGCGGGAGGACGTTGAGGTGGACGACCTTGGCGGCGGTGAACAGCATCGCCGAGCCGTTGGGGCAGGCGGCGACGCAGGCCCCGCAGCCGATGCACTCGGCGTGCTCGAAGGCCAGGTCGGCGGCCTCCTTGGGGACGGGCGTGGCGTGCGCCTCGGGAGCGGAACCGGTGGGGGCGGTGACGTAGCCGCCGGAGCCGATGATCCGGTCGAGGGCGGAGCGGTCCACCATCAGGTCGCGGACCACGGGGAAGGCGCCGGCCCGCCAGGGTTCGACGTCGATGGTGTCGCCGTCGTCGAAGTGCCGCATGTGCAGCTGGCAGGTGGTGGTGCGTTCGGGGCCGTGGGCCTGGCCGTTGATGACCATGCCGCAGGCGCCGCAGATGCCCTCGCGGCAGTCGTGGTCGAAGGCGACCGGGCGTTCGCCGCGCAGGATCAGCTCCTCGTTGAGGGTGTCGAGCATCTCCAGGAAGGACATGTCCTCGCTGATCCCGGAGACCCGGTACTCGGTCATCTCGCCCGGGGTCTCCGGGCCTTGCTGGCGCCAGATGCGCAGGGTGAGGTTCACGCGTAGCTCCGCTGGGTGGGGTGGACGTGCTCGAAGACGAGATCTTCCTTGTGCAGGACGGGTGCGGTGCCGGTGCCGGTGAACTCCCAGGCGGCGGCGTAGCCGAACTCCTCGTCGCGGCGGGCGGCTTCGCCGTCGGGGGTGGCGGACTCGGTACGGAAGTGGCCGCCGCAGGACTCGGCGCGGTGCAGCGCGTCCAGGCACATCAGTTCGGCGAGTTCGAAGTAGTCGACCAGCCGGTTGGCCTTCTCCAGCGCCTGGTTGAGCTCCTCGCCGGTGCCGGGCACCTTGATCCGGCGCCAGAACTCCTCGCGGATCTCCGGGATCCGGGCCAGGGCGCGGCGCAGTCCGGCCTCCTCGCGGGCCATTCCGCACTCCTCCCAGAGGAGTTCGCCGAGTTCGCGGTGGAAGGAGTCGGGGGTGCGGTCGCCGTCGACGGCCAGGATCAGGTTCAGCCGGTCGGCGGACTCGGCTTCCACGGCGGTGAGTTCGGGGTGGTCGGCCGGGACGGCGTCCAGCTTGGTGCGGCCCAGGTAGTCGTTGAGGGTCGGCGGCAGCACGAAGTAGCCGTCGGCGAGGCCCTGCATCAGGGCGCTGGCGCCGAGCCGGTTGGCGCCGTGGTCGGAGAAGTTGGCCTCGCCGATCGCGAACAGGCCCGGGATGGTGGTCTGCAGGTCGTAGTCGACCCAGAGTCCGCCCATCGTGTAGTGGATCGCCGGGTAGATCCGCATCGGGACGGTGTACGGGTCCTCGGCGGTGATCCGCTCGTACATCTCGAACAGGTTGCCGTACTTGGCCTCGACGGCGTCCCGGCCGAGCCGGGCGATGGCGTCGGCGAAGTCCAGGTAGACGCCCTGCCCGCCGGGGCCGACGCCGCGGCCCTCGTCGCAGACCACCTTGGCGGCCCGGGAGGCGATGTCGCGGGGCACCAGGTTGCCGAACGCCGGGTAGATCCGCTCCAGGTAGTAGTCGCGCTCGTCCTCGGGGATCCGCGCGGGCGGGCGGGTGTCGCCCTTGGCCTTGGGGACCCAGATCCGGCCGTCGTTGCGCAGCGACTCGCTCATCAGGGTCAGCTTGGACTGGTGGTCGCCGGAGCGCGGGATGCAGGTGGGGTGGATCTGGGTGAAGCACGGGTTGGCGAACAGGGCGCCGCGCCGGTGGGCGCGCCAGATCGCGGTGGCGTTGGAGTTCTTGGCGTTGGTGGAGAGGTAGAAGACGTTGCCGTAGCCGCCGGTGGCGAGCACCACGGCGTCCGCGGTGTAGGAGCGGATCTCGCCGGTGACCAGGTCGCGGGCGACGATGCCGCGGGCCCGGCCGTCGACCACCAGCAGGTCGAGCATCTCGGTGCGCGGGTGCATCTCGACGTTCCCGGCGGCGATCTGCCGCGACAGCGCCTGGTAGGCGCCGAGCAGCAGCTGCTGGCCGGTCTGGCCGCGGGCGTAGAAGGTGCGGGAGACCTGGACGCCGCCGAAGGAGCGGGTGTCGAGCAGGCCGCCGTACTCGCGGGCGAACGGGACGCCCTGGGCCACGCACTGGTCGATGATCTCCACCGAGACCTCGGCGAGGCGGTGCACGTTGGACTCGCGGGCCCGGAAGTCGCCGCCCTTGACGGTGTCGTAGAACAGCCGGCGCACCGAGTCGCCGTCGTTGCGGTAGTTCTTGGCCGCGTTGATGCCGCCCTGCGCGGCGATCGAGTGGGCCCGGCGCGGGGAGTCCTGGAAGCAGAACTGGACGACGTGGTAGCCCTGTTCGGCCAGGGTCGCGCCGGCCGCGCCGCCGGCCAGGCCGGTGCCCACCACGATCACGGTGTGCTTGCGGCGGTTGGCCGGGTTGACCAGCTTGGCCTCGAACCGCCGCTGCTGCCACCGCTGTTCGATCGGCCCGGCCGGGGCGGCGGTGTCGGCGACGGGTTCGCCGAGCGTGTAGTCGAGGTAGCTCATCGGGGCGTCTCCATGGTTCGGGTGGGGCGGCTCATCGGACCAGTCCGGCCATCACGGCCACCGGCACCGACAGGAAGCCGGCGGTCAGCAGCAGCGCCAGCCCGTTCGCCGCGAGCTTCAGCCCCCGGTCCCGGCGCGGGTTGTTGGCGCCCAGGGTCTGCGCGGCGCTCCAGAAGCCGTGCCGCACGTGCAGGCCGAGCGCCAGCATCGCCAGGCAGTAGATCCCGCCCGAGTACCAGGTCGAGAACGAGGCCACGATGTTCTGGTACGGGTGGCCCTCCTCGGCGGCCGGGTTCACCGTGAGGGTGGTCAGGTCGAGGATGTGCCAGACGATGAACAGGCCGAGGATCACCCCGCCCCAGCGCATCGTCCGGGTCGCGTACGTCGCCCGCTGCCGCTGGTGGACGTACTTCACCGGGCGGGCCTTCAGGTCGCGGCGGGAGAGCTGGTAGGCGGCGGTGCCGTGGGCGAGCACGGCCGCCAGCAGGACCAGCCGGGCCAGCCAGAGGAACCAGCCGTAGTGCAGGAACGGCTGGCCCAGGGTGCGCAGCCAGTGCGCGTAGCCGTTGATGTCGTCCGGGCCGGAGAACACCTTGAGGTTGCCGAGCATGTGGGCGACCAGGTACGCCAGCATCACCAGGCCGCTGACCGCCATGACCGCCTTCTTGCCGACGGAGCTGCGCCACAGCGACGCCAGGGAGGACGGGTGCCGGCCTGGGGCGGGGGTCCGGGTCGTCCGGTTGGTCCGGGTAGCAGAAGCCATGACCATGACCGTAAGCCGGGTGTGTCGGAGGTGTCCAAGACATGGAAGCGCCGCTCACGATAGGTGGTGCCTATGATGGCTGGTGTGCAGTTGCACCAGCTCGCCTACTTCGTCGCGGTCGCCGACGCCCGGCACTTCACCCGGGCCGCCGAGCTGAGCCACGTCTCGCAGCCCTCGCTGTCCCAGCAGATCCGCTCCCTGGAACGGGAGTTGGGAGCCGAACTGTTCCACCGCTCGCGCTCCGGGACGACCCTGACCGACGCCGGGGAGGCGCTGCTGCCGCTGGCCCGCCGGATCCTGGCCGACACGGACAGCGCCCGGCGGGCCGTCGCCGAGACGGTGCAGCTGCGCCGCGGCCGGGTCCGCTTCGGCGCGCCGCCCTCGCTGTGCGCCAGCCTGGTCCCGCAGGTGCTGGGCAGCTACCGGGCCGAGTACCCGGGCGTCGACCTGCGGCTGACCGAGGGCGGCTCGCGCGACCTGGTCCGCGACCTGGAGGCCGGGCAGCTGGACCTCGCGCTGGTGGTCGCCTCCCCGGTGTCCGAGCCGTCCGCCGCGATGGACGTCACCCCGCTGCTGCACGAGGACCTGGTGCTGGTCTCGGCGTCCCCGCTCCCCCGCCGCCGGGCCCGGATCACCGACCTGCGCGGCCGGGGCCTGGTGATGTTCCGCGAGGGCTACGACGTCCGCGAGACCACCCTGGCGGCCTGCCGGGCGGCCGGCTTCGAGCCCTCGTACGCCGTCGAGGGCGGCGAGATGGACGCCGTGCTGGCCGCCGTCCGGGCCGGTCTCGGGCCCGCGGTGGTGCCCGGCATGGTCGCCGCCAGCGCCGCCCTGCCCAGCACCCCCTTCGCCCCGCCGGGCCTCGGCCGCACCATCGCCCTCGCGCACGGCCGCGACCTGCCGCTCACCCGCGCCGCGGCCGCGTTCCGCGGGGCGCTGCTCACCTACCTCCGCGAGGCCGACCGCACCGGTTCGCTGCCCCCGGGCACCCTGCTCCTCCCCCCTGCCCGAACCGGACCGGGCCCCGCGTAGGGTGGGTGCACGGAACATCGGTGCGACGAGAGGTGGTCCGGGTGACCGGGAACGTGGTGGCGGTCAGCAGGAACGAGGAGTACTCGTTCACGAAGCCGAACCGGGACGGGATCCGGCTGGTGGCGGGTCTCGGGGTCGAGGGCGACGTGCACGCGGGGACGACGGTGAAGCACCGCTCCCGGGTGGCGCAGGACCCCTCGCAGCCGAACCTGCGGCAGGTGCACCTGATGCACGTCGAGCTGTTCGAGGAGCTGGCGGAGGCCGGGTTCACCGTCGCACCCGGGCAGTTGGGCGAGAACGTCACCACCCGGGGCGTGGACCTGCTCGGCCTGCCGGTCGGGGCGCTGCTGCACCTCGGGGCGGAAGCCGTGGTCGAGGTGACCGGGCTGCGCAACCCGTGCGCGCAGATCGACGACTTCCAGCACGGGCTGCTCAAGCGGGTGGTGCACCGGGACGAGAACGGCGAACTGGTCCGCCGGGCGGGCGTCATGGGCGTGGCGCGGACCGGCGGCGCGATCCGCCCCGGGGACGGCATCACCGTCACGCTGCCGGACGGGCCGCACCGCCCGCTCGAACGGGTCTGAGCCGGGGCCCGGGCGGGATCAGGGGCCGGGGCGGGACCAGCCCCGGGCCTCGCCCTCGTCGATGAGGCGCCGGGCGGCGGCCCACAGGGCGGCGGACGCGTCGCCGATGACGGCCTTGCGGGCCCGCACGTCGGCCGCGGTGACTCCGGGGGTGCGCCAGGTGCCGCCGCGGGCCATCCAGTTGAGCAGGAGGGGCTGGAGGCGGTCCATGGCCTTGGCGAAGCGGGCCTCGGGGGTGCGGCGGGCCTCGAACTCGTCCCAGTGGGAGCGCAGCAGGCGGGTCTGGTCCTCGGGCAGCAGGGAGAACAGCTCGTCGGCGGCCGCCGCCTCGCGCTCCTCCTGGTCGACGGCCCCGGCGCTGTCGTACAGCGGGGTGTCGCCGGCGTAGATCTCCACCAGGTCGTGCAGCAGGACGAGTCGGACGGTGTGGCCGACGTCGATCGGCTCGTCGGCGTGTTCGGCGAGGACCGTGACCATCATGGCCAGGTGCCAGGAGTGCTCGGCGTCGTTCTCCCGGCGGTCGGCGGCGGCGAGCGGGGACTGCCGCAGGACCGTCTTGAGCCGGTCCACCTCCACCAGGAAGGTGAGTTGGGCGCGCAGCCGCTCGTCGAGACCGTCGGGGAAAGGGGTCCGGTCGACGAGCGGGCGTCGGCGTTCCTCGTCGCTCATGGCCCCCATCCTGCCAGACGGGCGTCCGGGCCCGGGGCCACGGGCCGGGTCCCCGGGTGGGCGCTCCTCCTCGACGGCGCGGATCAGTCCCGGTGGCGGGCGAGTTCGGCCCGCCCCCGGACGCCGTACTGGCGGTAGAGCCGGGTGAGGTTGGCCTCGACGGCCTTGACGGAGAGGTGGAGGCGGGCGGCGATCTCGCGGTTGGTGGCGCCGGAGCGGATCAGGGCGAGGATCTGCTGCTGCATGGGGGTGGGGTCGGCTTCGAGGGCGTCGAGGGCGGCGAGGGCGGCGGCGGCGTGCTGCTGCCAGGGCAGGCAGCCGGCGGCGGTGTAGCGGGCGTGGGCCTCCTGGAGCGCGGTGCGGGCGGCGGCGCGGCGGCGGGCGCGGCGTTCCAGGGCGCCCAGGGCGAGGTGGGCGCGGGCGAGTTCGAGCGGGTAGGGGTGGGTGTCGGGGATCAGGGCGCGCAGCGTGTCGGCGGCGCGGCGGGGGTCGGTGGCGGCGGTGAGGTGGGCTTCGGCGCGGTGCAGGCCGAGGGTGAGGACGTCGCGGCCGAGCCGGGTGGCGCGGTCGCGGGCGTCGGCGAGGGTGGCGGCGGCTTCCTCGGGGCGGCCGGAGAGGGCGAGCGCCTCGGCCAGGTCGGCGTCCACCAGGAAGAGCGAGGGGTCGGTGAACTCCATCCGTCTGAGCAGGAGTTGGCACCGGGTGAGGTGTTCGGCGGCGGCCGGGTGGTTGCCGCGCAGGAGTTCGACGCGGCCGCGCAGGCCGTGGGCGTAGGAGAGCCATTCGCGGTCGTGGTCGCTCTCGGCGGCGCGGATCGCGGAGTCGAGGAGGCGGGCGGCGCGGTCGGCGGTGCCGCCGTTGAGTTCGGCGGCGCCGCCGAGGACGCGGGCCGGGCCGGGGCTGGGTTCGATGCGTTCGCGCAGGTCGTGGGCGGCGCGGCCGGCGGCGTACGCCTCGGCGCAACGACCGGCGCGCTCGTAGACGGAGGCGGAGATGTAGAGGACGTTGGCGAGGTCCTCGGTACGGCCGGCGGCTTCGACCTCGGCCCGCAGGGATTCGACCTCGGCGACGGCGCGGGGCAGGTCGCCGCTGCGCAGGGCGGCGACGGCGAGCCCTTCGCGGCAGAACACGGCGGCGGCGGTGGGGGGCCGTCCGGCGGCGAGGCGGCAGCCGCGTTCGAGTTGGGCCAGGCCCAGGGCCGGGTCGGTGAGCAGGGTCAACGGGGCGCGCTGGGAGAGGAGTTCGACCAGCAGGTCGGGGTCGTCGGCGTGGTCGGCGTGCTTCTCGGCGGTGGCGAGTTCGGCGAGTCCTTCGGCGCGGTCGCCGCGGTGCAGGGCGCGGACGGCGCGTTCCTGGTGGACGGCGGCGGTGAGGGCGGGGTGGCCGCCGGTGTCCTCGGCGGCGGCGGCGAGCAGGGGTTCGGCGCCGGGGTGGTCGGGGCCGAGCAGGCGGGCGAGCAGGATCCGGGCGTGGACGCGGACGTCGGCGGCGGGGGCGTCCTCCAGGCGTTCGCCGCAGGCGCGGGCGAGGTCGGGCAGTCCGGCGGCGGCGGCGTTGCGGGCGGCGGCGAGCAGGCGGCGTCCGGCGGTGTCGGGGTCGGGGGTGTGGTCGGCGGCGAGGCGGAGCAGGTCGGCGGCGGTGCCGGGGGCGCCGCGGGTGAGCGCGGTGTCGGCGGCGCGGTGCAGCCGGGAGGCGAGCCGGGGGTCGGGGGCGTCGGCGGCGAGGGCTTGGTGGCGGACTTGTTCGACCGGGTCGGCGGCGAGGTGGGCGAGCAGTCGGTGGGCCTCGCGCAGGGCGTCGGGGGTGGCGTCGGCCAGGACCACTTCGGCGACCAGAGGGTGGCTGAACTGGGGCGCCCCGGCGGGGGTCTGCTGGACGATGCCGTGGCGGCGGGCGGCGGCGAGCGGTTCGGTGACGGCGGGGGGTAGGCCGGTGCCGCTGCGGGCGGCGGCCAGGACGGTGAGCGACTGCCGTGCGGCGTCGGGGAGTTCGCCGAGCCGGGCGGAGACCAGCGCGCGCAGCCGGTGCGGGACGTCGAGCGGGCGGGCGGGGTCGGCGGCGAGTGCGCTCTCGCTGCCGCCGGCGGCCAGCGACCGCCCCAACTCCAGGGCGTAGTAGGGGTTCCCGCCGCTGACGGTGTGGACGCGGGTGAGGGTGAGCCCGCTCAGGCGCAGGTCGAGCCGTTCGCGCAGCAGGGCGCCGGTGCCGCGTTCGCCGAGCGGTCCGACGGCGATCTCACGGGCGGCGGGCGGGCAGAGCGCGCCCATCTCGGGTGCCGCGTCGGCGTGTTCGGTGCGTTCGGTGACGGCGAAGCGGACCTGCCGGTCGGTGAGCCGGCGGGCGGCGAAGGCGATGACCTGGCGGCTGGCCTCGTCGAGCCACTGGGTGTCGTCGAGCAGGACGAGGACGGGGCCGCGCTGGGCGAGCCGGCGCAGCGCTTCGAGGACGGCCACCCGGACGGCCAACGGGTCGGTGGGGGTGCCGGGTTGGGGTGCGCGGTGGAGCAGGGCGCACTCCAGGGCCTGGCGCAGGTGGTCGGGCAGGTCCTCGGCGAGGCCGGGGAGGGCCTCGCCGAGGAGGTCGATCAGGGCCAGGTGCGGCAGGTCCGCCTCGGCGGCGGTGGGGCTGCTGCGCAGAACGGTTCGACCGGCCGGCCCGGCCTCCTTGGCGAGCGTGTCGAGCAGCGCGGTCTTTCCGATGCCGGCCGGCCCGTGCAGCAGGACGCCGCCGCTGGCGGCGAGTGCGGCGCGGATGTCGGCGAGCAGGTGGGCGCGGTCGACGAGTGGGGGCTCGGTCGGGTCCGCCGGGGTGGGGGCGGACCCGGCCGGTCCGGGGAGGAAGCCGGTCATGGCGGTCAGTGTGCCGCCTCCGCACCGGCTGCGCGAGGGTGTCGCATGAACACGACACCCTCGCGACCCGCTGTTAAGTCCCTTTTAAGGCTTGATCATTGGGGCCCGCGCGGGGCCTCCGGTCAGCCGACGCTGACGTCGTCGACCAGGAAGACCGTCGACAGGTAGGCGTCCTCCTGCCCGGTGAGGGCCAGGTTGACGGTCTGGCCGCGGAAGGCGCTCAGGTCGACGGTCTTCTGCACGTAGCCGGAGGAGGCGTTGGCGTTGGAGTACGTCGCCAGGGTCTGGCCGTTGGCGCTGACCTTGAGCGTGTCGTAGGCGGTGGCGCCGGTCTCCTGGGTGGTGACCTTCAGCCAGAAGGTGAGCTTCGGGCTGCCGGCGGACGGGACCGCGACGTTGTTCTGCGAGAGGGTCTCGCTGGCCGCGGAGCCGTAGCCCATCATCCAGGCGTACCAGGAACCGCCGTGCGCCTGCTGCTGGTTGGAGTTGGTGATGTCGTCGGCGCTCTGCGTCCAGCCGGTGGCGCCCTGCTCGAAGTCGCCGTTGGTCAGCGCGTTGCCGGGGTTGGGGTTGCCGGTGGGCGAGGAGGTCGGCGACGGCGACGGGGACTGGCTGCCGCCCGGGTCGGGCAGCGCGGTGCCGAGCGAGACGGCGGCCCACGCCTTGGAGACGAGGTAGCGCTCCTGCGAGTTGGCGCCGTACAGGTCGGCGGCGGCCTGCAGGGTGGCGGTGCGGGCCGAGGAGTAGTTGGTGGTGGAGGTCATGTAGGTGGACAGCGCCCGGTACCAGACGGCCGCGGCCTTGTCCTTGCCGATGCCGCTGAAGCTGTCGCCGTTGCACGGAGTGCCGTTGTGCGACAGGCCGCCGATGGTCTTGGCGCCGGTGCCCTCGGCCGCCAGGTAGAAGAAGTGGTTGGCGATGCCGGAGGAGTAGTGCACGTCGACCTGGCCGGCCCGGCTGCTGTAGCAGGACAGCGAGGAGCCGTCGGCGGCCGGGTTGTCCATCCGGCGCAGGTAGCCGTTGCCCATCCGGAGCTTCTCGCCGATGTAGTAGTCGCCGGGGTCGGTGCTGTTGCCGGCGTAGAACTCGACCATGGTGCCGAAGATGTCGCTGGTGGCCTCGTTGAGGCCGCCGGACTCGCCCGAGTAGTTGAGGTTGGCGGTGGCGGCGGTGACGCCGTGGCTCATCTCGTGGCCGGCCACGTCGAGCGCGGTGAGCGGGGTGTTGCCGTTCTGCGAGGAGCCGTCGCCGAAGGACATGCAGAAGCAGGAGTCGTCGTAGAAGGCGTTCAGCAACTGGTTGTCCACGTGCACGTACGCCGGGGCGCCGCGGCCGTCGTTGCGGATGCCGGAGCGGTTGAAGGTGCTCTTGTAGTAGTCCCAGGTCTTCGCCAGACCGTAGGAGGCGTCCACTGCGGCGCTCTCGCGGCTCGAAGTGGAGCCGTTTCCCCAGGAGTTGGTCGACTTGGAGAACGTCCGGGCGTTCTGCGCGGGGTTCGACTGCGGGCTGTTGTACGAGTCGTAGACGACGGTGGAGCCGTGCAGCGCGTCGGTCAGGGTGTAGCCGCTGCCGCCCTGGCTGGTCTCGATGGTGACCTGGCCGACGTTGACGCCGTTGCCGCTGCCGGAGACGGTCTGGTTGACCTCGTACTGGTCCAGCACCGCGCCGCTGGCGGCGTCCACCAGGACGGCCTCGCGGGAGTCGGCGCCCGCGTCACCGGCGCCGGTGACGGTGTTGCGGTAGGCCAGCACCGGGACCTTGCCGACCGCCCAGACCACCAGCTGGCTGGTGTCGAGGTTGGTGGTGCGGGCCTGCTTGACGTGCTTGGCGCTGCGCACGGCGGTGGCCGAGGCGTCCTTGTCGGACAGCTTGGGCGTCACGCCCGCCACCTTGATCGCGCCCTGGTGGGCCCAGGTCGTCGAGGTGGTCTTGCCGTTCTTGTCGTGGTGCACCACCAGGTCGCCGCCGATCACCGGCAGGCCGCGGTAGGTGCGGTCGTAGCGCACGTGCCGGGAGCCGTCGTTGTCGACCATCACGTCCTTGGGCAGCAGGCGCTCGTCCGGCCCGAGGCCCAGGCTCTTGGCGAGCCCCTTGGCCTCCTTCTCCGCCTGCTCCATGACCGCGACGCGACCCACCGGGGTCATCGCCTGGAAGCCGGCACCGTTCGCGGCGGTGCCGCTGGCCAGTGCGGGGGACTGGGAACTCGCCACCGCCACGGTGCCCAGGGTGAGGGCGGCCGCAACAGCTGCCGCCAGAGCGGTCTTGCGGTTCATCGGGTTTCCTCCCACCGAGCCGGGGTTGGTGGGGGACGGCCGGCGGCACCGATGGGGTGTGGTGTCGCGGCCGGTTTCAGCTCGGCGGCAGGACGCTAGGACCGCGGGGCGATCCCGCGACATGCCCTCGCCGACCCGGCAAGGGCCGGTCAAGGGTGCGGCCCGGCCGCTCCCGGGGAACCCTCGACGGGCCTTCGGCGGGCGTTGCCCGGCACCGGCGGGCGTTGTCGGGCGCCGGCGGGTGCCGACCGGCTGTGGCGGGTGTTCAGCGGGCCACGCGGAAGCCGATGTTCCCGCTGGAGCTGTCGGGGGTGTTCGAGGAGCGGGCGGCCAGCCGGTAGCGGTTGCAGTAGGAGGCGTGGCACATGTGGGAGCCGCCGCGCATCACCCGGGCGGTGCCGGTGGGCGGGCCGAGCGGGTCGTGGCGGGTGGCGGGCGTGTCGGGGCGGTGGTGGTCGGCGCTGAAGTGGTCGGCGCACCACTCCCAGACGTTCCCCAGCACGTTGTACAGGCCGTACCCGTTGGGGCGGTAGGAGCGGACGGGCGCGGTGGAGCGGTGCCGGCCGGTGTTGCGGCTCGGGAAGTCGCCCTGCCAGATGTTGAGCATCTCCCGTCCGCCGGGGGCGAGTTCGTCGCCCCACGGGTAGCGGGTGCCGCTGCCGCCGCCGCGCGCCGCGTACTCCCACTGGGCCTCGGTGGGCAGCCGGGTGCCGGACCAGGCGCAGTACGCCCGCGCGTCGTTCCAGGAGACGTGCACCACGGGGTGCTGCTGGCGGGCGGCGAAGTCGCTGCCGGGCCCCTCGGGCGCGCGCCAGGTGGCACCCTCGACGGCCCGCCACCACGGGGTGGCGGCGACCCGGGGAGAGGCGGCCCGCAGCCGGTCGGTGAGGAAGCCCTCGAAGACGAAGCTGGAGCCGAAGCGCTCGGCGTCGGTGACGTGTCCGGTCTCCCGGACGAAGGACGCGAACTCGGCGTTGGTGACGGTGGTCGCGGCGATCGCGAACGGTGCGAGCCGCACCTCGCGGACGGGCCCCTCCCCGTCGCCCGGGATCCCGTCCGGGTCCTGCCCGCCCATCAGGAACACCCCGCCGGGCAGCTCCAGCAGCCCCCGGGTGGCCCGCAGCGCGGCGGGCGACGGGGCGGCGGGCGCGGCAGGTGCGGCGGGCGCGGCTTGCAGGGTCAGGGCGGGCAGCGGCGACGGGGCGGGCAGGCCGAGGTCGGCGGGCTCGTGCCCGGGGGTGCAGCAGGAGAGCATGGCGGCCTCTTCGGTTCGGGTGGTGCGGGCGCGGGTGCGGGTGGGTGCGGGTGGGTCCGGCCGGCCACCGGGAGGCGACCGGCCGGGCTTCGCGGGGAACGCGCCGGGCGGTGGCGGTCAGGCCGTGCGCTCGGCGGCGAGGGCGGCCGCGAGGGCCGGGACGCCGAGCGCCTGCTCCTGCGCGGGCGTGGCCTGGTACAGCTTGTTGACCAGCTGGTACGGGTCGGCGTCCAGGTCGTAGTACTCGCGGAAGGCGACCTCGCCGGTGCCGACGGGCAGGCCGTCCGCGTCGGTGTGCAGCTTGTAGTACTCGGTGTACTGCTCGGTCTTCGACAGGTACGAGGACCAGGTGTGCGGCCGCCCGGCCTGGTGGACGCCCTGCTCCCAGTACTCGACCAGCAGGTGGTCGCGGCTGTGCGTGCCGAGCAGCGAGTGCCCGTCGAGCGCCCAGTCGGGGGTGATCCCGGCGGCCTCCAGGATGGTCGGGGCGAGGTCGATGTTGGCCACGATCCGGTGGTCGACGGGGCTGCCCGCGCCGAGTCCGCCGGCCGGCCAGGAGAGGTAGAACGGCACCTCGACGGAGGGCAGGTAGGGCACCGACTTCTTCGACCAGCCGTGGTCGGCCCAGGTGTAGCCGTTGTCGCCGAGGTAGATCACCAGCGTGTTGTTCAGCTGCCCGAGCGCGGCCAGCTTGTCGTGCAGCGCCTGCACGGCGTCGTCCACCGAGAGCAGGGTGCGCAGTTGGCGGGCCCGCAGCTGCCGGGCGGTGGCGAGGGTGGCGGTGGCGTCCTGGATCCACTGCGGCTTGTCGCTGCGGTCGGCCTCGTCGACGGAGGGGCGGCCGTTCCAGGCCGGAACGGTGGTGTCGGCGTACTTGGGCTCGGGCGTGTTGGGCTCGTGCGAGGCCTTCGGGGCGACGAACGCGAACCAGGGGCGCGGGTCGGTGGCGGCCTTGTCGAGGAAGGCCAGCGCGTGGTCGCGGATCACCGAGGTCGAGTAGCCGGGGATGGTGCGCACGGTGCCGTTGTCGTTGTACTGGCCGTCGCTGTAGACCACCGGTGCGGACAGCAGCCACTCCTCGAAGTGCGGCGGGTTGTCGGCCGGCTGCCAGGCGTTCAGGTACTTGCCGAACAGGCCGGTGCGGTATCCGGCCTGGCGCAGCGCCCGCTGGATCGTGTCGTGCTGGTCGAGGTTGTACGGGTGCCCGTTGTCGCGGACGCCGTGGTGGTGCGCGTACTGCCCGCTGAAGATCGACGAGCGGGACGGCGCGCACAGCGGCGTGGTGACGTGCCCGGAGGTGAACCGCACGCCGTGCCCGACCAGCCAGTCCACCGTCTTGGGGGTGGCCCACTCGGTCTGCTTGGGCTGGTCGTCGGTGAGGATCACCAGGATGTTGGGCCGGGCGCCGGCCGCGGCGGCGGCGCTGCGGGCCCCGAGGGCCAGCGGCAGCGCGGTCGCGGCGGCCACCGAAGCGGCGCCGGCCAGGAAGCCGCGACGGCCCAACTTGGCTTCGTCACGGGGAGGTTCGGGGTTCCGACTCATGGCGTGCAGGCCCTTTCGCTGAAGTCGCTGGATGCGCTGGAGTCCACTGGAGGGGTGGCGGCAGGCGGTGCGAGTCGGCGGGCGTCCCCGGCCGGGCGGATCGTGCGCGGCGCGCTGACGGTGAACCTACGGGCGCGCCGGAGCGGCCCGCAATCGACCGCGGACAGACAACGCACGCTTTTCACGGGCCCGTTGCAATGTTTCGCCCGTCGCCGTGCCTCTTGCGGAACCTCCGCCCCGGAGCCCGCCCCCGCATCCGTCCCGGCGCCGCGCGACGAAACCCGGTCCCGCACGGCGGCCCGGGCCTCCTGGACGACCGATTCCGCGGGCCCGGTCCGGTCCTGTGGCCTGCGGCCCGGGCCGCAGGCGGCCTCCGCGACGGCGAGCCACCCGAGGTGCCAACGACCACCAGCAGCACCGGCGACCTGCAGCCCTCGTCGCACAGGCCGAGCGCCCCGGCTGTGCGGTGCGGTCGCACTCCACCTCGACCAGGCGTTCCTCCCACGCGTCGAGGGCCGCGTCGAGATCGGCGAGGCGGTCGAAATCCTCCGCCGACGGCCGTCCGGCCGGGATCGCCACCGTGGCCGCCGGATCCGCCCCGCCCGGGAACGGCTCGGCGAACACGCCCGGCCCGACGGGTTCGAGGAGTCCGCCCGCCCAGTACCGGCCGGTGGAACCTCCGCGCCGCACCGGGAGGAGGCCGTGGGCCGGAGCGGCCCCGCCGGCTCCGACGTGCGGCAGGAACGAGCGGTAGTCCTCGGACAGGTCGACGTCCAGCCGCGACCGGAGGTCGGCGACCTCGGCGGCGGTCAGCGGGGCGTCGAGCGCGAAGCCGTGCACCCTCGCCCCGAACACCTCGTCGCCGCCCGGCCCGGCGGCGGGCGCCGGAACCCGTTCGCGCGCCCCGGTCCGGTCGGTCGTGGCGCCCGGCCCTACCGGCCGGCCAGGTCTCGGCCCCGGCCGGCCAGGTCACGGACCAGGGTGCTGCTCACCTGCGGGAGTTCGCCGTACTCGGGGTCGTCGCAGTCGACCGGGAGCTGGTGGATCACCGCGGCCAGCCGGGGCGGGAGCTTCACGTCCAACCCCTCGTGGCACAGTGCGAGGATCTCGGCGAGCACCGCGGACGGGAGCAGCGCGTCGCGGCAGCCCAGCACCGGCCGCGGGGGGCGGGGGCCGGTGGCCAGCGTCTCGGCCTGGCGGCGCCAGACCTCGGCGTCCAGGAACTCGCCGAGGCTGCGGTGCAGCAGGCTCAGGCAGGACGCGGCGGTGTACGAGCCGCCGCCGGCCGCGAACTGCCACCAGAACTGGGCGCCGTCGCGGTGGTGGGCCGCGTGCAGCAGGGCGCCCAGGACGAGTGCCCCCTCGGGGTGGATCCGCCGGTCGTTGACGAGCAGGTCGAGCGAGGCGGCGGCGGTCGGCATCGCGAGGACCAGGGTGGTGGCGAGGTCGAGTTCGTGGGCGGCCTGCAGGTGCTCGGAGGGGAAGGGGCGCGGCGCGGTCAGCAGCCGGTCCCAGGACACGCCGGTGTCGTCGGGGCGCGGTCGGGGCGCCCGGACGGGCGAGTGCAGGCCGTCGTGTCCGGCGCTCGTCGGTGTTCCCCTGGTCATCCGTGCTGCCCGCTCATCGGTGCTCCGCCTCTTCGCCCTCTTCCTCTTCTTCTTCCCGGCCGTCGCCCGCTCGGCCCGTACCGCCCGTCCGGGACGTGCCGCCGGTTCACCGCTGCCGCTCGCCGCGGGCGCCGAGGGCGGTGGCCAGGCGGTCGAGGGCCTGGCCCGCGGTGGAGCGCACGTTGGCCTCGGTGGTGGCCAGGCAGTCGGCGATCTGGGCGTCCGTCAGGCCGAGCAGGTAGCGGAGCACGACCACGTCGTGGCGCCGTTCGGACAGTCCGCACAGCGCAGCGTACAGCCGCTCGTGGCTGCCGTCGGCCTCCGGCAGGTGGTGCGCCCGCTCGGCGGCGGCCCGCACCGCGTGGACCCAGAGCGGGACGAACCCCGGGGAGGGCGGCGGTTGGCCGTCCATCATCCGGCGCAGCAGGGCCGCGCCGACCTCCTCCTTGAGGATCGTCCAGGCCTGGAACGCCGGGAACTGCTCGCGCAGGATCCACGGCCACTCCTGCCACACCCGGCCCTTGGCGGTCTCCACGGCCTCGCGCGCGTCGCTGTCGCGCAGGCGGGTGCCGGCGAAGCCGGACCACGTCCTGTGGTGGGTGTCGCAGAACGCGTCGAACGTCAGACGGTGCCGGTCCCCCACCGCCCAGTCACTTTCGTTCACGCGCCCGACTCCTCCCCGGCGCCACCGGACCGCCTGCCGGCAGCGCGCCACTGCGGGAACTCGCTTCCCCTGGAGGAACATTAAGGCGAATCAGGTACCGAGATGGTAATCCGGCCCAAGAGGTTTCAAGATCAGACATAAGTCGTTCCAGCCGAAAAGCTGCCTATCTGGCGCCCCGACCGGTTCCGACCGTCGGTTGATCACTTCCGATCGGTTCGTCGTGGTACCCCACCGGGTGAAGTCCGCACCCTTGATTGTCCGTTCACCCGTGTGGGCATAGTGGGCGCAGTGACGGACGATCAGGGGGAGCCCATGGCAGACGCACGCGAGCGGACCGACGAGGTCGAGGTCAGCCTCGACATCCACCTGGCGCACTCGGCCCGCATGTACGACTTCTACCTGGGCGGCACCACCAACTTCCCCGCCGACCGGGAGGCCGCCGGCCGCGCCCTGGCCGTCTTCCCGTACGCCCGCTCCGCCGCCCGCGCCAACCGCGCCTTCATGCGCCGCACCACCCGTCGGCTCGCCGAGGCCGGCATCCGGCAGTTCCTCGACATCGGCACCGGCATCCCCACCTCCCCGAACCTGCACGAGGTCGCCCAGCGGGTCGCACCCGACGCCGCGGTGGTCTACGCCGACAACGACCCGATCGTGCTGCTGCACGCCCAGGCCCTGCTGCGCGGCACCGAACAGGGCGTCACCGCCTACGTCCAGGCCGACGTGCGCGAGCCCGAGGCCCTGCTGGAGGCCGCCGCCCGCACCCTCGACTTCGACCGGCCGATCGCGCTCAGCATGAACGCGCTGCTGCACTTCGTCCCGGACGAGGCCCACCGGATCACCGAAGGGCTCAAGGCCCGGCTGCCCAGCGGATCCGCCCTGGTGATGAGCCACCTCACCCCGGACTTCGCCCCCGACGAGACCGCCCGGCTGATCCAGGTCTACACCGCCGCCGGCACCCCCGTCGCGGCCTGCACCAGCGAGGAGTTCGGCCGCTTCTTCACCGGTTGGGACGTCCTCGACCCGGGCATCGTCGCCACCCCCCGCTGGAACCCCTCCCCCGAGGACGACACCGAGCACATCACCGACGCCGGCGCCTCCTGCTACGGCGCCGTCGCCATCCGTCCCTGACACCCCCGGCGCGGCGGCCGGCCGGGCCGGGTCAGTCGGTGGTGGGTGCGGTCAGGTCGAGGGTGAAGCTGAACCTGTCGCCCCGGTAGAGGGTGCGGACGAGTTCCAGCGGGCGGCCGTCGGCGTCCCGGCTGCGGCGGTGCAGCAGCAGCATCGGCAGGGCGGGCGGGGTGCCGATCAGCAGGGCCTCGCGCGGGGTGGCGAGCACCGTTTCGATCCGCTCCTCGGCTCCGGCGAGGTGGACGCCGCGTCCGCGCAGGTAGCCGTAGAGCGAGCCGGCCGGGTCGAACCCGTCCGCCAGTTCCGGGGCGCGGGTCACCGGCAGGTAGGTGGACTCCAGGCCGACGCGTTCCTCGTCGGCGCGCAGCACCCGTTCGAGGTGCCAGAGCGGTTCGCCGGGCGGGACGGCGAGGCGGTCGGCCAGCACGGGGTCGGCGGGCTGCCGGTCCAGGGCGATCAGGGTGCGGCCGGGGCGCAGGCCCTGGCGGGTGACGCCCTCGGTGTAGCTGGCCGGCGACAGCGGCTGTTCGATCTTGGCGCCGGCCACCACCGTCCCGCGCCCCTGGCGGCGCAGCCGTCCTTCGACCAGCAGGTCGCGCAGGGCCTGGCGGACGGTGGCCCGGGCGACGCCGTACCGCTCGGCCAGGTCGGCTTCGGTGGGGAGCCGCCCGCCCGGCGCCAACTCGCCGATCAGTTCCTGGATCTCGGCCTTGACCAGGTAGTACTTGGGCACCCGCCCGTGCTCGGGGACGCCGGACCGGGCGGGGGCGGGGGGTGTGCGGGGGGTGCGGTGGTCCACCGACCCAGGGTATCGAGCGCCCGTCCGCCCCTCCTCCCGTTCCGGTCGAGCACCGACGGAACATCACGGACGGATAACGTGTCTGGACTGGATTTTGACACTTGTTCATACAAGCGTGGACTGGCTGCGGGCTCGCGCTCGTCCGCCCGGCCCATCCTCGGTTGCCGGTGCAACCGCACCGTTTCGCTTTCCCGTTGGGAGCCCCCGTGCGCAACTCCCGTTCCGCCAAAGCCCTTTCCCTCTCCGCCGCGGCCGTCGTCGCGGCCGCGCTGGTGCCGCTGGGCACCTCGTCCGCCTCGGCCGCCACCGGCGCGTACAACGGTCTGCCGAACGGCAGCAAGCAGGCCAAGACGCTGGTGATCGGCATCGACGGCACCCGGTACGACAAGCTGCTCGCGGCGGACGCGCCGAACCTGAAGTCGCTGATCGCCTCCGGCACCACGGCGACCTCCGACCTGTACGCCGACCCGTTGGCGCCGACGCTCTCCGGCCCGGGCTGGTCGACCATCGCCACCGGCGTGTGGCCGGACAAGCACAGGGTGCTGGACAACAACTTCACCGGTTCGCGCTTCGACCTGTACCCGGACTACGCGAGCCGGCTGGAGGCGGCCGACCGGGCCGAATCGACGCTGGTGATCGGCTCCTGGAACCCGATCACCGCCAACGTCTTCAACGGCACCGCCGACCTGCGGATCCCGGAGAGCGAGAACGACGCGAAGACCGCCTCCGACGCCGCCGACTACCTGGCGCACGGCAACCCGGACTCGGTGTTCCTGCACTTCGACGAGGTGGACGAGGCCGGGCACTCGTACGGCGGCGCGTCCAGCCAGTACCTGGCCGCGATCCACGGCGCGGACGGCCTGGTCGGGCAGGTGCTGGCCGCGCTCGAGACCCGCGCCACGTACGCCGCCGAGGACTGGATGGTGGTGGTCACCACCGACCACGGCCACACCGACGCGGGCGGCCACGGCGGCAACACCGCCAACGAGCGCCAGACCTGGATGGTCCTGAACGGCCGGGGCTACCCCGCCGGGGCGCACCGCTACGACGTCAAGCCGGTGGACATCGCGCCGACCGTGCTCAAGCACCAGGGCGCGCCGGTCGACCCGGCCTGGGGCCTGGACGGCAGGCCGGTGGACGAGATCGTGCCGGACGGGTTCGACGCGCTGCGGCCGAGCCTGCGGACCCGGGTCGACGAGACCGGCATCGGCTCGGCGGTCAAGGGCTTCACCCACACCCCGCCGGCCGGCTGGAGCATCGACAACTCGCGGATGCCCTCCGGCGGCGTCACCGAGTGGCGCGGCTGGGCGTTCGCCACCGACGAGTTCTGGACGGCGGCGCAGCCGGGCCAGAGCCGGGAGACCAACGTCCGGGCGCGCGACGTGTTCGCGGTCGCGGACTCCGACGAGTGGGACGACAAGTCGCACGGCACCGGCCAGTTCGACTCGACGCTGGTCAGCCCGGCCTACCCGGTGGCGGGCCGCACCCGCGGCACGCTGTCCTTCGCCACCGACTACGAGGTGGACGGCCCGCAGACCGGCGACGTGTACGTGTCCTTCGACGGCGGCGCCGCGCAGCCGGTGAAGTCCTACCGGGCCGACCTGAACACGGTCGAGCACCTGGACGTCGCCGTCCCGGCGGGGGCGTCGACGGCCAGGTTCCAGTTCCGCTACACGGGCACCAACTCGGCGTTCTGGACGGTCGACCAGGTCGTCTTCAACTGACCGCGCCCCCTGCGGGCGGGCCGGTTCCGGCGGCCCGCCCGCTCAGCGGGTCTTGAGCACCACGCCGACCGCGAAGGCGATCTGCTCGTCCGTCAGGTCGGCGCGGGCGGTCAGCCGCAGGCGCGGGACGCCGTCGGGGACGGACGGGGGCCGGAAGCAGCCGACGGCCAGGCCCTCGTCCCGGCAGGCGGCGGCCCAGCGCACGGCGTGCTCGGGGTCGTCGGCGCGGACGGAGACCACGGCGCCGTCGGGGGCGGAGGCGTCCAGGCCGGACTCGCCGAGCCGGTCGGCGAGTTCGCGGGCCACCCGCAGGGCGTCGGCGGCCCGGCCGGGTTCGGCGCGCAGCAGGCGCAGCGCGGCGAGGGCGGCACCGACGGCGGCGGGGGCGAGGCCGGTGTCGAAGATGAAGGTGCGCGCGGCCGAGACCAGGTGGCGGATCACCCGCTCGGGGCCGAGGACGACGCCGCCCTGGGAGCCGAGGGACTTGGAGAGCGTCGCGGTGGCGACCACGTCGGGCTGTCCGGCGATGCCGGCGGCGGCTCCGGCGCCCGCGCCGCCGGGGCCGAGCACGCCCAGGCCGTGCGCGTCGTCGATGACCAGCGCGGCGCCGTGCCGCCGGGCGGCGGCGAGGTGCGCGGCGAGCGGGGCGGCGTTGCCGTCGACCGAGAACACCGAGTCGGTGACCACCAGGGCGCGCGGTTCGGCGCGGCCGGCGAGGGCCTCGCGCACCGACGCGGGGTCGCAGTGCGCGGCGCGGGTGACCCGGCCCCTGGCCAGGCGGCAACCGTCGATCAGTGAGGCGTGGTTGTGGGCGTCGGAGACGATCAGGGTGTCCGGCCCGGCGAGCGCGGTGAGCACGGCGAGGTTGGCGGTGTAGCCGGAGGAGAACACCAGGGCGGCCTGGTAGCCGCAGAACTCGGCGAGTTCGCGCTCCAGCGCGGTGTGCGCCTCGGTGGTGCCGGTGACCAGCCGGGAGCCGGTCGCGCCGCCGCCCCAGCGGAGCGCGGCCTCGGCCGCGGCGGCGGTCACCGCCGGGTGGCGGGTCAGCCCCAGGTAGTCGTTGGAGGCCAGGTCCAGCACCGGGTCGTCGGCCGGGCGGCTGCGCAGCCGCCTGGTCAGCCCGGCCTCCTCGCGGACGGCCGCGGCCTCGTCCAGCCAGTCGAACACCCGGTCCGGTGCCGTGGCCTCTTCCCTGACCTGCGCGTCTCCCGCCATGCCCGGCACTCTGTCACCCTCCGCGAGGCCGGGGCAACGCGCTCCGCCCCGATGTGCGGCGTCCCACACTCCCCGCTCCGGCCCCTCCTGCCCGGGAGGCGTCCTGGAGCCGCTCGGGAACCGTCCCGGCACCGCCCTGACACCGCCCTGACACCGCTCGAAAACCGCTCGCCCGGACCGGGGCGGGGCGCCACACTCGCCCGGTGGACACCTCCCCGCTGACGGCCGCGATCGCGCGCGGCGACGAGTACCCGTTCCTCGTCCTGCTCGGCGAGGTGCCCGACGCGGAGCTGTCCGGCCCGACCGGGACGCTCCTGCTGGAGGCCGTCGCCCGGGCCGGCTGGACGAGGGCGGCGTGGGAGCTGGTCGGCAACCGGGGCGTGGACGCCTCCCTCCCGTGGGCGGACGGCGTCGACCCGGTCGACTGGGCGGCGCGGCAGGGTCTGGCGGAGCTCCTCGGGTGCCTGCTGGAGGGGCGCGGGGACCGGGCGGCGCTCGGTTCTCCGCACCGCCGCGCGCTGCGGACCGCCGAGGCCGCGATCGCCGCCGACCCCGGCGCTCCGGTGTCCTGGCGCGGCGTGGTGACGGCGGTGGAGCACGCGCTCGGCGTGCACCGCGAACCCGAGGTGCTGATGGCCCGCGCCCTGGTGCACGCCGCACCGGGCAGCGGGGACTGGGAGGAGTCGCTGTTCGCCCTGGCCCTCCGGAGCGACCGCGCGCTGTTCGACTGGGCGTGCGCGCGGGTGTCCGACGCCCGGTCGGTGGAACAGCGCCGCTTCGCCCTCGACGCGCTGCGGCACCTGCACCCCGGCCTGAACGTCCTCGCGGACGACGACGCCCCCGGCTTCTCGGCGGACGCCGTCGCCTTCCTGCGCCCGCTGCTGGACACCGAGGACGATCCGTACGCCCTGCGCGTGCTCCTGCACGCACTGGACGCACACGGCTGGGACGACTGCCGGACCGCGCTGCGGTACACCGGCCACCCGGACCCGGAGGTCCGCCGGGCGGCCGCCGGAACGCCGCTGCGGGCCGTCGCGCAGCACGGCGGCGGCGCGGGCCCGGACGTCCTCGCGTTCGTCCTGGCCCGCGCCGCCGACCCGCGGCCGGAGGCCCGGATCGCCGTCGCCGACGCGCTGTACCGCGCGCGGCACCGCGCGGGCCTGGACACGCCCGAGGTCCGCGCGGTGCTCACCGGTCTGCTGGACGACTCCGACACGCTGGTGCGGGTCAAGGCCGCGGGCGCGCTGGCGCTGTACGGCGATCCGCGCGGCCGGGCCGTGTTCGAGGGGATCCGGCGGGGTTTCACCGGCCGGCACGGCTACGGCGCCTGGCAGGCCCAGGAGATCGCCCACCTGGTGGGGACCTGCGCCGAGGCGCCGGCGCCTCGGGGGTGACGCCTGGTCAGTTGCGGTAGCGGTACATGATGCGACCCCTGGTCAGGTCGTACGGGCTGAGCTCGACCAGGACGCGGTCGAACGGAAGGATCTTGATGTAGTTCTTGCGGATCTTTCCGCTGATGTGGGCGAGCACGTGGTGGCCGTTCTGCAGTTCCACCTTGAAGGTGGCGTTGCGCAGGCACTCGAGGACGGTGCCTTCCAGTTCCAGGCCTTTTGATACGCGGGGCAAGGGATCTCGATTCTCTGGTGGGAAAACTGGGTGTCTGTCAGGAGTCTCTGACAGGAGTGTCCGTCAGGGGTGGACCAGGTGCAGGAGGTGACCCGTCCGTTCGGCGCCGAAGCCCTCCAGGAGGGTGACGGCGGCGGTGCGGGACTGGTCGACCTCGGTACGGGCGGTGGTGGTACCGGTTTCGTGCAGGGCGTGCAGGGCGTGGGCGAGCAGGGAGCGGCCGAGGCCGCACCGCTGGTGGGCGGCACGGACCGCGAGCAGCCCGATCCGGGCGGGGCCCCGGCCCCGGGGGCGGACCACCCGGACCAGGCCCGCGTACCGGCCTTCGTGGACAGCGACGGCGTACAGGGACGGGTCGATCAGAGTGTCCCCCGGCGGACCGGGTCGAACCTCGGCGGGCATGGTGTGCCAGCCGGGGCCGGCCGCGACCTCGGCGCGGATCTCCCGGTCCAGCAGTCGGAGTTCGGACTCGTCGGCCGTTCCGGCGGGCAGGACGGTGACGCCCGGGGTGGGGCTGGGGATAACAACGTCAGTGGACAGGAGATATTCCCATTCCTGCCGCTCGAGGACAAACCCGGCCCGCTCCCAGCGGGAGAGGGCACCGGTGTCGTCCCCCGCGAGCAGGGTGCGGAGCGGGGCGGGCAGGGCGGCGAGCATCGCGGTGGCCAGCGGTTCGAAGGCGGCGTCGTCCCACACGTCGATGCTGACGAACCGTCGGCCGTCGGGGCGCGCGAAGACATCGCCGTGGCCGACGACCACGTCGTCGGCGAGGGCCTTCCACTGGGTCTCGTCGACCCGGGTGATCTGCACGGTGTTCATGGCTTTCGCCTCTCAGGAGTGCTTGCGTTCTCACGCGGGCGCTCCCGACGACACCTGTGTCAGTCGTTACACCGTGGGGGAAGGGGGGAGCACCCGCCTCGATCCAGCTCTCATCGGGAACTCACCTCCTCGCTTCCGGTCACGGCGCTCCGAACAGTAGCAACCCGCCGCCGTCCGGCCAACTCATTTGTTTCCGGCCCGCTCCCCGCCCGGCCCGGTCCCGCCCGGCCCGGTCCCGTCCGGCCGGGGTCTCACCCGACCGGGATCTCACCCGACCTCGACGGTGCGGGTGGAGCCGTCCGCCCGGGTGAGGGTGACGGGGCCGAAGGTGATGATCGCGTCCGAGCGGGCGCCCGGGCCCCGGTAGAACCCGGTGGCCCGGGTGACCCGGACGGCGATCGCGGCCAGTGCGGAGGCGGTCTCGACGTCGGCCCCGAGCGCCGGGGCGGCGAGCGCCCCGTAGCCCCTGGCCTCGGCCCGGTCGCGGACGGCGCGGGCGTCCCGGCTCAGCTCGGGCAGGATGCTCTCGTCGGCCCAGGACCACATCCAGCTCTCCCCGCGCGGGCTCCAGCTCGCCAGGATCTGCGCGGGCGCGACGGCCGTCCGGTCCGGAACGTCCGGGTGATCAGCCCGGTCCGCTGGTCCAGCCCCCACCGGTCGGCCGTCCCCAGCCCCCACCGCGCGTGCGCCCCGGCGAGCCGCTCGATCTGCTCGTGCCCCTCCGCCGCCAGCGCCCCCAACTCCTCCTCGGTGCCCTCGTCCGGTCCTTCCGCCACGTCGATCCGCATGCGGCGTGGTCTCCCGCTCCCCCGCGCCGCACCCGGCGGCGGCCCCGGGCGCCCCGGCCGGACGAGCGTCAGGCGAGGGACAGCCACAGGGCCGCGGCCGCGGCGGTGAGCAGCGCGAGGTTGAGGCCGATGCGGCGGTCCCCGCCGGTCAGGTGCACCGGGACGGCGCCGACCTGCAGCAGCAGGAGGCCGGTCGCCGCGGCCGGGGCGGGCCAGGCGACGAGGGCGGTGGGCAGGAGCAGGCCGGCGGCGCCGAGCAGTTCGAGGCCGCCCAGGGCGCGCAGGGCGGGCAGCGGGACGCGGTCGACCCAGGCCATCATCGGGCGGAGCCGGTCGGGGCTGCGCAGTGCTTTCAGCGCGCCCGCGTAGAGGTAGAAGAGGGCGAGCGGTCCGGCGACGATCCAGTAGGCGATTCTCATGGCTCCCGTGGTTCCCGTGCGTGGGCGTCGGTGGCGCGGGCCCGGTCGGCCGCGCCCCGACGAGTCCACCGCCGGGGCCGGGCGGCTGTCCAAGACCCGTTCCGGGCCGCCGGTACCGGATGGGTATCGTCGCAGCGTGGAGCTACGGACACTGCGGTACTTCGTGGCGGTCGCCGAGGAGCTGCACTTCGGCCGGGCCGCCCGCCGCCTGCACATCAGCCAGCCGCCGCTGAGCCGGGCGGTCCGGCAGCTGGAGGCCGACCTCGGGGCCGCGCTGCTGGTCCGCTCGCCGGCCGGGGTCGCGCTCACCCCGGCGGGCGCGGTGCTGCTGGAGGAGGCGCGGGCGCTGCTCGCCGGGGCCGAGCGGGCCCGGCTGCGGGTGGGCGCGGCGGCCGGGAGCGCGGGCATCACCGTCGGCATCCTGGGCGACGGCACCGACCCGGGCGTGTTCCGGTCGGCGGCCGCCTTCCGCCGCAGCCGTCCGGACGTCGACGTCCGGGTGCGGGAGACCGACCTGACCGACCCGACCTGCGGGCTGCGCGCCGGGCTGGTGGACGTCGCGCTCACCCGGGCGCCGTTCGACGGGGCCGGGCTGGCGGTGCGCACGCTGCGGGCCGATCCGGTGGGCGCGGTGGTGCGCGCGGACGACCCGCTGGCCCGCCACGAGCGGCTGTGGCTGGCCGAGCTGGCCGACCGGCGCTGGTTCAGGTTCCCGCCGGGCACGGATCCGCTCTGGCAGGCGTACTGGCACGGCGGCGCCCCGCGCGAGGGGCCGGTGGTGCGGGGCGTCCAGGAGTGCCTGCAGTCCGTCCTGTGGAACGGCACGGTGGGCCTGGCGCCGCTCGGGCACGAGCTGCCCGCCGAGCTGGCGGTGGTGCCGCTGGTCGACCTGGAGCCGAGCCGGGTGGTGGTGGCGTGGGACGCGGACCGCAACGACCCGCTGGTCCGCGCCTTCGTCGAGACGGCGACGGTTGGGTACCGCGCCTGAGTGTCCGGGCGCCTGAGCATCCGGGCGCCCGGGCGCCTGAACGCCTGCGTACCGGGAGTTCAGCAGGCGCAGGAGATGCCCGAGCGCGGGGCGGTCAGGTCGTCGACCGGGCGCTGCTCGCTGCCGGCGGCGGTGTCGTACGCGAAGCCCTCGCGGGCCCAGTACTCGAAGCCGCCGAGCATCTCCTTGACGCGGTAGCCGAGCCGGGCGAAGGCCAGCGCGGCGCGGGTGGCGCCGTTGCAACCGGGGCCCCAGCAGTAGGTGACCACGGTCAGGAACGGGTCGATCGTCCCCGGCGCCAGCTCGGCGATCCGCGCGGTGGGCAGGTGGACGGCGCCGGGGATGCGGCCCTGGTCCCAGGCGGCCTCGCTGCGGGTGTCGACCACCACGATGCCGGGCACGCCGGAGGCCAGGTCGGCGTGGACGTCGGAGACGTCCGCCTCGAAGGCGAGCCGGGCCGCGTAGTGGGCCGCGGCCTCGGCCGGGGCGGCGGCGGGGACGTTCAGGACGGCGCTGGTGACGGCGGTGGCGGACATGGGGGTGCCTCGTTTCTGGCGGTGCTCGTGGTGGTGCGGGGGCTCCGGGCCGGGAGCCGGGGTTCCGGTGGGCCGTCCCGGTTGCCCCGGTCGGCGACGGCTCCAGTCTCGCGGCCCGCGCGCCCGCCCCACGAGTGGCGTGAGCGCCTACGACCGCCAAGATCCCGCCAGCCCGCCGCGCCCCGCACGCCGCGTCCCGTGCCCCCGTCGGTCCGGGGCGCACGGCCCCGGTCCCGTCCGGGTGCGTCCAGCGCGCCGGACAGCGGAAAACGGGCCGCCGAGTCGGGAAACGCCCGCTCAGACGGGGTCCGCGGCCCCGGCCCGGTCCACCGCCCGCAGGGCGTGCGACGCGGTGGCGCCCGCCGGGAGCCCGGCCTCCGCGACGGCCTATCCGGGAGCCGCCCGGCCCTACTCCCGGACCGCCACCGCTTCCTCCCGGAACGCCACCGCTTCGTCGCCCCGCTGCACCAACCGCCGCCGCCCCGCCCGGGCCAGCAGGCCGGTCATCGTCTCGGCGGCCCGGATGGCGGCGACCGGACGGGCGTGCACGGTCACGGGGACCTCCCGTGACGGGAAGGGCTGCGGCCGGGCCGCCCTGGTACCGAGTCGGGCGGCCTTCACCCGTCGCGGCGCTGGGGGCGGGCGTCGGCACCGTCCCCGCCAGGCGCCGGCGCGTGCCCGCTGTCGGCGCCGGCCGGGGCGCGGAAGACCAGCAGGTACCGCCAGAACAGGAGCCGCCGCATCCTGGCGCCGGGCAGCAGTCCGGCGGCTTCCCGCCGCGTCCGCGCGTAGGTCATCATCGGCGGCGCCACCGGTGCCCGGACCGCGTCGGGGCCGGCCGGGCGGGTGCCGCGGATCCGTTCGGCG
The DNA here is from genome assembly GCF_000716545.1 of Kitasatospora phosalacinea. Lineage (GTDB taxonomy): Bacteria > Actinomycetota > Actinomycetes > Streptomycetales > Streptomycetaceae > Kitasatospora > Kitasatospora phosalacinea. The sequence continues at coordinate 43,951 of NZ_JNWZ01000024.1, forward strand.
AGCGCGACGGCGGTGCGCGCGGCCGCGTTGACGGGGACGGCGGCCAGGCTCCACAGCCAGTCCGTCCGGGACTCCTCCGGGTAGCAGCCGAGCACCACCAGGACCCCGCCGGGCGCCAGCGACTCCCGCAGCGTCCGAACGGTCTCGAACGGCATGTGGTGGAGGCTGGCCAGGCAGGAGATGAAGTCGTAGTGCGCCCGGGGCAGTTCGACCCGGGTGACGTCGGCGTGCCGGAACCTCGGCGCCCGGCCGTCCGCCCCCACGGCGGCCAGTGCCCGAGCCGCCTCGATCGCCTCCGCCGAGGGGTCGACCGCGTCCACCTCGATCCCCGACGCGGCCAGCCGCCGGGCGAAGCGGCCCGTTCCACAACCGACGTCCAGCGCGGTGCGGCAGCCGGGCGGGAGGTGGCGCAGCAGCAGGCGGTGGTAGTGGTCGTTGTGGTTGAAGGGCATGCGGCACACCCTGCCACAGGCCAACTCCCTTCCCTCAGCAGGATTCACCGCGTCCACACCGCTCGGCGCCCGCCGAAGACGGCCGCCGACGGTCCGGGCCCGGCGGGCCGGCCGTACCGGGTTCAGCCGCGTGCTCCGGGGGTGGCGGCCGCGCCGTCCCGCTGCACCCGGTCGGCCAGGGCGGCCGTGGCGGCCGCGGCCCGGATCATCGCCTGCTCGTCCCGGCCGCGCCGCACGACGACGGGCTTCCGGCCAGGTTGCCGAGCTCGGCGATGGCGTCCTTGGCATCCTGGTGGGCGGTGTCGATGACCTGGCGGGCGGCCTCCGGGAGGTCGTCGCCGAGGGCGGCCTTGGCCAGGCCGAGGTTGACCGCCATCGCCACCAGCCGCTGCTGGGCGCCGTCGCGCAAGTCCCGTTCGATCCGGCGGCGTTCGAGGTCTGCCGCGTCCACCACTCCGGCCCGGCTCGCGGCGAGGTCGTCCGACCCGCTGTTCGAGCCGCTCGGCGCGGCTCGGGCCGAGCAGGGCCGTGGCACCCCGGGTGTCGGCCCGGGGGAGGAGGCCCGCCGGCCTGGCGTCGGCCCAGAGCGCGGCCAGGCCCGTGACGGTGAGGCAGGCGGCCCAGGTGGTGTACCCGAGGTGGGCGACCTTCCAGGACAGCGGGAGCAGCATCGTCCACGCCAGCGCGGTGGACGCCGCCAGGCCGGCGAGCAGCAGCGCCAGGACGGCCGGCGCTCCCGCCCCGACCAGCGGGCCGACCAACAGGTGGTAGGCGATCCGGCGCCACGCCGGACGGGCGGCCCGGCTGCCCCGGCCGGGCCGCGGACCGCGGGCCGCGGGCCGCTGCGGCGCGGTATCTCGACGCCGAGCAGGGACCGGAAGCGGAGGCGGTGGACGGCGGTGGGCAGGAGCGCCGGCAGCAGGAGCAGCGCGCAGCAGAACCCGGCCGCCTGCGCCGGCACCCCGGCCGCCAGGAAGGTGATGTGCCGCCGTGGCGCCCCGAGTTCGCCGCCGAACCGCTCGACCGCACGGGTAAGGATTCGCATGCCGTCACGATAGCGGTGCGTGTACCGAGGGTCCCCCATGCAGGCTTCCGTCTTGATGGTGTATCCAGCACCACCGAAAAGACGGTAGGAGGCTTCAGAGACAGGGCTTTCCCGATCGGCGAACCTTGGGACCGACGACGCCGAGCCGGTTCGATCACCGCTTCGGCCAGCCGACATGACGCGACGTCAGGAAGTGGAGGAACTGGTGATGGGTGTTCGTTCGGTGCTCGGCAGGCCGGGGGTGCGCTGGGGCGCGGCCGCGGCGGCCGCAGGTGCGGCGGCCTGGTCCTGGTGGGCGTTCGACTCCGCGCCCTACCCGTACGCGCAGCACCGGCTGCTCGACCTGCCGCTGCCGCTGCTCGGCCAGCGGCGGCTGGAGTCGCTGCTACGGCCGCAGCGCGGCGAGCGGGTGCTGGAGATCGGGCCGGGCACGGGGCTGCAGTCCTTGCGGACGGCACCGCGGCTCGGCCCCGAAGGGCGGCTCGACGTGGTCGACGTCCAGCAGGAGATGCTCGACCACGTGATGGCCCGGGCCGCCCGGGAGGGCGTCACCGGCATCGTCCCGACCAGGTCGGACGCCGGCGCCCTGCCGTTCCCCGACGGCGCGTTCGACGCGGCGTACCTGGTGACCGCCCTCGGCGAGACGCCGGATCCCGGCACGACGCTGACGGAGCTGCGCCGGGTGGTGCGGTCCGGCGGGCGGGTCGTGGTCGGCGAGTTCTTCGACCGGCACCAGGTCCGCCGCACCGCCCTGGCCCGCCACGCCAACGCCGCCGGGCTGCACGTCACGGGGCTGATCGGGCCGCCCTTCGCCTACTTCGCCCGGCTGGAGCCGTGCCGTTCCGCCAGGGGCCACGACACCCCGCCGTCGGAGGCCCACATACCGGAGGCCCACATACCGGGGGCCCACCTGCCGACGGCCTGCGCACCGGCACCGAAGGGTCACCGACCGGAGGTCCGGCTGGCGGGGCCTCACCCGGCGGTCGGGTAGCCGATCTCCGCGATGTCCTCGGCGAGCTCGGTGAGGTCCAGCTCCGGGTTCAGCGCGCGCACGACCTCCCGGGTGAGCGGCCGCTGGGCGTACACGTGACGGACGGCCTCGAGGTCGACGCCCACCTCGTAGTACTCCTCGGCGAAGCTCCGGTACGCCTCGGGGCGGCCGTCCAGCAGCAGTTCGAACAGCCCGGCGGCGCCGCCGTCCTCGTCACCGCCGCCCGGCACGGGGGCGGGCTCGCTCGCCCGCCAGGCGGTGTCGGCCGCCTCACGCCAGAAGCAGACCGTGGCCTCCAACCACCCCTCCCCGTCGGAGAACGCGGGTTCCTCGACCTGCGCCCGGAACGCCTCCGGCACCCCGCCGAGCAGCCCGGGCCACGGCCCCGCCGCTCCCCGCCCGGCCGGGCTCAGCGCGGACTCGTGGTCGAATCCGCGGGCGAAGGCGCCCGCCGCCGTGAAGACGATCGAGTACTCGTTCCCGCAGCCGTCCCGCATCGAGGCCATCGTCTCCCTCGGCGCCCACCGGGAGTCGCACGAGTAGTACCTGTCCTCCCACACCGGGCTCAGGATCGCGTCCAGCACCGCCAGGGCGCGGCAGCGCTCCAGGACGACCGGGGTCTCGGGCAGACTACTGATCAGTTCGGCTACGTGCACCCGCCCATTCGAACACCCCCCGCCGACAGCGCCGGCCGTAGGGCCAGGCGCGGTGTTCGCCGCCCCCGAACGGCGGGCCCGGAGCGGTTCCACGGCGGCGGTCCGGCTCCCGGCCGGGCTGGTAGATTCCCGGACAGACCGGCCCGCACGCCCCGTGTCCCGCCACGGCGCGCCCCGGTCGGGGAGACCGGGGAGGCACTCTTGGCCGCAGGACGGATGCTCGCCGCGCGCTACCGGCTGGACGAGCCGATCGGGCGCGGCGGGATGGGCGAGGTCTGGCACGGGTGGGACGTGGCACTGGAGCGCCGGGTGGCCGTCAAGCTGCTGTACGCCGACCCGTACGACCCGCGCGGCACCGAACTGTTCCTCAACGAGGCCCGGATCGCGGCCCGCCTCACCCACCCCGGCATCGTCACCGTCCACGACCTCGGCCACGAGCCCGACGGGACAGCCTACCTGGTGATGGAGCTGCTCACCGGCACCAACCTGGCGGTCCGGCTCCGGACGGCCGGGCCGCCGCCGGTCGCCGAGGCGGTGAACTGGACGCTCCAGCTCTGCGACGCGCTCGCGTTCGCGCACGCCGAGCGGGTGGTCCACCGGGACTTGAAGCCCGCCAACCTGTTCCTGGACCGGAACGGCAGGCTGACGATCCTCGACTTCGGCATCGCCAAGTACCGCGAGGGCCGCTCCGACTCGCACAGCCGGGTGATGGGCACCGTGGCGTACATGCCGCCGGAGCGCTTCCACGGCCGCTCCGGCGACCACCGGGGTGACTTGTACGCGCTCGGCTGCGTCCTGTTCGAGTTCCTCACCGGCCTGCCGCCGTTCGGCACCGGCGACCCCGTCCCGCTGATGCTGCGCCACATCTCCGAACCGGCCCGCCCGCCCGGCCCCGAGGCGCCCCGCCCGCTTCCCCCGGAGCTCGACCGCCTGGTCCTCGACCTGCTCGCCAAGGAACCGGACGAGCGCCCCCGGTCCGCCGCCGAGGTCATCGACCGGATCCGCCACCTCTCCGCCGAGACCTCCGGAGCCGCGGACGTGCCGACGGGGCGGGACACCGTCCGGCTGCGGCCACCGGCCGCCCCGCCGACGGCCGTGACCGTCCCGCTGCCCGCGCCGGCACCAGCACCAGCACCAGCGGTCACGCCCGCCCCCACGACAGTGCCCGCACCCGCACCCACACAGACGCTCCCCGCCGACACCGTGAAGGCAACAGCGGTGGCCACGGCGGTGGCCACGACCCCGCTCCCCCGCCAGCCCCCACGACCTCACCCCCAACCCCAACAACCACAGCTCCCGGCGGACGCCGTCCCGGGCCCCGGGCTGCACGCCGAGGAGTCGGTGTACGTCGACTGGATCCGCACCCTGCACGCCGCCGGCCAACTCCCGCCGCCGGAACGGATGCTGGCCCGGTACGGCCGTGGCTACCAGTCCAGCGCCTGGGTCGGCGCGGTGGCCCGGGCCTGGCCGGCCGCCGGTCTCGGTGCGCTGCTCGCCACCTACGAGAACGCCCGGCTGCCGCACCTCGCCAACGAGATCGTCCGCAGCATCCCCACCCACCGCGAGAGCGCCGAGATCCCCGCCGTCCTCGCCGGGATGCGCGACGCCGGGCAGGAGCGCCGGCTCACCGCGCTGGCCGCCGCGTTCGAGGCCGGTGGCACCGACCAGGAACCGCCCGCGCCGGTCCCGCACGCCCAGCGGGCCGTTCCCGTCAGCGCGGCGCGGGCGGCGCTGTTCGCCCAGTTCGCCCACCGGGTGCGCGCCGTCGTGGCCCGCCGCTCGGCCCCGGTACCGCAGCGGCGGGCGGCACCGCCGTTCGCCGCGGTCGTGGCGGCGGTGGCAGCGCTCACCTGGGCCGGGTCCGCGGACGAGGCTTCGTTCCTCGACTGGATCCGCTCGCAGCCCTCGGACGAGGGCCGGTTCCGGGCGGAGTGGCTGCCGACGCTGCACCAGGTCCAGCACCCGGGTATCTCACCGGACGACCTGGTGTCGGCGGTCGCCCGGGCCTGGCCGGCCGCCGAACTCGGTGCGGTGGTGAAGTCCTTCCACGCCACCGGGCGGTTCCCGGTCGCCGAGCGACTGGTCCTCCTGGCCCCCTCGACGCGGACGCCCGAGGAGTTCCCCGCGCTGGTCACCGGGTTCCGGCGGGCCGGTCAGCACGGACGGCTGGAAGCCCTGCTGTGGGAGACGAGCCGGCTGCCCCAGCCGTTCGCCGTGTCGGTCGCCACCGCCCTCTCCGCCGCGGGCGACGCCGACGCCGCCGAAGCGGTCCTGCACCCCCGACCGATGACCGTGGGAGAGCACCGGAACCTGCTGCTCAACCGCGGCCCACTCCGCTGACCGTCCCGCCCTCCCAGCCCCGTCCCTCCCAGCCCTCAGCCCCTCCCCCTACCGTGCGGTGTCGCCCAGCGCGCCCCGCATGCGGTCGATGAGGTCGATGAACTCGGAGACCGGTAGTTCGACGGTGAAGGCCCGGTCGGCGTGCTCCGGTCAGCGGGGGTGCCGGAGCGGTGGGAGGAGCCGGACGAGCGGTTCCGGCGCGCGGGGTCGCCCGGCGGACGGTCAGGAGCCGTCCGCCGCGCCCTGCTCGTAGGCGGCCATGGTCCGGACGAACAGCGCGCGTTCGGCGGGGGTGAGCGGGGCGAAGGCGGCCTGCCAGGAGACGGCGCCGTTGGCGAGCCAGCGTTCGATGGCGGTGCGGGTGGCGGGGTCGGCGGTCAGCGAGACGATGGTGCGCCGACGGTCGGCCGGGTCGGGGCGGCGTTCCAGGACGCCCTGGCGGGTGAGGTCGCCGACCATCAGGCTGGCCGTGGTGTGGGCGACTTCGAGTCGTTCGGCGAGCGCGCCGACCGGCATCGGGCCGTCGAAGACCAGGTAGGCCAGCAGTGAAAGGTGCCGGGGCGCGAGGTGGAACCCGGCCAGTGCCTCGGGGACGGCGATCCGCTTGACCCGGGCGGCGACCCGGGGCATCAGCAGCAGCATCGCCCGGACGGCGTCGTCCGCGGACAGGCCCTCCCCGACGGAAGCGGAAGCGGGGACGGCGGCGGAAGCGGACGGGTCGGTCATCCGTCCTCCCGGGTCAGTGCACGCACGGTGCGCGTGCGGTACGCGTGCGGTACGCGTCGAGGTCCGGCGCCGCGGTTGCGGGGCCGGACCTCACGGTACCGGACAGCCGGTCAGCGCTCCGGGTGCGGGGCGGACACGGCGAGCAGGTGTTCCTCCTCGTAGGCGAAGTGCGCCTCCAGACCGTCGGTGAGCCGGTCGAGTTCGGCGCGCAGCGCGGCGGGGTCGTCGGCGCCGGGCGCGGCGAGGTGCGCTTCGAAGCGGGCGAGCGCGTCGGCGACGGTGCGGTGGTCGGCGCGCAGGCGGGCGATGACGGGGGCGAGTTGCGGGTACTGCCGCTGGAAGGCGGTGAACGCGCCCTCCTCGCGGATGTGGTGCATGTCGAGTCCGTGGCAGAAGCTCAGGCAGCGTGCGCGCAGCTGGGCCGCCAGGTCGGGGCCGGGAGCGGGATCGGCACCGTCCAACCGGCCGTGCAGGTCGGCGCCGTCCAACCGGCCGTTCAGGTCGGCGAGTTGGCGGCGGAGGTCCTCGTGGTGGAGCCGGAGCCCGGCGACGATCGCGGCGGGCAGGCCGGGGTCGCCGGAGAGGTCGAGCGGGTGCAGGGCGATGACCGGGATGGCCCGGCCGGCCCGGCCGGCGTACTCGGCGAAGGCGGGGACGCGGCGGGCCTGTTCGGCGTACTGGCGGGCGCGTTCGTCGGGGTCGAGTTCGACGGGGCGGACCGAGTGGGCGGCGATCCCGCCCGCGCCGTCGGGGAGTTCGGCGGTGCCGCCGCCGGCGGCGAGCAGGTTGCGGTACCAGAGCGGGTGCTGCGGGGCGCCGCCGTTGGAGCCGAAGACCAGGTAGCGCCCGGCGTCCTCGCGGTAGACGAGCGGGGTGGTGCGGGGTCGGCCGGTGCGCCGTCCGGCGGTGGTGAGCAGTAGCAGGTCGGAGAAGCCGTCGACCTTTCCACCGTTGGCCCGGAACTGTGCGATGACGTGCTGGTCGAAGCCCTCGGCCATGGTGCGTGCCTCCCCGTTCCGCGCGGCCCGTGACCGGTGCCGCGACGATTCATATTTGCCAGCAAATACAATTTAGGCGCGTCCCGACCTGCCGGTCAACACCAACATCCGCTCCGCACACGTCCTTCGAGTCCTGTAGGCACGGGGGTTGACGTGACCGCGCAGACGCCCCTAACTTCACGTCTTGAAAAAGGTCCAGACCAGAGCCGACAGGGCTGTTGGCCACCACCACTGATCCCCCGTCAGGGGGACGTTCCGCCCTGCCCGGACCACTCCGGACGCTCCCTCAGGCATCGCTTCGCGTTCACTTCATGAACGAGTGGACGTCGTCCCCCACGAGGAGCCGCCTTGATCCGCACCCGCAGCAACTCCCGCCTCCGCCCCCGCCCCCGCCTCCGCGCCGCGGCGGCCGCCGTCGCGCTGCCCGCCACGGTGGCCGGCCTACTGGTGGCCGGCGCCGGCCAGGCCGCGGCCGCCGCCAACGCCGGGCCCGGCTTCCCGGCGCACTACGCGGCGCCGTACCTGGAGACCTGGAACTCGCCGAACACCCTGGCGGACGCCCGCAACAGCGGCGGGCTGAAGTACGTCACCCTCGCCTTCGTGATCAGCGACGGCAGCTGCAACGCCACCTTCAACGGCAACACCCCGATCACGGACGCCGGCTGGACCAGCGCGATCAACGCGCACCGGGCGGCCGGCGGCGACGTGATCGCCAGCTTCGGCGGCGCCTCCGGCACCGAGCTGGGCCAGGCGTGCACCAGCGTCTCCACCCTCCAGGCCCAGTACAAGCGGGTGGTGGACGCGCTCAACCTGACCAGGATCGACCTGGACGTCGAGGGCGGCGCGCTGAACGACACCGCCGCCAACGACCGCCGCAACCAGGCGCTGGCCGCGCTCCAGCAGGCCCAGGCGGCCGCGGGCAAGCGGCTGGACGTCAACTACACGCTGCCGGTGAGTCCTTCGGGGCTCGAACCCAACTCGATCAGCCTGCTGAACAACGCCAAGAGCCGCGGGCTGACCGTCAACGCGGTCAACATCATGACGATGGACTACGGCTCGCCGATGGACATGGGCCAGGCCGCGATCAGCGCCGCCAACGGCCTGCACACCCAGCTGGGCCAGATCTGGACGTCCAAGACCTCCGAGCAGCTGTGGGCGATGGAGGGCAACACCCCGATGATCGGGGTCAACGACACCACCTCCGAGGTGTTCTCCACCGCCAACGCGCAGACCCTGGAGTCCTTCGCCGCGTCCAAGGGCATCCAGCTGCTCGCGTTCTGGGCGGTCGGCCGCGACAAGGCGTGCGCCACCACCGGCACGCTCTCGGACAGTTGCAGCGGCACCCCGCAGTCGGCGTACCAGTTCTCGAAGACCTTCAACGCGATCACCGGCGGCTCCACCACCCCGCCGCCGAGCGGCCGCACCGGGCAGATCACCGGCTACGGCGGCAAGTGCGTGGACGTGGCGGCCGCGAGCTCGGCCAACGGCACCGCGGTGCAGCTCTACGACTGCAACGGCACCGCCGCCCAGCAGTGGACGGTCGGCACCGACGGCACGGTCCGGGCGCTCGGCAAGTGCCTGGACCTGACCTCCGGCGGCACCGCCAACGGCACCCAGGCCCAGCTGTACGACTGCAACGGCACCGGCGCGCAGCAGTGGCAGGCGCAGGCGAACAAGACCCTGGTGAACCCGGCCTCCGGCCGCTGCCTGGACGCCACCGGCCCGTCCTCCGCGAACGGCACCCGGCTGCAGGTCTGGGACTGCTTCGCCGGCGCCAACCAGCAGTGGAACCTGCCCTCCTGACCTCCCGTCGACCTGAGAAAGGAGCGACCCCCATGCGCAGCAGCAGGAAGTTCCTCCCGCTGACCGCCACGGCCGGCCTGCTGGCCTCCGCCACGGCGCTGTTGGCCCCGGCCCCGTCCGCGCTGGCCGCCGTCCCGACCGGGGCGACCACCCTGGTGGCGCAGAACTCCGGCAAGTGCGTGGACGCCGCCGCGGCGGCCACCGCCGACGGCACCGCCGTCCAGCAGTACGCCTGCAACGGCACCACCGCCCAGCAGTGGCAGGTCCAGGACCTCGGCACCGGCTACGTCCGGATCAACAACCAGAACGACACCTCGAAGGCGCTGGACGTCACGGACGTCTCCACCGCCGACGCCGCCAAGGTCCAGCTGTGGACGTACGGCGGCGGCCTGAACCAGCAGTGGCAGGCGGTCGCCGAGGCGGGCGGCGCGTACCACTTCGTCAACCGCAACAGCGGCAAGTGCCTGGACGTGCCGAGCGCCTCCACCGCCGACGCGGTGCAGCTCCAGCAGTACACCTGCAACGGCACCGCCGCGCAGTCCTTCACCTTCGGGAGCACCGTCACGAACCCGCCCGGCACGCCCGACTTCGGGCCCAACGTGACCGTCTTCGACCCGTCGACGCCCGCCGCGACCGTCCAGGCCAAGCTGAACGCGGTCTTCGCCCAGCAGGAGACCAACCAGTTCGGCGCCCAGCGCCAGGCCCTGCTGTTCAAGCCCGGCAGCTACGGCGTGGACGCCAACGTCGGCTTCTACACCCAGGTCGCGGGCCTGGGCCTGTCGCCCGACGACGTCACCATCAACGGCGCGGTGCACGCCGAGGCGGACTGGTTCCAGGGCAACGCGACGCAGAACTTCTGGCGCTCCGCCGAGAACCTGTCGGTCAACCCGACCGGCGGCACCGACCGCTGGGCGGTCTCCCAGGCCGCGCCGTACCGCCGGATGCACGTGCGCGGCAACCTGCAACTGGACGACGGCGGCTGGTCCTCGGGCGGCTTCGTCGCCGACTCGAAGATCGACGGCCAGGTCCGCTCCGGCTCCCAGCAGCAGTGGCTCTCGCGCAACGCGCAGTGGGGCAGCTGGACGGGCTCCAACTGGAACATGGTGTTCGTCGGCGCCGTCAACGCGCCCGCCAACTCCTTCCCCAACCCGCCGTACACCACCGTGGGCCAGACCCCGGTGGTCCGCGAGAAGCCCTTCCTGTACGTCGACTCCGCGGGCGCCTACAAGGTGTTCGTCCCGGCGCTGCGCTCGAACACCTCCGGCACCAGCTGGGCGGGCGGCGCGCAGCCGGGCAGCTCGCTGCCGATCGACCAGTTCTTCATCGTGAAGCCGGGCGCGACCGCGGCCGACATCAACGCGGCGCTGGCGCAGGGCAAGAACCTGCTGTTCACGCCGGGCGTCTACCACCTGAACCAGACCCTGAACGTCAACCGCGCCGACACCGTGGTGCTCGGCCTGGGCCTGGCCACCCTCGTCCCGGACAACGGGATCACCGCCGTGAACGTCGCGGACGTGGACGGCGTCAAGCTGGCCGGCCTGCTGATCGACGCCGGTACGGTCAACTCGCCGGTGCTGATGCAGATTGGCGCGGCCGGCTCCTCCGCCGACCACTCGGCGGACCCGACCTCGCTGCACGACGTGTTCTTCCGGATCGGCGGCGCGGGCGTCGGCAAGGCCACCCAGTCGCTGGTGGTCAACTCCGACGACGTGATCGGCGACCACATGTGGCTGTGGCGCGCGGACCACGGCAGCGGGGTCGGCTGGACCAGCAACACCGCCGCCAACGGGCTGGTCGTCAACGGCGACGACGTCACCATGTACGGCCTGTTCGTCGAGCACTACCAGCAGACCCAGGTGATCTGGAACGGCAACGGCGGCCGCACCTACTTCTTCCAGAACGAGCTGCCCTACGACCCGCCGAACCAGGCCGCCTGGACGAACGGTTCGACCCGCGGCTACCCGGCCTACCAGGTCGCCCCCGGCGTCAGCACGCACGAGGCCTGGGGCCTGGGCTCCTACGCCTACTTCAACGTCAACCCGGCCGTGGTCGAGGACCACTCCTTCGAGGCCCCGAATCGCTCCGGCGTCCGCTTCCACGACATGGTGACCGTCTCGCTCGGCGGCACCGGCACCATCGCCCACGTCATCAACTCCACCGGCGGCCCGTCCAACTCCACCACCAACGTGGCCAACCTGGTCGCGTACCCGTAGACCCGGCCCCCACCGGAAGACCGGGGCCGCCCCTCCGTGCGGGAGGGGCGGCCCCGGTGCTCGCGGCGGCCGGGCCGGCGGCCGGCGAACTTCCTGACCCTCCGTCAGTCCTCCTTCACGGCGAGCCGCTTGGGCAGACCCGCCAGGGCGAGCAGGGCGCCGAGGGCACACAGGACGGCGGTGGTGAGGGCGGCGGTGTGCACGCCGTTCAGGAAGGCGTGGTGGGCGCCCTCGGTGACGGCGGCGCGCAGGTCGGCGGGCATGGTGCCGGTGACGGGGGCGACGCCCATCGCCACCGCGTCCTTGGCGGACGCCAACTGCCCGGCGGTGTCGGCCGGGACGCCCGCGGCGGTGAGCGCGCCGGGCAGGGTGGCGCCGACCCGGCTGCCGATCAGCGAGACCAGGACGGAGGTGCCGAGCGCGCCGCCGACCTGCAGCGCGGTGGACTGCAGACCGCTGGCCACCCCGCCGTCGCGCACCGGGGCGCTGCCGACGATGGCGTCCGAGGAGGCCGACATCACCATGCCGACGCCGAGGCCGATCAGCACGAACGGCGGCCACATCGCCGCGTACGGCGAGTGCGCGTCCCAGGTCAGCAGGCAGAGCGCGGCGACGCCCTCCAGGGCCATGCCGAGCGGCATCGTGAAGCGGGAGCCGAGGCGTCCGGTCAGCGCGGCGCCGAGCGGGGCGGCGACCACCGAGGCCAGGCTGAGCGGCAGGGTCCGCACGCCCGCCTGGACGGGGGTGAGGCCGCGGACGTTCTGCAGGTACAGCATCAGGAAGAAGATCACGCCGAGCAGCATGAAGAAGTTGACCGCGGTGACCACCGTGCCGATGCCCAGCGCCGGGCTGCGGAACAGCCGCATCGGCAGCAGCGGGTGCTCGACCCGCGTCTCGTGGCGGACGAACAGCGCCAGCAGCGCCAGGCCGGCCGCGATCGCGCCGAGCGTGCCGGCCGAACCCCAGCCCCAGCTCTCGCCCTTGACCACGCCGAACACCAGCGCGACCAGGCCGAGCGCCAGCAGCAGCACGCCCAGCAGGTCGAAGCGGTGCCGGCCGCCGGCGTCCCGGCTCTGCGGCAGCACCAGCGCGCCGAACGCCAGGCCGGCCAGGCCGATCGGCAGGTTGATGAAGAACACCGACTCCCAGTTGACGTGCTCGACCAGCAGGCCGCCGACGATCGGGCCGAGCGCGGTCGAGCAGGACGCGACCATCGCCCACAGGCCGACCGCGGTGCCGAACTGCCGGGGCGGGAAGACCGCGCGCAGCAGGCCGAGCGTGTTGGGGATCAGCAGCGCGGCGCACACGCCCTGCAGGGCGCGGAAGGCGATGACGCCGCCGATCGAGCCGACCACGCCGATCAGCACCGAGGCGACCACGAAGCCCGCGACGCCCGCCAGGTAGAAGGTGCGGCGGCCGAACCGGTCGCCCAGCTTGCCGCCGAGGATCAGCAGCGCGGCCATCGCCAGCAGGTAGGAGTTGGTGACCCACTGCAGCCCGGCGGTGGAGGCGTGCAGGTCGCGGCCGATCTCCGGGTTGGCGATCGAGACCACCGAGCCGTCCAGGTTCACCATGAACAGGCCGACCGCCACGGCCACCAGGGTCAGCCACGGGTTGGCGCGCGGCCCGCCGGGAGCGGATGCGGGAGCGGGTGCGGGAGGGGAGTGCGCGGGCACGACGGGGTGCCCCGCCGGGGAAACGGGCATGGAACTGCCTTGTCTGGACGAGTACGAGTACGAGTACGGCTACGGGTACGGCTATGGAAGGAACGCCGGCGGTTCGTCAGCCGGCGGTGCTGGTGCCGCTGGTGCTGTCGCCGTCGACGGCGTACAGCAGCGCGGTGAGCGCCTCCAGCGCGCCGCAGGCCGAGCCGAGCGCGCCGCGCTGGCCGTCGGTCAGGGCGGCGAGCAGCTGCGTCAGGTGCGCTTCCTTCAGGGCCCGCGCCTCGGCGAGGCGGCCCAGGGCGAGGGGCGTCGGGTGCAGGTGGGCGACCCGCTTGTCCGCGCTGTCCGCCCGGCGTTCCAGCAGGCCCTGCTCGGTGAGCTGGGAGACCAGCGCGCTGACGTTGTTCGGCTTCATCTGCAGCACCCGCGCGCTCTCCCGCACCGTGGTGCCGGGCCGTTCCTCGACCAGCCACAGCAGGGCGAGCTGGCCCTCGGAGAGCGCCGGGTGCGGGAAGTCCCGCGCGAGCCGCCGTTCCAGGGCCCGGTTCAGGGCGGGCAGCAGCGCCACGAGCACGGAGGCCGTGGGGTCCGCGTCGCCGCCGGGGGCGCTGGAGTCGAGCACGGGCCCCACTTTAGGTATGCATGGATACCTATGTCAACGTACCCATCACGCGTCGGCAGCACCGGCTGCCCCGGCGCCCCCGGTGGCCCCCGCCGCCCGCTCCGCCGCGCTGCGCAGCACGCAGAACTCGTTGCCCTCCGGGTCGGCCAGCACCGCCCAGCCCGTGCCGTCCGGGTGGCGGTGGTCGCCGACCAGGGTGGCACCGAGCGCCAGCAGGCGCGCCACCTCCGCGTCCCGCCCGGTGTCGTCCGGGCGCAGGCACAGGTGGACCCGGTTCTTGACCGTCTTGGCCTCGGGCACCTGGTTGAAGTACAGCACCGGCCCGCCCTCCGGGGTCACCTGCGTCTCCCGGTCGCCCGGTCGGCACTCCGGGTCGACCGGGCCGCCCGTCACCTCGCTCCAGAACCGGGCCAACCGGTAGGCGTCCGCACAGTCGATCGCCACGTTCTGCACCGTCGAAACCATGTCCGCGAGTCTCCCCGCCGGTGGCCCGGCGCGCGACCCGGCCGCGCCGGGGGCCGGAACCGCCCGGCATGGAGCCGCCGCCGCCGGGTATCAGGCGCAGGCACGGAACGGGGAGCCGGGGATCGGACGCGCGAAGGGGAGGACCTCGACGGTGGGCAACGGACGGACGGCGGAGGCCGGGCAGGGGAAGCCGGAGCGGGCGGGCATCGACCCGGCGGGCGGGAGCGCCTCCCCGTGGCACTGGCAGCACTGGAAGCACCGGCTGTCCCGACGGCCCGAGCCCGTCGAGTCCGAACCCGTCGAGCCCGAGCCCGTCGAGCCCGCGCCCGTCCCCACCGCCCGGCGGGCGGAGCGGTCCGGGCAGCCGTTCCTGCACCGTTCCGGGCCGGTGTCCGCCGTCGTCCGGTGGCTGATCCTGCTGGCCGGCCTGGTGCTGACCGTGGTGTTCGCGGTCGGGCTGGCCCGGGTGACGCTGGTGCCGGAGCCCGGCGCGCAGAGCCTGGTGCACCCCAACTTCCACCTCGGCGCCTCGCTCCGCGCCTACCTGGACCAGCCCGCCGTCCGGGCCGCGGTGCAGCAGGTCGGCGGGAACGTCCTGCTGGGCATGCCGTTCGGCGTGCTGCTGCCGGTGCTGTTCCCCCGGCTGCGCAGCGTCCTGGCCGCGACGGCGCTGACCGCGCTGGTGATGGTCACGGTCGAGGCGGCGCAGGGCCTCCTGGTGGAGGGCCGGGCGTTCGACGTGGACGACGTGCTGCTCAACACCTTCGGCGCCCTGCTCGCCCACCTGCTGCTGGGCCGCCGGATCGGCCGCGCCCTGTACGAGCGGCGCTGACCCTGAGGGGTGGGCGTTCGCCCGGGACGGCGTGCCCGTCCCGGGCGGGGAGGCCGCGGCTACCCGTGGTCGTAGACCGTCACCGGTATCCCCTGGTCGGTGAGGCGGGCGGTGATCAGCGGTTCGATCCGCTCCCACTTGCCGCCGGCCAGGCCGCAGCCGATCCGGGGCATGTGGACGGAGGCGCCGAGGCGCCGGGCTTCGGGGGCGAGCCTGGCGAGCGCGGCGTCGATCGCCTCGTAGCGGACGGGGACACCGGTGGAGCGGGCGGTGCGGGTGCCGCGCTGGCCGATCATGTTGGCGACCCAGAGGTGCGGGGTGACCTGGACCAACTGGAGGGCGCCGAGGGCGAAGTCGTTGCGGGAGCGCTCGCGGTGCCAGCGGCGGTAGGCGGCTTCGGGTTCGGGCCAGCGGCGGGAGAGGGCGAGGACGAATCCCTTGCCCCAGCCGCCGAGGTCGTTGCAGACGTGGGCGATGACCCGCGGGCCCTTGCCCCGGGGCGCGGTGGCGTCCCCGCGCAGGTAGGTGATCGTCTCGGCCATGCCCACCATCCTGGCAGCCGCCGCCGACGGTGCGCCCCGATCCGCCTCGGCCCTCGCGCCGACCTTCGCGCCGACCTTCGCCCCGACCGTCGCGTCAGCCGTCGCGGCGGCGGTCCTTCAGGCGGTCCAGGGAGTCGACGTACTTGAGCATCAGGCGGGCGAACTCCAGGCGTTCGCCGTCGGCCCAGTCGGCGGTGATGTACTCGAACGCGGAGCGCTGGTGGCGGCGGAAGCGGGCCATCAGTTCGGTGCCCCGGGGGCTGAGGTGCAGGACGGTGCGGCGGCCGTCGTGCTGGGAGGCGGCGCGGAGCAGGTAGCCGGCCTTGATGTTGTCGGTGACCATCCGGCTGGCGACGGAGGGATCGACGGCGAGGAGTTCGGCGATCGCGCCGACGGTGACCTCGGCCTCGGAGTCGCGGGTGTGCTCCAGGACGAGGTTGAGCACCAGGGTGCGGCTGAGGTCCTTGGCGGAGATGGGGTGCTCGACGTCCAGCAGCGAGGTGCGGCGCAGCTTGCCGAAGGCGGGGCCGACGGCGTCCAGCAGTTCGTCCGCCGCGGGGTGCGGCCGGTGGGCCTCGTTCTTCGTCATGCGCCCATGGTAGGCGCGCAACCCCGGCCAGGTGCATGGGGGAACACATAAGTGCGTTGCTTCGCAATTACGTGCATGACAGCATGTATCTGCGAGCGAACGCGCGCACTCTTCTCTCCCGGGGGTTCCCATGACCGTTCTCGTCACCGGCGCACGCGGCAAGGTCGGCCGCGCCGTCCTGGAGCGGCTGCACGCCGCCGGCCGGCCCGTCCGCGCCGCCAGCGCCCGCCCGGCCGAACTCGCCGTCCCGGCCGGGGTGGTGGGCGTCGAGCTGGTGCTGAAC
The DNA here is from genome assembly GCF_000716545.1 of Kitasatospora phosalacinea. Classification (GTDB taxonomy): domain Bacteria; phylum Actinomycetota; class Actinomycetes; order Streptomycetales; family Streptomycetaceae; genus Kitasatospora; species Kitasatospora phosalacinea. Next base: position 60,172 of record NZ_JNWZ01000024.1, read on the forward strand.
CGGCCCGCCACCTTCGCCGCCGCGCTGGAGGGCGTCCGCCAGGTGTTCCTGTACCCGGAGCCCGCGGGCATCGACGCGTTCACCGCGGCCGCCCGGGCGGCCGGCGTGGAGCACGTCGTGCTGCTGTCCTCCTCCTCGGTGCTCGCGCCGGGCGCCGAGAGCGACCCGCTGGGCGCGCACAACCTGCGGGTCGAGCAGGCGCTGGCCGTCTCCGGCCTGCCCACCACCCTGCTGCGGGCGGACGCCTTCGCCAGCAACGCGCTCGGCTGGTGCGCGGCGATCGGCGCCGGCCTGCCGGTCGAACTCCCCTACCCGGAGGCCAGCCTGGCCCCGGTCCACCCGGCGGACGTCGCCGACGTCGCGGTGGCCGCGCTGTCCGGCCCCGAGCTGCGCGGCCGTGCCGTCACGCTCACCGGCGGGCAGCGGCTGACGCTGCGCGAGCAGGTCGGCGTGCTGGCCGACGTGCTGGGCCGGCCGGTCCCGGTCGAGACGGTCACCCGGGCCGAGGCCGAACGCCAGTTGGGCCGTTTCATGCCCGCCCCGTTGGTCGGCTCCCTGCTCTCCTTCTGGGCCGCCGCCAGCACCACCCCCGCCACCATCGGCGACACCACCCGCACCCTGCTCGGCGTCCCGGAGCGCACCTTCCACCAGTGGGCGACCGAGCACGCGGCCGCGTTCACCGCCGGCTGACGCCCGGTCACCCCCCGCCCCCTCCGGGGGAGTCGGCGGGTGCTCAGGCCAGCGCCGGGATGACGTGCGCCCCGTACGCGTCGATGACGGCCTCGCGCGCGTCGTGCATCGCGTACAGCGCGAACTGGTCGACGCCCAGGTCGCGCAGGGCGCGCAGCTTCTCGACGTGGGCGGAGACCGGGCCGAGCAGGCAGAAGCGGTCGACGATCTCGTCGGGCACGAAGGCGGTGTCGGGGTTGTCGGCCCGCCCGTGGTGGGAGTAGTCGTACCCCTGGCGGTCCTTGATGTAGTCGGTCAGTTCGTCGGGGACCATGCCGGAGTGCTCGCCGTAGCGCGCCACCAGGTCGGCGACGTGGTTGCCGACCATGCCGCCGAACCAGCGGCACTGCTCGCGGGCGTGCTGGAGGTCGTCGCCGACGTAGGCGGGGGCGGCGACGCAGACGGTGACGGCGGCGGGGTCGCGGCCGGCCTCCTCGGCGGCCCGGCGGACGGCCTTGATCATCCGTTCGGTGAGGTAGGGATCGGCGAGTTGGAGGATGAACCCGTCGGCCTTCCGCCCGGCGAGGGCGAGCGCCTTGGGGCCGTAGGCGGCCATCCAGACGGGCAGCTTCCCGTTCTCGATCCAGGGGATGCGGACCGGGCTGCCGTCGACCTCGGCTTCCCGGCCCTCGGCGAGGTCGCGGATGGCGTCGATGGCGGCGCCGAGCCGGGCGAGCGTGTTGGGGCGGCGTCCGGCCACCCGCATCGCCGAGTCGCCGCGGCCGATGCCGCACACCGTCCGGTTGCCGTACATGTCGTTGAGGGTGGCGAAGGTGGAGGCGGTGACCTCCCAGGTGCGGGTGCCGGGGTTGGTGACCATCGGGCCGACGCGGAGTCGTTCGGTGTGCTCCAGGATGCGGCTGTGGATGACGAAGGGCTCCTGCCAGAGGACGGCGGAGTCGAAGGTCCAGCCGTGGCTGAAGCCGGCCCGTTCGGCGCGGCGCATCAGTTCGACGACCTTCGCGGCCGGCGGGTCGGTCTGCAGGACGAGTCCGAAGTCCACTGCGGGGGCTCCTCGCGGAAGAGAAGAGGGGTGTCAGAGGTACTGGCAGGCGGAGCGGGGCAGGAAGGCGCCGTGCCCGGGGCGGCCGAGGTAGTCGCCGCGGTCGAGCAGCACCTCGCCCCGGGAGAGCACCGTCTCGACCCGTCCGGTGAGGGTGCGACCCTCGTACGCCGAGTAGTCGACGTCCATGTGGTGGGTGGCGGCGGAGAGGGTCTGCACGGCGTGCGGGTCGTAGATCACCAGGTCGGCGTCGGAGCCGGGGGCGATGGTGCCCTTGCGCGGGTGGAGGCCGAACATCCGGGCGGGGGCGGCGCAGGCGAGTTCGATCCAGCGGGTGCGGCTGATCCGGCCCTCGACCACGCCCTGGTGGAGCAGGTCCATCCGGTGCTCGACGCCGGGCAGGCCGTTGGGGATCTTCGAGAAGTCGTCGCGGCCGAGTTCCTTCTGCCCCTTGAAGCAGAACGGGCAGTGGTCGGTGGAGACCACCTGCAGGTCGTCGGTGCGCAGGCCGCGCCAGAGCGCGGCCTGGTGGTCCTTGGGGCGCAGCGGGGTGGAGCAGACGTACTTGGCGCCCTCGAAGCCGGGTTCGGCGAGGTTGTCGGTGGACAGGAACAGGTACTGCGGGCAGGTCTCGCCGAAGACGGGCAGGCCGAGGTCGCGGGCGGCGGCGATCTCGGCGAGCGCCTCGCGGGCGGAGACGTGCACCACGTACAGCGGCGCGCCGGCGACGCGGGCGAGTTGGATCGCCCGGTGGGTGGCCTCGGCCTCCAGCAGCGCCTTGCGCACCTCGCCGTGGTGGCGGGGGTCGGTCTCGCCCCTGGCCAGGGCCTGTTCGACCAGGACGTCGATGGCGGGGCCGTTCTCGGCGTGCATCATGGTGAGCGCGCCGAGGTCGGCGGCCCGCTGCATGGTGCGCAGGATCTGTCCGTCGTCGGAGTAGAAGACGCCGGGGTAGGCCATGAACAGCTTGAACGAGGTGACGCCCTCGCCGACCAGGCCCGGGAGTTCGCGCAGCACCGGCTCGTTGACGTCCGAGACGATCATGTGGAAGGCGTAGTCGACCGCGCAGTTGCCGTCGGCCTTGGCATGCCAGTCGTCCAGCCCGGCGCGCAGCGAACCGCCCCTGCGCTGGACGGCGAAGTCGACGATGGTGGTGGTGCCGCCCCAGGCGGCGGCCCGGGTGCCGGTGGCGAAGGTGTCGGAGGCGCGGGTGCCGCCGAACGGCATCTCCATGTGGGTGTGCGCGTCGACGCCGCCGGGGACGACGTACTTCCCGCTCGCGTCGAACACCCGGTCGGCGCTCCACCGCTGGCTGCCCGGCAGGGCGAGCGCGACGACCCTGCCGCCCTCGACCAGCACGTCGGCGTGCGTCTCCTCGGCGGCGGTGACGACCAGTCCGCCGGTGATCAGGGTCCGGGTCACCGCGCTCAGCCCTCGGTCAGCGGGCCGTAGGCGTCCGGGCGCCGGTCCCGGTAGAACGCCCACTGCCGGCGGACCTCGTCGATCGTTCCGAGGTCGAGGTCGCGGACGACGAGTTCCTCGCTCTTGTCGGAGGCGACCTCGCCGACGAACTGGCCGCGCGGGTCGACGAAGTAGCTGGTGCCGTAGAAGTCGTCGTCGCCGTACTCCTCGACGCCGACCCGGTTGATCGCGGCGACGAAGTACTCGTTGGCGACGGCGGCGGCGGGCTGCTCCAGCTGCCACAGGTACCCGGACAGGCCGCGGCTGGTCGCCGACGGGTTGTAGACGATCTCGGCGCCGGCCAGGCCGAGCGCCCGCCAGCCCTCCGGGAAGTGCCGGTCGTAGCAGATGTACACGCCGACCTTGCCGACCGCGGTGTCGAACACCGGCCAGCCGAGGTTTCCGGGCTTGAAGTAGTACTTCTCCCAGAATCCGTGCACCTGCGGAATGTGGTGCTTGCGGTACTTGCCCAGGTAACTGCCGTCGGCGTCGATCACGGCGGCGGTGTTGTAGTAGAAACCGGCCTGCTCGATCTCGTACACCGGCGCGACGATCACGATGCCGAGCTCCTTCGCCAGCGCCCGCATCCGCCGCACCGTGGGCCCGTCCGGGACGGGCTCGGCCCAGGCGTAGTGCTCGGGTTCCTGCACCTGGCAGAAGTACGGGGCGTTGAACACCTCCTGGAACCCGATGATCCGCGCGCCCTGCCCGGCGGCGTCGCGCGCGGCGCGTTCGGCGGCGGCGAGCATGGTCTCCTTGTCGCCCGTCCACGCGGTCTGGAACAGGGCTGCCCTGACGACACGACTCATGGCCGTAACTCCTCGTCTCGACGGCGCGAAGGCGCGGCGGGGAATGGCGCGGTAGCGCTTCAGAGCGTTGAGACTAGGAGTTCCGCGGCGAATGGCCGGGTGCCACGCGGGAGGAACGGGAAATTGGCCGACCCGCGCATTCCTCCGATTTTCCGCCGGTCATTCCTTTTTCGCGCCGAGCCCGCTCTCGCCGAGCCCGCTCTCGCCGGGCTCGCTCTCCCCGGGTTCGCTCTCCCCGGGTTCGCTCTCGCCGGGCTCGCCCGCGTCGGGCCCGGCCCCGCCCGGCCCGGACTCGTCCCGGTGGGTGAAGGCCAGGGCGCCGCCCACGGCTCCGATGATGATGAGCGCGACGGCGATGCTGATCCCGCCGGAGTGTTCCCAGTAGACGTCGCTCAGATTGACGAGGTTGGCGGTCTCGTCGACGATCAGCGCGGTGCCGGTGCCGTAGGCCAGGCCCATCCAGGTCCGCCAGCGCGGCGACCGCTCGACCAGGCCGAGCGCCCCGACGATCATCAGGACGAGGATGCCCCACACGTAGTGGTGGAGGTGGACGCCGCCCGCCGAGACGTTGCCCACGCCGGCGGCGTCGATGTGGATCAGCCAGGTCAGCAGCCGCAGGAAGCCGAAGGTGAGGGTGAAGCCCCACCACGCCAGCACCAGGCCGCGGCGGGTGGGGGAGACCTCCCGCCAGCGGCGGGGACGGCGCCGGTCCGGCCCGCGCGGGGACGGCTGTTCCTGCTCCGGAGGTGCGTCCATCCGCCGACCCTAGCCCGTCGGCGCGGCACCGGACCCGCACGCCACACGGCCCCGCCCCGCCCGGGGCATGACCGGGCGCCGCCGGGGCAGCCGGGTCCCACCGGGGGATCTACGTGGACGGACGGAGGAGGCGGCTGTGGCCGACGGACTGTGGGACTACGAGGGTGCCGAGGGGTACACCGCGGGCTCGGACCTGACGGGTTACCGGGTCGAGGCGATCGACGGCCACATCGGCAAGGTCGACGGACACACCGAGGACGTCGGCGCGGGCTACCTCGTGGTCGACACCGGCCCGTGGATCTTCGGCCGCGAGGTGCTGCTCCCGGCCGGCACCGTCACCCGGGTCGACCACGACGGGAGGACCGTGTTCCTGGACCGCACCAGGGACGAGGTGAAGAACTCGCCCGCCCGCGACGGCGGCCACCACGGCGACGACCCGGCCTACCGCGACCGGCTCGGCGGCTACTACAGCGGCGGAACCCTCTGACCCCGCGCGGCGGCCCGGCCCGTCGGGGGCTCAGCAGGCGACGGCGGGCAGCAGGCGGTCCAGGGCGCGGCGGGTGCGGGTGGCGGCGAGCGGGTCGCGGAGCAGTTGCAGGGCCTGGTTGAGCGCCAGGTAGATGCCGGTCAGCTCGTGGACGACCTGCTCGGGGTCGGTGTCGGCGGACAGGTCGCCGGCTTCGACGGCGAGCCGGACCTCGCCGGCCAGCCGGCGGCGCCAGACCATCAGCAGCCGGGCCACGTTGCGCCGGACCGGCCCGTCGTGGGCGTCGAACTCGACGGCGGCGGTGGTGAACAGGCAGCCGCCGGGGAAGACCTCGCGGGCGTGCTCCAGGTAGTCGATCCAGTTCTGGCAGACCGCCCGCAGCCGGCGCAGGCCCGGGTCGACGGCCGCCGCCGGATCCCACACCAGGGCGGTGAAGAGGGCGGACGCCCGTTCCAGGGTGGCCAGTTGGAGGGCTTCCTTGGTGCCGAAGTGCCCCAGCACGCCCGCCTTGGACAGCCCGAGGTCACCGGCCAGCCGTCCGATGGTCAGCCCTTCCAGCCCGTCCACCGAGGCGAGGGCGACGCTCCGGTCGATGATCCGGGCCCGGGTCCGGCGGGCCTCGACCACGGTGCTGCGCGGGCTCATCGTTCCTCCTCCGTGCTCCGGCTCGTCCGGACGCCACCGATCCGCGCCCCGGCCCGGAATCCTACGTCGTGCGCCCCGGGGGCGCGGCGGACCGCGCCGCCCCCGCTTTTCGTCACAGCGACGAAAAGATGTTATCGTCCATCTGACGCTAATAGCTGCCCGACCGCCGCCCCAGGAGGACGCCGTGGAGGAACGCACCGAGGAACGCACCGAGGAACGCACCGAGGAACGCACCGAGGACCGCCCGGAGCGAGGCACGGAGGGAGAGCCGCTCTGCCGTGCCGTCTTCACGCCCGGCTGCGACCGGACGCTCCGCTCCCCCGACCGGCACCACCCCGACGAGTGGACCGTCGACTACGGCCGGCGCACCGGTCCCCGCCTGCGGGAGGACCTGCCGGAGCACCTGCTGCGCGCGCTGGCGACCAGCGAGGCCGTCGACGTCCTCGTCGCGGTGCTCGCCCACCCCCGGGTGCCGTCCGACCTGGTGGACGGGCTGCTCGACGACCCTTCGGAGCTCGTGCGGCGGGCCGCCACCCGGCGGACCGGCGACGTCGACGCGCTGTGGCGGGCGGCGGAGGACGTCCGGACCGTCCGGGTGGCCGCGGCCTCGAACCCGCACGCACCCGCCGACCTGCTGGCCGAACTCGCCCGCGACCCCGACCGGAACGTCCGGTGCACCGCCGTCCGCAACCCCGCCTGCCCGCCGGAGCTGCGCCGCCGCACCGAGGCGCGCACCGCCCCGGGCCCGGCCGCCTTCACCGGCGACCCGGCGGACTGACCCGAGGACCGGCGGACGGGGGACGCCCGGGCGTCACGGCTCGGGGCGGTGCTCCATCAGGAGGTTCCCGTCCCCGCCCGGCACCCGCCGGAAGCCGGCCTTCTCCCAGGCGCGCACGGCCCGGGCGTTGCCCGGCTCCGGGTCGACCGTCACCCGGCGCCACCCCAGCTCCCCGCGCAGGTGGGCGACCAGCGCCCGGGCGGCGTCCGGCCCCAGGCCCCGGCCCCGGGCCGCCGGGAGCAGCACCAGGTCGATGCCGCCGCCGTCCGGCCCGGACCACCAGTACTGGGCGTAGCCCACCGGCCCGCCGTCGGCCCGGACCAGGAACGATTCGACCCGCGGGCGGCGCCGCCCCAGGTACTTCTCGGCCACCTCCCGGCGCGGCAGCGGCGCCCCGCCCCAGTGCTCGACGAACGCCGGGTCGGCGAACCAGCCGGCCAGCAGGTCCAGGTCGTCCTCCCCGGTCGGGACCAGCCTGGTCCATTCCCCCTCCAGCACGGGACCGTCACCCATCGCCCGACACCTCCCCTTCCGCCGCCCGCCCCAGCCTGCCACGTCCGCCCAGCGGCGCGGGGCCGCGCCCGGCGGAGTCCGGCACTCCACCCGTCCACCCTTCGGGCCGCCGTTTAGCTTCCGATCGGTCGGTTGCTATATTCCAGGCCGTCGCCCCCGGCACCGGTCGGGTGCCGCCGCGGAAGGGGAACGCCATGCCCGGAGTCCGGATAGCCGCTCTCGGCCACCACCAGCCCAGCCGGGTGCTCACCAACGACGAGCTGGCGACGATGGTGGACACCAACGACGAGTGGATCCGGCGGCGCACCGGGATCGTGACCCGGCGGATCGCCGGGGCGGACGAGTCGGTGACCGACCTGGCGGCGGGGGCGGCCGCGAAGGCGCTGGCCGCCTCCGGGCTGGACCCGGCGGACATCGGGCAGGTCACGGTGGCCACCTGCAGCGCGGTGGACCGCTGCCCGTCGATCGCCGCGCAGGTCGCGGGCCGACTGGGCATCCCGTCCGCCGTGGCGTTCGACCTGAACAACGGCTGCGCGGGCTTCTGCACCTCGCTGTCGGTGGCGAGCCACTCGCTGCTGGCGGGCGCCGCGAAGCACGCGCTGGTGATCGGCGCGGAGAAGATGTCGGACCTGGTCGACTGGACGGACCGGCGCAGCTGCATCCTGCTGGGCGACGGCGCGGGCGCGGCGGTGCTGTCCGCCACCGGGGGCACGGACAGCGCGGTCGGCCCGGTGGTCTGGGGCTCGGACCCGACCCGGGCGAGCGCGGTGCGGCTGCTGGACGCGTGGCACCCGCAGTTCGAGCAGGACGGCCAGGCGGTGTTCCGGTGGGCGACCACCGAGCTGCCCGCGCTGGCCGAACAGGCGTGCCGGGCGGCCGGGTTGAGCCCGGCGGAGCTGGACGGGGTGGTGACCCACCAGGCGAACCTGCGGATCATCGAGTCGCTGGTGCAGAAGCTCGGCCTGTCCGAGGACGCGGTGATCGCCCGGGACGTGGTGGACTCCGGCAACACCTCGGCGGCCTCCGTCCCGCTGGCGCTGGCGAAGCTGGTGGAGCGCGGCGAGCTGCGCTCCGGCGCCCGGGTGCTGCTGTTCGCGTTCGGCGGCGGCCTGTCCTGGGCCGGCCAGGTGGTCACCTGCCCGTGAGACCGGCCCAGGGCCGCCGGAGAACCGGTCAGCAGGTGCAGCTGACGGTGAGCGAGATGCTCTCCGGCGGCGGCGGGGAGCCGTCGTAGGGGGCGATCCAGGCGGCGCTGCCCCGTCCGCCCTCGATCGTGGTGATGCGCCAGCGCTGGTCGGGGCCGAGCGGGGAGCCGTCGCCGTTGGCGACGTGGGCGTCGCCGGGGGTCAGGCCCTGCGGGCAGATGGCTTCGACGCCGCTCGGGGAGCCGACGGCGGTGACGGTCTCCGGTTCGAGGGCGGCGGCGGGGCCCGCCCCGACGGCCAGCAGGGTGGCGGCCAGGCCGAGGCCGAGGCCGAGGGTTCGCTTGCGCATGGGTGCCCTTCGGGTGCTTCGCGCCGCCCGATCGGTTCGGGGGCGATCGATCCGCATCATCTCCGTCACGCAGCGTGACGTACCGGTCGCCCGGGGCAACCACTCGTTCGGCCGGAGCGCGGGGGCGAACGGTGGTGCGGGGGCGAGCTTTGCCCGCGGTGATCCCGGACGGGCAAGATAGCGGGGTGACCCTCCTGGACCTGATGCCGAAGCCCGCCACGCCCGACTCGCTGTTCGAGACCTTCGCCGAGTGGGCGTCGGAGCGCGGTATCACCCTCTACCCCGCCCAGGAGGAGGCGCTGATCGAGCTGGTCTCCGGGAACAACGTGATCCTGGCGACGCCGACCGGCTCGGGCAAGTCGCTGGTCGCGGCGGGCGCGCACTTCGCCGCGCTGGCCGAGGGCAAGCGGACGTTCTACACCGCGCCGATCAAGGCGCTGGTGTCGGAGAAGTTCTTCGACCTGTGCAAGGTCTTCGGCACCGAGCAGGTCGGCATGATGACCGGCGACGCCTCGGTGAACCCGACCGCGCCGATCATCTGCTGCACCGCCGAGGTGCTGGCCCAGATCGCCCTGCACGACGGCCCGCGCGCCGACATCGGCCAGGTCGTGATGGACGAGTTCCACTTCTACGCCGAGCCGGACCGCGGCTGGGCCTGGCAGATCCCGATCCTGGAGCTGCCGCAGGTGCAGTTCCTGCTGATGTCGGCGACCCTCGGCGACGTGCGCCGCTTCGAGGAGGACCTGACCCGCCGCACCGGCCGCCCGACCACCGTGGTGCGCTCGGCGACGCGCCCGGTGCCGCTGTTCTACGAGTACCGGCGCACCAACCTGCACGACACGCTGGAGGAGCTGCTGAACACCGGCCAGGCGCCGGTGTACGTCGTCCACTTCACGCAGAAGGAGGCGGTGGAGCGGGCGCAGTCCCTGATGAGCATCAACATGTGCTCGAAGCAGGAGAAGGAGGCGATCGCCTCCCTGATCGGCAACTTCCGCTTCACCACCAAGTTCGGCCGCAACCTGTCCCGGTACGTGCGGCACGGCATCGGCGTGCACCACGCCGGGATGCTGCCCAAGTACCGCCGCCTGGTGGAGCGGCTGGCGCAGGCCGGCCTGCTGAAGGTGATCTGCGGCACCGACACCCTCGGGGTGGGCGTCAACGTGCCGATCCGCACGGTGCTGTTCACGGCGCTGTCCAAGTACGACGGGCAGCGGGTGCGGATCCTGCGGGCCCGCGAGTTCCACCAGATCGCCGGACGGGCGGGCCGCGCCGGGTTCGACACCGTCGGCCAGGTGGTGGCGCAGGCGCCGGAGCACGTGGTGGAGAACGACCGGGCACTGGCCAAGGCCGGGGACGACCCGAAGAAGCGCAAGAAGGTGGTCCGCAAGAAGGCCCCGGACGGCTTCGTGTCCTGGACGGAGGAGACCTTCGAGCGCCTGATCGGGGCCGACCCGGAGCCGCTGGTCTCCCGGTTCAAGGTCAGCCACGCGATGCTGCTGTCGGTGATCGGCCGGCCGGGCAACGCCTTCGAGGCGATGCGCAAGCTGCTGACCGACAACCACGAGGACCGCCCGGCGCAGCGCCGCCACATCCGCGCCGCGATCGCCATCTACCGCTCGCTGCGGGAGGGCGGCGTGGTCGAGCAGTTCGACGAGCCGGACGCCGAGGGCCGCATCGCCCGGCTGACCCTGGACCTGCAGGAGAACTTCGCGCTCAACCAGCCGCTGTCCACCTTCGCGCTGGCCGCCTTCGACCTGCTCGACCCGGAGTCGCCCTCGTACGCGCTGGACGTGGTCTCGGTGGTGGAGGCGACGCTCGACGACCCGCGGCAGATCCTCGCCTCGCAGGAGAACAAGGCGCGCGGCGAGGCCGTGGCGGAGATGAAGCGCGACGGCGTCGAGTACGAGGAGCGGATGAACCGGCTCCAGGAGATCGGCTACCCGAAGCCGCTGGAGGAGCAGCTCGGCCACGCCTACGAGGTGTACCGCCGGGCGCACCCGTGGATCGGCGACCACCCGCTGCGGCCGAAGTCCGTGGTGCGCGACCTGTACGAGCGCGCGATGACCTTCACCGACTACGTGGGCTTCTACGAGCTGGCCCGCACCGAGGGCATCGTGCTGCGCTACCTGGCGGGCGCGTTCAAGGCCCTGGAGCAGACCGTCCCGGACGACATCAAGACCGACGACCTGAAGGACGTCATCGCCTGGCTGGGCGAGCTCGTCCGGCAGGTCGACTCCTCGCTGCTGGACGAGTGGGAGGCGCTGGCCAACCCGACCGAGCCGGAGGCCGGCGAGGTCCGCCTGGACGACAAGCCCGCGCCGGTCACCGCCAACGCCCGGGCCTTCCGCGTCCTGGTCCGCAACGAGCTGTTCCGCCGGGTCGAGCTGTGCGCGCTGGAGCACTACGACGAGCTGGCCGAGCTCGACGGCGAGTACGGCTGGAACGCCGACCGCTGGGCCGACGCGATGGACGGGTACTGGGAGGAGTACGACGACCTGTTCACCGGCCCGAACGCGCGCGGCCCCAAGATGCTGCTGGTCGAGGAGGTCGAGGACGAGGGCCTGTGGCGCGTCCGGCAGATCTTCGACGACCCGAAGGGCGACCACGACTGGGGCATCTCCGCCGAGGTCGACCTGTACGGCTCCGACGAGGAGGGGCGCGCCGTCGTCAAGATCACCTCGGTGGGCGCGCACTGACCCGCCGTCAGCCCTCCGGCTGCCGCTCCGCCCGGTAGTGCTCCAGGTAGGCCCACAGCCGGGGGTCGGTGGGCTCCTCCTCGGGCTCGTCGCCGTCCTCGATCAGCCCGAGCACGGCCACCGACCGCTCCAGCGCGGCGAGTTCGGCCACCGCCCCGGACGGCTCCCCGCTTTCGAAACGAACGGTCGTGTGGGCCTCGCCGGTTGACGGGATGTCGACGCCCCGCAGGTTAGCGGCGCCCTCCGACGGCCCGGCTCGGGTCCGTAGGATGACCCGGTGGAAGAAATGGTGCGCGTACCGCCGGAGGTCCGGGCGCGGTTCGCCGTCCGGTTCGGGGCCGGGGTGGCCGACTGGTGCGACGCGCTGCCCGCCCTGGTGCGCGAACTGGCCGGGCGGTGGGGGCTGGAGGTGGTCGCGGCGGGCGGTGGCGGGACCTCGCGGGTGTTCCGGTGCGTGCGGGGCGTCGGCGGGGCCGTGGTGTGGCTGAAGCTGACGCCGGAGCCCGCGATCGCGCGCGAGGAGGCCGAGGCGCTGCGGGCCTGGGCGGCCGTGCCCTCGGTGGTTCCCCTGCTGGCGGCCGACCCGGCCGCCGGGGCCCTGCTGCTGGCGGACGTCCCGCCCGGTACGCCGGTGCGGCGGCTCGGCTGGAGCCTTCCCGAACTCGCCGCCCTGCTGCGGGACTTGCGCTCCCCCGCCGCGCCGGAGGAGGAGTCGGCGCTGCGGCCGCTGGCCGACCGGGTCGGCTTCGTGTTCGACCTCGCCGGGCGCCGGGGCAGGACCGGCCTGGCCGCGCACCGGGCGGCGGCCCTGGAACTGGCCTCCGGCGGTCCGGTCGGGCTCGTGCACGGCGACCTGCACCCGTCCAACGTGCTCTCCGGGCCGGGCGGCCGCCTGGTGGCGATCGACCCCCGCCCGTCCTGGGGCGACCCGGACTTCGACGCGGTCGACTGGGTGCTGGCGGGCGCCCCCGGCCCGGAGGCCCTGCGGGAGCGGATCGCCGCCCTGGCCGCGCTCGTCCCCGGCCTCTCCCCCGAGCGCCTGCACGCCTGGTGCCGCGCCCTGGCGCCCCTCATCGGCTGACGGACCCGGCGCCGCCGCGCGGTGCTGGAGGCGCGGTGGCGAAGGCGCGGCGGGCCCGGCTGCCGGGCGGGGCCAGGCAGGCGAAGACGTACCGGCCGGGTTCGGGGAGCGCGAGGACGGTGTACTCCAGCACGTCGGTGTCCAGCGCGGGGTGGCGCACGTGCAGGCGGCCGGGCCCCGGCGGGCCGGCCCGGTGCTGCGACCACAGCGCGGCGAAGGCCGGGCTCGCCGCGGAGAAGCGCCCGACCAGCTCGGCCAGCGCCCGGTCGGCCGGCCGGTCGACGTGGTGCGCCCGCAGCGAGGCGACCAGGTCCGCACCGATCGACCGCTCGGGGGCGTGGTTGTCGGCGCCGCGCGAGCCGTACGGGCAGCAGAACACCTGCCACAGCAGGTTCCGTTCGTGCGGCGGCCGGCGGGCGGGCTCGGCCATCAGCAGGGCGGCGGGCCGGTTCCAGGCCAGCAGGTCGAAGGTCGGGCCGGTGACGAACGCCGGGGCGGCGTCCAGGGTGTCCAGCAGCGCCAGGGTGCTCGCGGAGACCGTCTCCCGCCGCTCGGCACCGGGGCGGGGGCCGGGCGTCCGGGTGCGGCGGAGCCCGGCCAGCCGGTGCAGGTAGGCCCGCTCGGCGTCGGCGAGGTGCAGGGCGTCCGCGATCCCGTCCAGCACCGGCCCGGTCGGCACCCGCTGGCGCCCCTGCTCCAGCCGGGCGTAGTAGTCCGGCGAGATCCCGGCCCGGGCCGCGACCTCCTCCCGCCGCAACCCGGGCGTCCGCCGCCGACCGCCCGCGGCCAGACCGACGTCGGACGGCGCCAGCCGGGCGCGACGGGCGCGCAGGAACGCCCCCAGCGGAGTCTCGGACATGCGCGTCACCCTGCCACACCCGCCGCCGCCCATCCAGGACCTGCCGGGTCCCGGCTACCGGCGCAGCCGGAACCCGCCGGGACAGCGTGCGCCACCGCCCGGGCTCGGCCGCTGCGCACTGCGGCACCGACGCCCGGCCGGGGTCCGCCAGGACCTGCCCGGTCCCGGATCGGCGGTCCCCGGTCGGGGTGGCCGCTGGTGGGGCGGGGCGGGGTGGACCAGCCTCTCCGGTATGGGACTTCTCGAGGACAAGGTCACGATCGTCACCGGTGCGGGGCGCGGCATCGGGGCGGCCGCCGCGCGGCTGTTCGCCCGGGAGGGAGCGGCGCTGGTGCTGGCGGCGCGGAGCGGGGGCGAGGTGGAGGCGCTGGCGGCCGAGCTGCGGGGGCGGGGGGCGCGGGCGGTGGCGGTGGCCGTGGACCTGACCACCGCGGCGGGTGCGGACCTGCTGGTGGAGACCGCGCTGCGCGGGTACGGCCGCTTGGACGCGGCGTTCGACAACGCGGGCAACGGTCTGTCGCCCGCGCCGTTGGGCGAGCGCGCCGAGGACGAGTGGGACGCCGTGCACGCGCTGAACCTGCGCGGCACCTGGCTGTGCCTGCGGGCGCAGCTGGCGGCGCTGGTGGCGGGCGGGCGGGGCGGGGCGGTGGTGGTCAACTCGGGGGTGGGGGCACTGGTCGGCGGGTTCGGCGACGGGGTGCAGCAGGCCGCGAAGCACGGGCTGACCGGCCTGGTGCGGGCGGCGGTGGCGGACTACGCGCCGCACGGCATCCGGGTCAACGCGGTGGCGCCGGGCGTGGTGCGCACGCCGGGCACCGAGCGGTTCTTCGCGCTCGGCGAGCCCTTCGACGAGCTGGTGGCCCGGTCGACCCCGCTGGGGCGTCCGGCCCGGGCGGAGGAGGTCGCGCAGGCCGCGGCGTGGCTGTTGAGCGACCGCGCCTCGTACGTCACCGGGGTGACCCTGCCGGTGGACGGCGGGATCACCGCGACCCGCCGCTTCGACTGACCGGCCGGGCGCGGGTGACGGCGCGTCAACCGCGCTGCGCGAGCCGGTCGGCGACGGTGCGGGCGCAGGTGGCGGGCGGGGTGCGGGTGGTGTCGACCTCGAGGTCGTAGTGGACGCCGAGGTGGACGCGTTCGGCCTGGTCGGCGGCCATGCCGGGGGCGCGGTCGCCACGGGCGCGCTCGCGGGCGGCGGCCTCGGCCGGGTCGCAGCGGACGCCGACCCAGAGCACGTCCAGGCCGTCCAGGGCCTCGCGCCAGCGCTGTTGGGAGGCGGCTCCGGAGAGGAACACGTCGTCGACGACGACCGGCGCCCCGGCCCGGGCGGTGGCGGCGACGCCCGCCATCCAGGCGGCTTCGAGGGCGCGGAAGCCGTCGCCGACGGAGACGGTGCCGTCGGCGGCGAACCCGATGCCGTCGCCGCCTTCGCCACCGCCGTCGCCGTCCTCCAGCAGGGCGGGGGGCAGGGCCTCGACCAGGTCGTCGATGCCGAAGGCCAGCCAGGGTCGCGGGAGCGCCGCCTGGAGCGCCCGCGCGAGGCTGGACTTGCCGCTGCTGGAACCGCCGTTGAGCACGATCACCCGGGTCGTCACCGCTTCACCCTAGCGGTGACGGCGCGGGGCGAGGCCGTCCAGGACGAGGTCGACCAGGGCGGTGACGTAGTCGGGGGTGACGGGTTCGCCGAGCAGCAGGTGGCGGGCGAACAGCGGGCTCATCAGGGCCTCGACGGCGGCCCGGGGGTCGGCGTCGGGGCGGATCTCGCCGCGGGCGGCGGCCCGGTGCAGGAGCCGCTCGGCGCGGGCGAGGCGGTCGGCCCAGTAGGCGTCGCGCCCGCTGCGGGTCTCGGCGTTGGCGGGGGCGATGCTCAGGTGCAGCAGGGCCGGGCCCTCCGGGGCGTCGAGGAACGCGCCGAGCGCGGTGAGGAGTTGGCGCAGGTCCTCGCGCAGGCTGCCGGTGTCGGGCAGCGGTACGGCCTGGTCGGTGTAGTCGGCGAGCGCCTCGCGCAGCAGTTGTTCGCGGGTGCCCCAGTTCCGGTAGACCGAGGTCTCGTGGACGCCGGCGGCGGCGGCGACCGCCGCGACGCTGGCGGCCTCCAGCCCGCCTTCGGCGAGCAGGCGCACGGTGGCGTCGAGCACGGCCCGGCGCATCGCGGCGCCGCGGCGGCGCAGCGGGGCGGCGGCCTTGACCTGGGGAGTCTCGTCCTGGGGCACACCCGGAGCCTAACGCAGGCCACCTTGCGTTGCACCGGGCCGCGACGTAGCCTCGACAACGCAAGTCACCTTGCGATATCCCCCGGGGTGTCGCCCGCGGCAACGAGGCCGACGACGGCTCGCCGCCTGCCGTCGACCGGAGAGGACCGACCATGGCTACGATGCGCGCCGTCCGCCTGCACCTGCCCACCCGCACGCTGAGCGTGGAGGAGGTGGAGCGTCCGGTGCCCGGCCCCGGCCAGGTGCTGGTCAAGGTCGAGGCGGCGGGCGTCTGCCTGTCCGACGTCCACCTGATCGACGGCACCCTCACCCCGCTGTACCTGCCCGGCGAGAGCGTCACGCTGGGCCACGAAGTCGCGGGCACCGTCGCCGAATCGGGCCCGGAGCCGGGCCGCTGGCAGGTCGGCGACCGGGTGGTGCTGCAGGCCGGCGAGAAGCGCGACGGGATCACCTGGACGCGCGGCGTGGACTACGACGGCGGCTGGGCCGAGTACGCGCTGGCCCGGGTCGACACGCTGTTCGCGCTGCCCGAGTCGATCCCGTTCGAGCAGGGCTCGATCATCCCGGACGCGGTCTCCACCCCGTGGGGCGCGGTGACCACCACCGGCGGCGTCCGCCCGGCCGAGCCGGTCGGCGTCTGGGGCGTGGGCGGCCTGGGCGCGCACGGCGTGCAGCTGCTGCGCGCGATCGGCGCCAACCCGATCGTCGCCGTCGACCCGGCCCCGGCCGCCCGCGAGCGCGCCCTCGCCTTCGGCGCGGACCTCGCCCTGGACTCGGCCGACCCCGAGCTCGCCGCCAAGATCGGCGCGGCCACCGGCGGCGCGGGCCTGGCCGCCGCGTTCGACTTCGCCGGCGTGCCCGCCGTCCGCGAGCAGGCCATGACGGTGCTCGGGCCGCACGGTCGGCTGGTGCTGGTCGGGCTCACCGACAAGCCGCTGACGATCACGCACAGCATCCGCTTCTCGTACCTCCAGCAGCAGATCCTCGGCCACTACGGCTCCGAGGACGCCGCCGTTCCCCAGCTCATCGCCCTCGCCGCGGGCGGCCGACTGGACTTCTCCCGCTCCGTCAGCGAGGTCCTCCCGCTGGAGCGGGCCGCCGAGGCCGTGGAACGCCTGCACACCAAGCAGGGCGACCCGATCCGGCTGATCCTCAAGCCCTGACGGTCCGTCCGGGGGCGCTGTCAGGCTGCGGCCGTGTTCGAGTGCCACGGCTGGACGTGCGTCCTGACGAGCGCCGCCGCCGACGATGACGACGGTGAACCGGCCCGCACCCCGGAGGCCGTCGAGGAGATCGGGTGGCGGGGGCGGGAGATCACCAGCCGCTACCTGCTCGACGTGCGGGCGCGTGCGGACGACGGGGACCCCGACCGGTGGAACGAGGTCCGCGTCCTGCGGATGTCCGCGTCCTGCGGATGGTGCGCGGACGGGTGACCGAGCACCTGGAACCGCTGCTGTCGCCCTGCATCCCCGTCCTGGAGGACCCGGACCCCCTCCCGTCCGGGGAGTGGCCGCGCGGGCCGTCCCCGCTCAGGCCGCCCGCACCGGTTCGGGGGCGGCGGTGGGGGCCCCGGCGCGGGCCGGGCGGTACCAGGTGGCGATCCACAGGGCGGCCAGGACGGCAGCCGCGCCGGCGGCGGCCATCGCGGGGCCGGTGCCGGTGAGGACCGCCAGGGTGCCGAACAGCGCGGGGCCGACGCCCTGGAGGGTCATGTTGCCGGAGCCGAGCAGGGTGAACGCCTGGCCCTGGCCGTCCGCGGGGAGCGCGTCCAGGAAGGGGCGTTGCAGGCCGAGCGCGTAGGCGAAGCCGAAGCCGGCGACCAGCAGGGCCGCGGCGCACAGCGGGAGCGGGGCGGGCAGGGCGAAGACCAGCAGCGGCAGGCCCGTCAGCGCGGCCAGCGGCGCCACCAGGCGTTCCCGGGTCGCGGGGGCGGCGAAGCGGCCGACCAGCACGTCCCCCACGAGCATCCCGATCGGCAGGCAGGCCAGCAGGAAGCCGTACCCGCCCGCCGGGAAGCCCCGCACCCCGGCGTACGCGACGACCAGCGACTCGGCCCCGGTCACCGCCGCGGACGGCAGCCACTGGGCCAGCAGCAGGCGGCGCACGGCGGTGCCGCGCAGCAGTTCGCCGTTGCCGCGCCAGCTCTGCCCCACCACCGAGCCGTCGGTCCGCCGCCGGGCCGGCAGATCGGGCAGGCGCAGGCGGATCGCCAGGGCGTTGGCGAGGTGCAGGCCGGCGGCGACCAGCAGCGCGCCGCGCGGTCCGAGCAGGGCGACCGTGATGCCGCCGCCGGCCAGGCCGAGCAGTTGCGCGCCGGAGGAGGCGGCGTTGCTCAGCGACCGGCCCAGCACGTACGCGTCCCCGTGCAGGGTCTGCGCGACCAACCGGCTGGAGGCGCCGTTGAACACCGGCGTGAACACCGCGACCACGCCCACCAGCAGCAGACTGGCCGCGACCGGCAGCCGGACCAGCGCGAGCAGGGCCGCGGCGGCGCCGTCCAGCAGGTAGCCGAGGGCGATCAGCCGCCGGGGGCGCAGCCGGTCGGTGAGCGAACCGAGCAGCATCGAACCGAGCAGTTGCGGCAGGAACCCGATCCCGAAGGCGACGGCGCTCAGCAGCGCGGAGCCGGTGCCCGCGTAGATCAGCACGGCCAGGGTGGTGATCCGCAGCGAGTCCCCGACGATGCCGAGGGTGCGGGTGGTGAACAGCAGCCGGAAGCGTGGATCGCCCAGCACCTCGCGATAGGTCGTCATGCCGAGCAGCCTGGCCCCGGGAGCCCCGCGCGAGCGAGAGATTCGTCCCAGGACGTAAGGTCGCGGGGTACCGCGCCCGACCGGAGGCGGCGGGCCGGAAGCCGGGAACCGGGAACCGGAAGTCGACGGGGAGAGGCAGGGCCGCCACATGCCGCAGGACGGACTCGCCGGTACGCCGCGCCCGCCCCGCGCACCGGCCCGAACGCGGACCGGCGGGGGCTGCGGGGGTTGCGGGGCACTGGGCCGCGGGGCCGCCGCGCGCTGCGGCTTCGCGCTCGAACTCCCCTTCCCGCCAAGACCGGCAGGACCGGCAGGGCCGACCGGACCTGCCGGACCGGAGCGGTGTCGGGCACGGATCGGCGAGGAGGCCGGCCGGTGCTGAGGTACGAGGTCGCCGCGGAGGACCTGGCGCGCAGCCGGTTCGCGCTCTCCCCGGCGTTCGAACTCGCCAACCTGCTGCGGTTGTTGGACCGGGGCGGAGAGCGGGCGTTGCCGCCGGGGTGGCGGGAGCGGCTGCGGCCGGCGTTCGTCCGGCTGCGGGAGGATCCGGCGGTGCGGGCGGCGTTGGCGTTGCACAATCCGAGGTTCGGGGCGGACTTCATCGCCATTCCGCCGCGCGGCATGGACCAGACCTGGGCGGACGACCTGGCCGCGATCCTGGCGGCGCCGCCGGAGGCGGCCCGGGCCGAGATCCGCGCCTGTCTGGCGGCCCGGCCGGAGACCGACCGGGAGGCCCGGGCGGTGCTGGACTCGCCGGACGCCGTCCGGCTGGTCGCGGAGGCGCTGGACCGGGCGTGGCACGAGCTGCTGGCCCGGGACTGGCCGCAGCTGCGGGCCCTGTGCGAACGCGATGTGGTGCACCGGGCGGGCGAGTTGGGGCGGCGCGGGTGGGCGGCGGCGCTGGCCGGGCTGCACGAGAACGTCCGCTGGCGGGACGGCGGCATCGACATCCCGCCGTTCGACGAGACGACCACCTATTCGCTGCGCGGCAGGGGGCTGCTGCTGGTGCCCTCGGTGTTCGTCTGGCCGGGTTTCGCCGCGCACCACGAGGAGCCGTGGCCCTGCACGCTGATCTACCCGGCCCGGGGCATCTCCGCGCTGTGGGAGCCGGGGTCCGCCGTCCCGCCCGAGGCGCTGGCCGCGCTGCTCGGCCGGTCCCGGGCCCGGATCCTGGCCGCCCTGGACAGCCCCGCCAGCACCACCCACCTGGCCCGGTCCCTGGGGCAGGCCCCCGGCGCCGTCGCCGACCACCTCGCCGTGCTGCGCGCCGCCGGGCTGCTCTCCCGGGCCCGGGCGGGCCGCTCGGTGCTCTACCGGCGCACCCCGATGGGCGACGCCCTGATCGGCTCGGCGGGCTGACCGGCTCGGCGGGCTGAGGCGCCGGGCCCGCTCGGCCGGTCGGCGGGTCGGCGGGTCGGGCGCGCGGCCGGGCAAGCAGCCGGGCGCCCGGCCGGGCAGCTTGCCCTAGAGCACACTCCAACTCCTACTGTTTCCCACGTTCGCACCGCAACCAGGAAGCACACGAGACCCGGGAGCCCCGACATGACCACCGACCCCACCACCCCCGTCAACACCACCAGCGCCTCCGCTACCGACGCCGCGACCACCCGGCAGGAACGCCTGGACCACGGCCTGGAGGTCCTCGGCCGGATCGACGGCGACGCGGGCGAGGCCGTCCTGGCCGCGCTCTCCGACATCTCGCCCGAACTCGCCCACCAGGTCGCCGCCTGGGGCTTCGGCGAGATCTACGCCCGCCCGGGCCTGCCGCCCCGCGACCGCCAGTTGGTCACCCTGGGCATGCTCACCGCGCTCGGCGGCTGCGAGCCCCAGCTCCGCGTGCACGTCAACGCCTCGCTGAACGTCGGCCTCTCCCCGCAGGAGATCGTCGAGGCCCTGCTGCACACCGCCGTCTACTGCGGTTTCCCGCGCGCGCTGAACGCGACCTTCGCCGCAAAGCAGGTCTTCGCCGAGCGCGGCCTGCTGCCCGTCACCCCGGCGGACCCGGCGGACCCGGCAGACCTGCCGGACCCGGCCGCCGCCCCCACCCCCGGAGAAGGTGCGTAGTCCGCCGCCAGGGCCCTTCCCCTCGAACGGCTCCCGCGACTTCCCCCGCGACTCCCCGTCCGCGAGTCGCAGTCGGATTTCATCAATCCTCCACAGCTGATCTTGCGTCAAACTGTACCTTTTTTGCGTTCACCCGTGGACTTCCTGCTGTGCCGAGCCCTACGCTCGGCACGCCCGGCCACCACCCGGGCCCTCCCCCATGCAGGAAGCACGGTCACCCATGCAGAATCCCCCCACCCGCGCCAGGCGGACCGTCGCGTCACTGACCACTCTCGCGCTGGGCGCCACCGGCCTGTTGGCGGCCGCTTTCGTCAACGCCGGTGCGGCGCACGCCGCGGCGGTCCCCGCGCTGTCCCCGCTGGCCGTCGCGAACCGCGGCGCGAGCGTCCCGTTCATCGAGCAGGAGGCCGAGTACGCGGCCACCAACGGCACCGTGGTCGGGCCGGACCGGCTGTACGGCCACCTGGCCTCGGAAGCCTCCGGCCGGCAGGCCGTGACGCTCAACTCGGCCGGGCAGTACGTGGAGTTCACGCTCACCGCGCCCGCCAACTCGATCGACTTCCGCTACAGCCTGCCGGACTCGCCGGACGGCAAGGGGCGGGACGCCTCGATGGACCTGCTGGTCAACGGGCAGAAGCTGAAGAGCGTCGGCGTGACCTCCAAGTACAGCTGGTACTACGGCGGTTACCCGTTCAACAACAACCCGGGCGACAGCAACCCGCACCACTTCTTCGACGAGACCCGCACCCTGCTGGGCACCACCTACCCGGCCGGAACGAAGATCCGGCTGCAGGTGTCCTCCACCGCGCAGTCGCCGAGCTTCACCATCGACCTGGCGGACTTCGAGAAGGTCGCCGACCCGATCGGCAAGCCCGCGAACGCGATCGACGTCGTCGCGGACTTCGGCGCCGACCCCACCGGCGCCACCGACTCCACCGCCAAGTTCCAGGCCGCGGTCGACGCCGGCGCGGCGCAGGGCCGGACGGTCTACATCCCGCAGGGCAACTTCACGCTGTACGACCACGTGGTGGTCGACAAGGTGACGCTGGCCGGTGCGGGCCCCTGGTACAGCGTGCTGGGCGGGCGCGACCCGATCAACCGCAACCGGGCGGCGGGCGTCTACGGCAAGTACGTGGCCGGCGGCGGCTACGGCGGCGGCGTCCGGCCGCAGGAGGCCGGCGGCCCGAGCCAGAACGTCACGCTGAAGGACTTCGCCATCATCGGCGACGTGCGCGAGCGGGTCGACGACGACCAGGTCAACGGCCTGGGCGGCGCGATGTCCAACTCCACCGTGGACAACCTGTGGATCCAGCACACCAAGGTCGGCGCCTGGATGGACGGTCCGATGGACCGCTTCACCATCAAGAACAGCCGGATCCTCGACCAGACCGCGGACGGCGTCAACTTCCACACCGGCGTGACCAACTCGACGGTCACCAACACCTTCCTGCGCAACACCGGTGACGACGGCCTGGCCTCCTGGCCGGAGCGGCAGGCGAACGTCAACGACAGCTTCACCCACAACACGGTGGTCCTGCCGATCCTCGCCAACAACATCGTCACGTACGGCGGCAAGGACTTCACCATCTCGGACAACGTGATGGCCGACACCATCACCAACGGCGGCGGCCTGCACATCGCCAACCGCTACCCGGGTGTCACCTCCGGCAACGGCACCGCCGTCTCCGGCACGATCACCGCGGCCCGCAACACCCTGATCCGCACCGGGAACAGCGACTACAACTGGCAGTTCGGCGTCGGCGCGATCTGGTTCGACGGCCTGAACGAGCCGATCACCGGCGCGACCATCAACGTCACCGACACCGACATCCTGGACAGCTCCTACGAGGCGATCCAGACCATCGAGGGCGGTGTCACCGGCGTCAACCTGACCAACGTGAACATCGACGGCGCGGGCACCTACGCGGTCCAGGCGCAGGCCAACGCGCAGATGAAGTTCACCAACGTCAAGGCCAAGAACATCGCGCAGGCCGCCACCCCGATCCACAACTGCGTGGGCACCGGCTTCCAGATCACCGACGGCGGCGGCAACTCCGGTCTCAGCGGCTCGACCTGCACCGGCCAGTGGCCCGCGCCGGTCTGGACGTACAACGGCGTACCGGTGGGCGGCGGCACCTCCTCGCCGACCCCGTCCCCGTCCCCGTCCTCCTCCGCCCCGGCCTCGCCGTCCCCGTCGCCCTCCGCCTCCACCCCGCCGGTCTGCCCGAGCGGCACCGGCAACCTGGCCCAGGGCCGCCCGGCCACCGCGTCCGGCACCAGCCAGACCTACGGGCCGGGCAACGCGGTCGACGGTGACGCCACCACCTACTG
>NZ_JNWZ01000025.1 GCF_000716545.1 Kitasatospora phosalacinea
CACGTGAGTTGCACGCGATCGCGGCAGATCGCGACACCGTGACCGCCTGGGCCGGGCGGCGCGTCGCCTCATGCCGGAGGAAGCTGGGCCTGGATCCTGCGCCGCTCGCGATCAACTGAATGGACCCACCCATTGGGCAACAGAGCTGCGGTCAGGCCAGCAGGACTCGCTTCCGCAGCAGGTCGAAGCCGGCCCGCCCGTACATCTGGCGCTTGATCATCTTGATCCGGTTGACGTGGCCCTCGACGACGCCCGAGCTCCACGGCAGTGCCAGGCCGGCAGTGACGGCGGCGAGATCTCGTTCGAGACCGTTGGCGAAGGTGTGGAGGCTGGGCAGGTCGTCGGCGCGGACCGCCTTGATCCATTGCGGGAGCTGGTCGCCCTGGAGCTGGGTGAGCATCTGCCCGAACACGCGGACGTGCCCGGTGAGGGCATCCAGTTCGGGGCAGCCGGCGAGGACGACTTTGAGTTTCAGGCGCTCGCTCTCCGGCAGGGCGTCGGGGTGGGTCAGGATCCAGCCGGTGACCGTGCGCGGGGACGGCGGACGGGCGGCCGGTGCCGTCGGGGATGTGCGGAACGGCTGGAGGTAGGCGCGGACGGCTCCGTAGCCGCCCGTGTAGCCGTGCGTCTTGATCTCTTCCCAGAGGGTCCAGGCGTTCGTGCAGCCCTCGGCCCAACGCTCGTGCGGGTAGGGCTTGAAGTCGTCGAGCTCGGTCCTGCGGTTCTGCCACTGCCCCTGGAACAGGTCTTCCGGCCTCGCGGCGTCGGCCAGCCGTTGGACTGTGCGGTAGGTCATGCCGAGCCGGCGCTGGATCGAGCGTCGGCTGTGGCCGGCGACCAGCAGCGCGTGGACGGTGGCGTGCTTGGCACGGGTGCGGTCGGCGAACCGGTGCCCGTTGGGCCGCGGTGTCCTGCTCTCGGCCGGTGCCGGCGCCTTCTCCGGCACCGACTCTGCGATGGTTGCGCGGAGGCACGGGCGGTGGCGGGAGACGCACCGCTCGGCCGCTTCGCCGAGGTTGCGCCAGAGGTGGAACCGGTCGGCGACCTGGACGGCGGTGGGTGCCCCGATCCTGGCGCCCTCGACGAAGGATGGGGCGCGGTCGCGGCAGACGACCTCGATCCCCGGATGTTCGGCCGGCCAGGCCGCGACAGTGCCCGCTTCACGATCCGGCAGCAGGTCCACCGGTCTGCGGGTCTCGACGTCGGCCAGCACGGTCCCGTAGACGCGGCCCTTGCGCATCGCGTACTCGTCGACGCCAACTACACGCGGGACCGGTGGTCGGGGTTCTGGGAGGGCGTCGACCAGTCGTAGGACCGTGTTCCGGCTGACTCCCGCTCCGAAGACGTCGGCCAGCCGGGCACCAGCGCGGCCGGCCGGGGCGAGGCCGACCTCGGCCAGTACCGACCGCATTCGTTCGGTCCGCTGGCTGTAGCGCCGGGTCAGGCCAGCGACCTGCTCGACGAACGTCCGCCGCCCGCAGGAGACGTCTTCGCACGTGAAGCGCCGGACACGAAGTCGCAGTACAACCCGCCGCCCCGCCACGGGGAGGTCCGCCGGAAACCGCAGGCAGGAGCCATGCACCCGCTCGGACCAGCCACCGCAGCCTGGACACCAGGCCCCGGTCGTTCGGCATCTGACACCGAATCGGATCACTTCGCCATCGTCCTGCACGGACTCCACCCTGATCCCCGGGTCCGACTGGAAGAGCAGCTCTTCCAGTCGGAGCAGTACCTCGCGCACAGCTCAAAACCATCAGCCCGAACGCTGCAGGGACCAGCTCTTTCGAGACGATCTCGCGAGGCGCACCAGCGAGATCAACAGTCACAGGGAGTAGCCACACCACAGAAGTCGGACCAGAACCCACTCTCAAAGCCACTCGGTTCCTCGAACACTACGGGTAGGCTCGCAGGTATGGGAATTGACTGGGAGAACATACTCGGCGCAAGCGGTAACGGCCTCGACGATGCCTACGACAGCGCGGTCTCCGCGGTCATCTACAGCGATGACCCGGTGGAGGACCGTCGGCCACTCCCAGTCGGCGAAGAGCACGACGACACAGACGGCTTGCGCTGACCTGACGGCGAAACGCCCCGGCAAGCCGCGGCGTTTCGCCGTCAGGTCAGGGGTCAGTCAAGAGGCGGCCGAGCTCAACTCTGCGGCTCGACCGCCGCCTTCACCGAACTCGTCATTCCCGGCAACGGCACAGGTGACGGCCAGCACTACGGCACGGGGGTGCTGCCCGAGCACCGAGGTCACGGCCTCGGCCGATGGATGAAGGCCGAGTCGATCCGACAGGCCCACAGGGACTATCCGGACCTCGGTGACCTCCTGACCGACACCGCCGACAGCAACGCGCACATGCGACGGGTCCACGACGGTCTCGGCTACACACCCACGCACACGACACACCAGTATCAGCTCGACCTTTAGCAGAGAGCGGACGGGCCGGACCGGGACATCACCCCGTCCGGCCTGTCCGTGCTTTCGATACACGCTCTAGATGGGTCAAGGGCTGCCTGAGCAGCGGCACTTCCACCCCGACGCCACGGTGCAGGCAGTCCCGGCCGGTTCGGGGGTGGGCCGGTGAAGGCCGGCCGGGTGGCGATGGGTCAGACTGGGCCCATGACTCCCGACCGCCGCCCGCTTGGGCTGCCTTTCTCCGAGCCCGCCACCGACCAGGTGCTTCCGGCCGGTCAGCGCCCGCGCCTGCTGCCGGCCGAACGTCCGCCGTTCCTTGAGCCGGACTCGGGCGTGGACGCGGGCTCGGACGTGGACGGCGCGCCGTCCATACCGGTTCCGCCGCCCGCTCGGCGCCCGCTCGGCCGTGGCCCCCTCATCCAGCGGGCCTGATCTCCGCGCGGGCCGGACGCCTGTCCGGCCCGGCCCGCGCACGTGACCTGATCCCGTGTCACACCTTCGAGCGGACTTCCCGCCCCGCGGCCGGGGAACATCCCGGTCGTGACGGACACCGAGACGAACACCGACCAGAGCGCCGCGCGGTTCCGGCCCGGCACCACCGTGGTGCGCCGCGACGTCCACGCGGGGCGGGTGTGGACGGCCAAGCCGCAGCGGGTGGTCGCCGACACCGGGCACGTGCTGACCCTGGCCTGCTGGCCCGGCATCGAGGGCCTCGCCCCGACGACCTGGATCGAGGCCCTGCGCACCGGCGACGACGGCGTCCGCGAGCGGGGCCTGGACCACCTCGCCGCCGGCACCTGGACGCTCGGCCGCCACCGCTGGGAGCGCACCGCGGTCCTGTCGCACTACCTGGCGGGGGAGTGGTTCTCCCTCCACTGCTTCCAGCAGGCCAACACCGGCACCCCCATCAGCTGGTACGTCAACTTCGAGACGCCGTACCGCCGTCGCCCGGACGGGATCGACACCATGGACCTCGCCCTCGACCTGGTCGTCACCCCCGACCTGGCCGACCGCCGCTGGAAGGACCGCGACGAGTACGACCGGCTGCGCCGCCTCGGCGTGATCGACGACTTCCTCGACCGCCAGGTCCACGCCGCGTGCGGCCGCGCGCTCCGCATGCTCGACCACCAGGCGGGGCCGTTCGCCACCGGCTGGCCCACCTGGGCGCCGGACCCGGCGTGGCCGCTGCCGCTGCTGCCGGACGGGCGCCGGCCAGGAGGCCGCACCGCCGGCCCCCTACCGGCTGTAGTAGGGCCGGGGCGGCGCCCGACGTCCGCCTTGGCGGCGGTGCCCCGTGGGGACGGCGAGGTCGGAGATCGTCGGTGGTTCGCGCCGGCGCCGAAGAGGGTCTCACCGCAGCTCCATGGGCCGCACGAGGACAATGGGTGCCGTGACATCGACGACGGACTATCAGCAGGTTCTGGACCAGATCGCCGAGGAGATCGCGCGGACGCCCGGCCGGGGGCGGTCCGCCGACTACATCCCGGCGCTCGCCGCCCGCGACCCGCGCGCCTTCGGCATGGCCGTCGCCGACCTCGACGGCACCGTCCACGGGGTGGGCGAGTGGCGCGAGCCGTTCTCCACGCAGTCCATCACCAAGGTCTTCACCCTGGCCCTGGACCTGGCCCACGAGGGCGACGAACTGTGGGAGCACGTGGGCCGCGAACCCTCCGGCAACCCGTTCAACTCCCTGGTGCAGCTCGAGTACGAGAACGGCATCCCGCGCAACCCGTTCATCAACGCCGGCGCCCTGGTCGTCACCGACCGCCTCCACACCCGCACCGGTGACGCCGCGGGCGAGCTCCTGCAGTTGCTGCGGACCGAGAGCGGCAACCCGGACCTCGATTTCGACCTGGCGGTCGCCGCCTCGGAGGCCGCGCACGGCGACCGCAACGCCGCCCTCGGCCACTTCATGGCCTCCTACGGCAACATCGACAACCCCGTCCCGCTCCTGCTCGACCAGTACTTCCGCCAGTGCTCGGTCACCGCCTCCTGCGCCGACCTCGCGCTGGCGGCCACCCTCCTGGCCCGGCACGGCGTGCGCGCCGACGGCACCCGGCTGCTGACCCGCAGCCAGGCCAAGCAGATCAACGCCGTCATGCTGACCTGCGGAACCTACGACGCCGCCGGCGACTTCGCCTACCGGGTCGGCCTGCCCGGCAAGAGCGGGGTGGGCGGCGGCATCATCGCCGTCGTACCCGGCCGCTGCGCACTGTGCGTGTGGAGCCCCGGTCTGGACGAACGGGGCAACTCCGTCGCCGGAGTGGCAGCGCTGGACCTCTTCACCACGCTCACCGGGCTGTCGGTGTTCTGATCCCACCGGGTCGGGCGGCTCCGAGGCTCCGGCTTGTCGACGGTCGCGTGCGAGCGCGACGGGCGGCCCCGCGTCAGTACCAGAAACAGTGAGTGGCGGGCACCGTGAAGCGGCAGGTCACGGGCCCGGCGTGCGCCGTCGGCGGGGTGCTCCTGCTGGTTGTGGGCGTATGACTCCGCGGTTTGCCGGGACCGGCGGGCCCGTAGCGGCGCAGTTCCCTGTTTCGGGGCGGACTTGCACCGGGCGCTCCGGGCGCTCCGGGCGGTTCCTGGGCCCGGGCCCGGTGCCGTCCGCCAGGGCGCCCGTCCTCGCCGTCCGCTGCCGCGCATCGCCCAGGGGTTCGCCGCCGCCGCGCTGCTGCCACTGCTCCTGCCATGGGAACCGGCCGAGGGCCCCGGCGGGCAGCCCGTCGCCAGCGCGACCGTCCGCCTCTACGACAAGGCCGGCACGGTCGTCGGGACGGTGAAGACCACCACGCGCGGCGAGTACTACTTCGACGACTCCGGTGTCACCGACGGGCTGAAACCCCGCACCCCGCACCGAGTACACGATCAGGATCGACGATCCGGCGGACCACGCGGCCGGCGGCCCGCCGTTCCAGTGGGCCGTCACCAGGAACGACGTCGGCGGCAACGACTCCGTCGACCGCGACGGCCGGCTGGGCCGGGTCGCCATGCGGGAAGCCGGGGCCCCGGAACCGGTGACGGCCGAATTCTCCGGCGGGAGCGCCGACCCGGTCCCCGGCACCCCCTGGGGCGGCGGGGACCGTTGGTCCCGGCCCCGCCGGCTCGACCGGCCCGCGGGCGCCGCCCGTGTTCCCTTCCGGGCGGTGCGGGTCCGACCGGGAACGGAAATTTTCGTCCGCTCCCTTGACCCACTTTATGTTAGCGCTAACAATTTTGGGGTCGCAGCCCGGTCGGGCCCGTTCCGGCCGGGCGGTGCCGTCTCCTCCGGCAGGTCCGACGGCTCCGCCGGGGCGGGTTCCGCACCCGGCGCGCCCCGCGGCACCTCGACGGCGGAGGCCGACGCCGAGGACCAGCACCCGTGCACCCGTCCCCGCGGGACACCGCGATCCCGCCCCCAGAGCCCCCAGGAGCAACCCCGTGCCCGCACCGCGCACCCTGTCCCGCACCTCGGCCGCCGCCGCGGCCGCCGTCCTCGCGGCACTGCTCCTCCCGCCGTCCGCGCAGGCCGCCGCGCCCGCCTCACCCGCCGCCGTGTACGTCAACACGATCGCCGCCCAGCGGGCCGACGCCCAGATCTACAAGCACACCGACGGCTACTACTACTTCACCGCCACCGTGCCCGAGTACGACCGGATCGTGCTGCGCCGCGCCACCACCATCCAGGGCCTGGCCACGGCTCCCGAGACGACCGTCTGGACCCGGCACGCCACCGGTGCGATGGCCAACCACGTCTGGGCGCCGGAGATCCACTTCATCGACGGCAAGTGGTACGTCTACTTCGCCGCCGGCAGCTCCACCGACCAGTGGGCGATCCGGATGTACGTCCTGGAGGGCACCGGGGCCAACCCGCTGACCGCCACCTGGACGGAGAAGGGACAGCTCAGGACCCAGTGGGAGAGCTTCTCCCTGGACGCCACCACCTTCGTGGTGAACGGCGTCCGCTACCTGGCCTGGGCCCAGCACGACCCGGCCGTCGACAACAACACCGACCTGTACCTCGCGAAGATGTCCAACCCGTGGACCATCACCGGGACCCCCGTGCGGCTGTCACGGCCCACCTACGACTGGGAGACCGCCGGGTACAAGGTCAACGAGGGCCCGGCCGTGATCCAGCACGGCGGCAAGGTGTTCCTCAGCTACTCGGCCTCCGCCACCGACTCCCACTACTGCCTCGGCCTGCTGTCCGCGTCCGCCTCCGCGAACCTGCTCGACCCGGCCTCCTGGACCAAGAGCCCCGCGCCCGTCTTCACCAGCAACGCCGCCACCTCGCAGTACGGGCCCGGGCACAACCAGTTCACGGTCTCCGAGGACGGCAGGAGCGACATCCTGGTCTACCACGACCGCTCCTACAAGGACATCACCGGCGACCCGCTGAACGACCCCAACCGCCGCACCCGGGTGCAGAAGCTGTACTGGAACGCCGACGGCACCCCGAACTTCGGCATCCCGGTCGCCGACGGCACCACGCCCGTCCGGCTGTCCTCGTACAACTACCCCGGCTACTACGTCCGGCACTTCGACTACCGGGCGAAGCTGGAGCCGGACGTCACCAACCTCGCCGACTCCCAGTTCCGCACCGTCCCCGGCCTCGCCGGTTCGGGCACCGTCTCGCTGGAGTCGGCGAACTTCCCCGGCCACTACCTCCGCACCCGCGACAACGGCGAGGTGTGGGTCGACCGCAACGACGGCAGCGCGGCCTTCAAGAACAGCGCCAGCTTCCGCCAGCGGGCCGGCCTCGCCGACGCCGCCGGAGTCTCCTACGAGTCCTACTCCGCTCCCGGCCGGTACGTGCGCCACTACGACTTCCTGCTCTCCACCCAGCCGGTGGCCACCGCCCTCGACCGGGCCGACGCCACCTTCTACCAGCAGTAGCCGCCCGGGAGGACTCGGCCCCGTCCCCGCCCGGAAACCCCACCCGGTGGCATCCCCCAGCGGGGCCCCCGCGCCGACGAACCCGTCCGGCGACTTCCGGCAGAGAGCGACGGCACCGAGACGTGGATCGCTGACCCCGCCGACTCCCCGGCCTCCGACGGCCGCGGCACCACCCGCACCGCCACCGGGAGCGGCGGGAGCGGCGGGAGCCGGGCAGGCGAGCCGGGCCCGTCGGCCGACGGGCCCGGTCCGGCTACGCGGCGGGGGAGGGGTAGTCGTGGTAGAAGCCCCGCCCCGTCTTCACCCCGAGGTGCCCGGCGTCCACGTAGCTCCGGAGCAGTTCGCGCGGTCCCTCGGGGAGGCGGGGGTTCTCGGCGGCGTAGTGGTCCTCGATGTCGAGCACGACGTCGAGGCCGACCTGGTCCATCGCCCGGAACGGCCCGGCCGCGAGGCCCGTGTTGATCTGCCACATCCGGTCGACGTCGGCCGGGGTGGAGACGCCCTCGGCGACCACGGCCAGCGCCTCGCGCTTGATGGCGGCCCAGATGCGGTTGAAGATGAAGCCCGTGCTCTCCTTGCGGGCCTCGAAGGGGTGGACGCCGTACCGGGGCAGCTCGGCGAGGAGGAAGTCGAGCACCGCCCGGTCGGTCCTGCCGTCCGACATCAGGTCGACGGCCGACTGCTTCGGCGGCATGTAGAAGTGCATGTTCACGACCCGTTCGACGTGCGTGACGCCGTCGACGAACCGACTGGTCGGGTACGACGAGGAGTTGCTGGCCAGGATCGCGTCGGGCGCCGCCTGCCGGTCCAGCTCGGCGAAGACCCGCTTCTTCAGGTCGAGCCGCTCGGGCACGGCCTCCACCACCAGCCAGGCGTCCGCCACGGCGGCGGCCTGGTCGTCGTACGCCACGGCGGTGCCGGGCCGGCCGCCCTCGATCGTGGCGGCGACTTCGGCGACGTGTTCGGCGACGTAGGCGACGGCCTGCTCGCCGGCGGCGCGCCGGGGGTCGAAGATCCGGACCTCGCCGCCACGGGTGGCGAACATCAGGGCGATCCGGCGGCCCAGGGTGCCGGCGCCGATCACGGTGACGGGGCGGGACCCGGTGCGGGTGGGGAGGGTGAAAGCCATGGCGGTGCGCTTCTTTCGGAACGGTGACGGGGGGTCGGGCGGGTGGTGCGCGGTTACGGCAGCAGGCACAGGCCGGTCAGCGGGGTGCCGAGGGCGGCCACCTCGCGCGGTGCCCGGCCGGCGGCGGGGCCGCCGGGGAGCGGGACCTCGCGGATGTGCCCGCCCAGGTCGGCCACGTAGGCGAGGCCGGCGGCGCGGTCGACGGCGAGGCCGATCGCCTCGGCGAATCCGGAGGCCAGGACCTCGGGCGGCGCGCCGACCCCGCCCGGACCGGGGAGGGCCGCCCGGTTCAGGGTGTTGCCGTCGGGGGCCGCGCCGCGGTCGGTCCAGTAGAGGGTGTCGCCGTCGAGGTGCAGGTCGATCGGTTCCGGCAGGCCGCTCCAGAGCACCTCGACGTCGGAGCGCTCCTCGGGGCGCTGCCCGGCGGGGACGTCGAGGCCGGCGCGCAGGATGCGGCCCCGGCCGCCCTTGGCCGGCCCCTTCTGCGTCCAGTACAGGTGGCCGCGGGCCGGGTCCACGGCGATGCCGACGCACTCGCCCATGATCCCGTCCTCGGCGGGGGTCACCACGAGGTCGGTCAGGCCGCTGCCGTCCGTGCGGGCCCGGCTGATCCGGTGGCCCTCGCGGTCGCACCAGTAGAGCGTGCCGGCCCCGTCGGAGGTCAACTGCTTGCCGGTCGTCACCGCCCCGGCGGGGAGGAGGTCGCGCGGCGGTCCGCCGCCGGGGCGCCAGACGTGGACGCCGCCGTTGCGGCGGGAGAAGTCGTAGCCCGCCTCGCCCGCCCGGCGGGGGTCGACCTCGGGCGCGCCCATCGTGGTCCAGTACACGGCGCCGGCCTCCGCGACCACGCCGTCCGGCGCGGCTCCGGCGTCCTCGACCAGGGTCCGCACCCGGCCGTCGGTGATGTCCACCCGCAGGACGCGGCCCGGCGCGACCTGCAGGGCCAGCAGGTGCTTCGGGGTCCGCGCCGCCCCGCCGGCTCCGGGCCCGGTCACTTCCGGCCGCCTTCCGCGTCGGCGGTCCGGGGTTCCGGCCAGTCCAGCGGGGCGAGGGCGCCCCGGGTGCGCCGGTCGCGCAGGGCGGCGAGGCGCCGGTACGCCTCCTCGCCGGTGCCGTAGGCCGCTTCGACCGCGTCGAGGACCTCGCCCATGCCGGCCGGGTCGGGACTGCCGGTCTCGAAGGTCAGTTGGGAGCCGACGTGCTCCACCAGGTGGCGCATGCCGGCCGGCCCGCCGCCGAGGGTGCCGCTCTGGAACGGCCCGATGGTGGCCCAGCGCAGCCCGAGCGACGCGCGGACCAGGTCGTCGAGGTCCCGCACGTCGATGATGCCCTGCTGCACCAGGTAGGCGGCCTGGTCGTTGAACACCTTCTGGAGGCGGTTGCCGACGAAGCCGGGGATCTCCTTCCGCAGCCGGACCGGGAGCTTGCCGAGTTCCCGGTACACCTCCACCGCCCGGTCCACCGCCGCGGCGGAGGACCGCGGCCCGGGCACCACCTCGACCAGGGGCATCAGCTCGGGCGGGTTGAACGGGTGCCCGACCACGATCCGGTCCGCCGCCGGATTGCCCTGCGCGATCACCGAGGGCACCAGCGAGGACGAGGACGAGGCCAGCACCACGCCGTCCCGGGTGTGCGCGGCCAGCGTGGCGAAGATCCGCTCCTTGACGTCCGTCCGCTCCGGCCCGGCCTCCTGGACGAAGTCCGCACCGGTCGCCGCGGCGGCCAGGTCCTCGGTCGCCGTCACGTCGAGGCCCGCCAGTTCGCGGGCCACCACCTCCCGCAGATCGGGCCGCGGGTCGCTGACCCGGACCTCCCAGCCCGCCCCGCCGAACAGCCGCGCCCACGAGACGCCGATGACGCCGGCGCCGACGATCGTCACGACCGCCATGAAGATCACCCCAGAGGAATCAGAAGGAAGGACGGCCGGTCCCGGTCGTTCGCCGGAACATCCGCCAGGAGAAGGCCCGCACCGCGGGGCGGCGAGCCGACCCGGACCGAAGGGAGCCGGACCGGCGGCGGCGTTCCGCAGGACGTGCACGATCCAGTGCACACCTGCCCCGGCAGGTCTGTCCAATATATGATTCAGGCATGAAAGATATGGCTGGCGATATCGCACTGTCCCGGCGGCTGCTGGAGCAGTTCCTCGCCGTGGTCCGGGAGGGGCACTTCGGGCGGGCGGCCGAACTGCTCGGCATGAGCCAGCCGCCGCTCAGCCAGTCGATCCAGCGCCTGGAGCGGATGCTCGGCGTGCGCCTGCTCGACCGCGGTCCCGGCGGCGCGAGACCGACCGCCGCCGGGCGGGTCTTCGCCGCCGACGCGCAACGGCTGCTCGACCTGCAGACCGCCGCGGTCGCCCGGGCCCGCCGGGTCGCCGACGGCGTCGAGGGCGACGTCCGGGTCGGTTACGTCAGCCTGCTCAGCCACCTCTACCTCCCCGCGCTGCTGCGCACCGCGGCCGAGGAGCTCCCCGGGCTCCGCATCCAGCTCCAGCACGGCTCCTCGGGCGCCGTGGCCGACCTGGTGCGGACCGGGGCGCTCGACCTCGGTTTCCTGCGCGACCCCGCGCGGATCTCCACCGACCTGGTCAGCACGGTCGTGGCCGTCGAACGGATCGAGGCGGCCGTTCCCCGCGGCCACCACCTCGCCGGAGCCGGCGGGATCGAGCTCGCCCGTCTCCGTGACGAGGACTTCGCGATGCCCGACCCGACCGCCCTGCCCGTGCTCGCCGAACAGGTCCACCTCGCCTGCCACCGGGCGGGCTTCACCCCCCGCGGCGTCGTCCTCGCCGACGACCTCAGCGGCCTGCTCAGCTACGTCGTCGCCGGCCTGTGCGTCAGCCTGCTGCCCGAGGGTGCCCGGCACCTCGCGGCCGAGGACGCGGCCTTCCTCCCCCTGCGCGGCGACACCGGAGACCTGCGCACCACCGTCCAGGCCGTCCGCCGGCCCGACGCGGACCCGGCGGTGACCCGCCTGTTGGAGGCGGTCGCCCGCCTGCGGTCCCGCCCCGCCTGAACGGTGCGCGCGGCCTGAACGGTGCGCGCCGCCTGAACGGTGCGCACCGCCGTCCGGTCGAGAGCGCGGGGAGGTGGACCCGCCCGGCGTTCCCGGCGCCCGACCGGCGACCGATGACCGTGAGTAGCGGAAGCGATGCTGACGGCCATTTGTGTGAACAGGCGGTGAAACGCCATTGACCTGTGCAGATCGTCCCGCTCGGCCTGAGGGTGCACCTCGGGCTCAGGCTACTGTGAGTTCCCGACGCGTCCGTGGTCCGCGAGGTGCTGGGACGGGCCGGAACCCGGGGCGAGGAGTGGGTCATGGCCGTGCCATCCGTTCGACCCCCGGGGGCGGCGGCCCTGACCGGGGCGGGGCGGTGCGACGTGGAGGGGGTGCCGGATCCGCGCCGGGCGGGGGAGCGGCGGGCGCCGTCCCCGCCGGGGCGCGTCGCGACCGGCGGGCGTCGGGAGCTCAGGCGGTGACCCCGCGCCGGGACTGGGGGCCGGCGGAGGGGGCGGCCGCGCCGACGTGCGCCCCGAAGAGGGCGTCGTTGAGGTGGTCGAGCGCCATCCGCGCGGCTCCGAGCGCGACGGCTTCGACGCCGAGCGCCGACGCGTCGACCTGTGGCGGGTCGAGGCAGAGCTGTTCGAGATGGCTGCGGATCGGGCCGACCACCGCTTCGCCGGCCCGGGACAGCCCGCCGCCGATGACCACCAGGTCCGGGTTGACGGTCAGGACCATGGCGGCGACGCCCTGGGCCACGGTGCGGGCGAACCGGTCCACCTTGCCCGCTGCGTCGCTGTCGCCCGCCTGCGCGTCCGAGAAGAGCCGCGCGCTGTCCTCGGCCTCCCGGATGTCGTTCATGCTGGGGCCCTCCCAGCCGAGGAGGGCGAGGGCGCCGATCTCGCCCGCGGCGCCGCCGCGGCCGCGGTGCAGCCGTCCGCCGAGCATCATGCCCACGCCGGTGCGGTGGCCCGCGATGACGTGGATGAAGTCGTCGGCGTGCCGGGCGGCGCCGCGCCAGTGCTCGGCGAGGGCGGCCAGGTTGGCGTCGTTCTCCGCATGGGCGGGGCAGTCGAACCACGTGCTCGCCGCGCCGACGAGGTCGAGCCCGTTCCACTCCGGCAGGGGGGTCGAAAGGCGTACCGTGCCGCCGGAGTCGATGATGCCCGGTATCCCGAGGCACAGCGAGCGCGGCCGGATGCCGGGGTGCCGCGCCAGGAACCCCTCCGCGCCCGAGCGGACGGCCTCCAGGCGCGCGCCGCCGCCGAGTCCCTCAGGGATCCGGGTCCGGTCGGAGGCGATGACCGAGCCGTCGAGGTCGGCGAGGACCAGGCGCACGCCGGTCACGCCGATGTCGAGGCCGAGCACGTGGCCGGCCTCCGCGCGGAAGCGGTAGCGGCGGGCGGGCCTGCCGATGCTCCGCTCCGGAGCGACCTCCTCGATCCAGCCGCCCTCGGTGAGTTCCGCGATCACCGCGTCGACGGTCTGCCGGGAGAGCGACGCCGCCTGGCCGATCCGGGTCAGCGTCATCGGCTCCGCGTTGCGCAGCACGCCGAGAACGGCCTCGGTGTTCAGGCGGCGCAGCAGGGCGGGGTCGCCGCCGCTGAGCACTGGGCTGTTCACGACACCTCGTTTCCGGGCCGCTCCCTCACGACCTCGGCCGTCATCTTACGCCAGTCACTTACGTAACGGTATCGCATAACTGTATTGACCAAGCTTGCAGGCCACTTCTAGCATCACCATGATTTCGTAACACCGCGCCATATAGGTGTGATCTCCCGTACCGCCCCCAGGGACCGCGTTCCTGGTGTGAGGAGCCCCCGATGCCCGCAAGAACCCCCCACCGCGTCACCCGCACCGCCGCGGCGTGCGCGCTGCTCGTCGCCGCGACCACCGGCCTGACCGCCTGCGGCGGCCTCACCCCCGGCGGCAGCCAGAGCGCGCCCTCCTCCGGCCCGGTCTCCACCGCCCTGCCGACCGGCAACGCCACACTGACCGTCGTGAGTTCCGAGAACTCCGGCACCACCAAGGCCCTGGCCGAGGCGTTCCACGCCAAGCACCCGAACATCACCGTCGACTTCCAGTACACGGGCCCGGACGACTACGACAAGAGCCTCAACCTGAAGCTCTCCTCCGACCAGGCCCCCGACCTGGCACTGCTGAACAAGCTCGGCACCACCGTCAAGGGCAACCTGGTCCGCAACCTCGACGACTACGCCAAGGCGTACGGCTGGGACGCCAAGTACCCCTCCGCCGAACTGGACCAGTGGCGCGCCTCGGACGACGGCAAGCGGCTCGGCGCCGGGCACCTGTGGGCCGCCCCGGCCGGTTTCTCGGTCGTCGGCGTCTACTACAACAAGGACATCGCGGCGAAGCTCGGCATCCAGCCGCCGACCACGCCGGCGGAGTTCGACGCGGCGCTGGCCAAGGCGAAGGCCGCCGGCGAGCTGCCGGTCCAGCTCGGCAACCTCCTGGGGCACTCCTCCTTCATCGTCCAGTCGATCGTCGACGCCACCGACGGCGCGGCGAAGACCAGCGACTGGGTCAACGGCAAGGCCGGCACCACCCTGAAGACCCCCGGCGGTACCGCCGCCGCCGCCACCCTCGCCGACTGGGCCCAGAAGGGCTACCTCCCGGCCGGGGCCAACGGCACCGACCTGCCCGGCTCGGTCGCCGAGTTCACCAAGGGCAAGGGGCTCTTCCTGTTCAACGGCTCCTGGGACGCCCAGAAGATCGACCAGGCCATGCCCGGCAAGGCCGGCTTCCTCACCTTCCCGGGCGAGAGCGGCAAGGCCACCGGCATCGGCACCTCCGTCGCCTACGCCATCCCCGCCAAGGCCGAGAACCCCGACCTGGCGGCCGCGTTCCTCGACTTCATGAACACCCCCGAGGCCGCGCAGATCCAGTTCGACACCGGCTTCCTGCCCGTCGCCCACGCCGACACCGTCAAGGGCGCCGACGGCAAGGTGATGAACGAGGTCGCCAAGGGCTGGGCCGCCGTCAACGAGGACAACGGCCTGGTCAACTTCTTCGCCAACACCGACGCCACCATGAACGACACCCTCACCTCGCAGAGCCAGCAACTGATCGGCGGCAGGACGAGCCCCGAGCAGTACCTCGACGCCCTGCAGAACGACTGGACCAAGGGCCACCAGTGACCGGCGCCCCCCTCCACCCGCACCAGCCCGCGGCCCGGCGGTCGGACGCCCGGCCGACGGAAGGACCCGGCCGACCGCACCCGCCGGCGGGGGCGCCGACACCGGCGCGCACCCTGCGGGCGGGCCCGCGCCGGCCCCGCTCCCACAAGGCCGCCTACCTCTACCTGGCACCCGCCCTCGCCCTGTACACCGCGTTCGTCGCCCTGCCCTGGCTGCACACCGCGTGGCTGTCGCTCTTCGCGTGGGACGGCGTCACTCCCGGCACCTGGGCGGGCCTGGACAACTACCGCGAAGTCCTGACCGACCCGGCGCTGCGCTCCTCGATCCTGCACGCCCTCGGCTTCATCGGCTTCTACTCGCTGCTGCCGATCGCCCTCGGCCTGCTGCTCGCCGCCGTCATCGGCGGCCGCGGCGGACGCCGCTACCCGATCAGTCGCACCGTCCTCTTCCTGCCGCAGGTCGTCCCGCTGGTCGCCGTCGGCGTCACCTGGAAGTGGATGTACTCCGCCGACGGCGCCGTCAACCAGGTCCTGCGCGCGGTCGGCCTCGGCTCGGTGACCCGCGCCTGGCTGGGCGACTTCACCTGGGCCTACGTCGCGGTCGGCCTGGTCGGCACCTGGGTGATGCTCGGCCTGTGCCTGATCGTCTTCCAGGCCGGCATCCAGAAGATCGACACCAGCCTCTACGAGGCCGCCCGGCTCGACGGCGCCGGACCCGTGCGCGAGTTCCTCGCCGTCACCCTGCCCGGACTGCGCGCCGAGATCGGCGTCGCCCTGACCATCACCGTCATCTCCGCACTCGCGAGCTTCGACGTCGTCTACGTCACCACCGCCGGCGGCCCCGGCGACTCCACCACCGTCCCCGGCGTGCTGATCTACCGGCTCGCCTTCACCAACGGCGAAGTCGGCGCCGCCTGCGCGCTGGCCGTGGTGCTCAGCGCCCTGATCACCCTGGTCGTCCTCGCGATCGGCCGGATCACCCGGGAGAAGCACTGATGAACCGACGCCTCGAGGGCCTCGCCGGCCGCGCCGTGATGACCGCCTTCAGCCTCGCCGTGATCGTGCCGTTCGCCGGCATCGTGCTCGCCGCCCTCAACCCGCCCGGCACCGTCGTCGGCGGCATCTCCTGGCCCGCGCACCCCACCCTGGCCAGCTTCGGCCGGGCCTGGTCCGACGCCGGCTTCGGCCAACTGCTGCGCAACAGCGCCGTCATCGCGGTCGGTGTCGTCCCGCTCGCCCTGGTCTGCGCCTCGCTCGCCGGGTACGCCTTCGCCCTCATGGAGTTCCGCGGCCGCAAGGTGCTGTTCGCCCTCCTGATGCTCGGGCTGGCGCTGCCCTACGAGGCCGCGGTCGTCCCGCTGTACTACGACCTGCGCTCGCTGGGACTCACCGACACCCCGCTCGCCCTGATCCTGGCCCTGGTCGGCCTCTTCATGCCGTTCGGCGCGTTCTGGATGCGCGAGCAGTTCCTCGCCCTGCCCAAGGAGATGACCGAGGCCGCGGCCGTCGACGGTGCCGGCAGCTGGACCGTGCTGTGGAAGGTCCTGCTGCCTTGCGCCCGGCCCGCCCTGATCACCCTCGGCCTGCTCTACTTCCTCTGGGCCTGGAACCAGTTCCTCCTGGCCCTGATCCTCATCCAGGACCCGGCCGGCCGCACCGCCCCCGCCGGACTCGGCTTCTTCGTCGGCGCGCACAACATCGACGTCCCCCTGCTGTCCGCCGCCACCCTGATCGTCATCGCACCGGTCGTCGCCGTCTACCTGTTCTTCCAGCGGCACTTCGTCGCCGGCATGCTCGCCGGCGCCGTCAAGGGCTGAGCCCGACCGCCGTTCCCGCCTCGTCCCGAAGGACACACCGACATGAGCCACGCCCTCGTACCCCAGGCCGGCCCGGCCCGCCCGCCCGCCCGACCGCTGCGCCTGCTGCTGGTCGGCGCCGGCGGCCGCGGCACCACCTACGCCGACTACGCGGCGGCCACCGGCCGCGCCCGCATCGTCGCCGTCGCCGAGCCCGACGCCGGCCGGGCCGCCGCCGCGCTGCGCCGCCACCCCAGCGCCGCCCTCTTCGACGACTGGCGCGCCCTCGCCGAGCTGGCCCCCGACGCCGACGCCGTCATCATCGCCACCCAGGACGCGGAGCACCGTGAACCGGCCGTCCGTTTCGCCTCCCTCGGCTACCACATCCTGCTGGAGAAGCCGATGGCCACCAGCGAGGAGGACGCCCGGCAGATCTCCGAAGCGGTCGAGAAGGCCGGCGTCATGCTCGCCGTCTGTCACGTCCTGCGCTACACCCCCTACACCCGGGGCGTGAAGGAGATCGTCGACTCCGGCGTCCTCGGCGAGGTCATCACCGTCGAGCACCTCGAACCGGTCGGCTGGTGGCACCAGGCGCACTCCTACGTGCGCGGCAACTGGCGGCGGGAGAACGAGGCCACCCCCATGCTGCTCGCCAAGTCCTCCCACGACCTGGACTGGCTCTCCTACATCGTCGGCTCACCGGTCGCCAAGGTCTCCTCGTTCGGCGCGCTCAGCCACTTCCGTCCCGAGAACCGCCCGGCCGGCGCCGCCGCCAACTGCCTCGACTGCCCCGTCGAGCCCAGCTGCCCGTACTCCGCCCCCCGCCTCTACCTCGGCTGCCTGGGCGACCCGGACCGCGAGCGCTGGCCGCTGAACGCCGTCACCGCCGCCCGCACCCCCGAAGGCGTCGTCGAGGCGCTGCGCGAAGGGCCCTACGGGCGCTGCGTGTACGCCTGCGACAACGACGTGGTCGACCACCAGGTCGTCAACCTGGAGTACGCGAACGGCGCGACCGCCTCGTTCACCATGACCGCCTTCACCCCCTTCACCCACCGCAAGACCCGGATCTTCGGCACCCGAGGCTCCCTCGACGGTGACGGTGTCCGGGCCACCGTCACCGACTTCGTCACCGGCCGGGAGGAGACCCTACAGCTCGGGGTCGACGGACCCGACGCGGGCAGCGGCCACGGCGGCGGCGACGAACGCCTGGTGGACGCCTTCCTCGACGCCCTCACCACGGGCGACGCCGCGCACATCCTCTCCGACCCCGCCACCAGCCTGGAGAGCCACCTCGTCGCCTGGGCCGCCGAACGCGCCCGCCACACCGACACCGTCCAGACCGTCGTCCCCTGACCCACCGCACGCTCTCCCGACCGGCCCCCTCCGACGCGTCCCGTCCGGGGGGGAGCCGCAGCCCGGCGGCCGGTTCCGGCCGCCGGGCACCACCCCCGCACCCCCGTCCCGAAGGGACCAACGCCATGGCACCACTCACCGGCACCAGAACGTCCCCCGCTCCGGCCGGGCGCCGCGCGCCGCTCCTCCGTAGCGCCCTGGCCTGCGCCATCACCGCGGCAGCCGTCCTGCTGCCCGCCCCCGGCGCGCAGGCGGCCGACACCCCGCCCAACCCCCTCGCCAAGCCCGGCTACACCCTCGACTTCGACGAGGAGTTCGACGGCAGCACCCTCGACCCGTCGAAGTGGCTCGACTCCTACCTGCCGCACTGGACGTCCACCCCGCAGAACGCCAAGGCCCGCTACGGCATCGCGAACGGCGTCCTCACCGAGCGGCTGGACCCGGACACCCCGGCGTGGAACGCGCAGTACGACGGCACCGTGAAGATCTCCAGCATCCAGTCCTACGAGAAGGACCGGTGGCACCGCTTCAACTCCTCCATGCCCAACGACCACCACGAGCCCGACTTCAACGGCTACAGCACCAAGTACGGGTACTTCGAGATCAGGGCGAAGAACTCCGACGCCGGCGGCGGCGGGCACCAGGCGTTCTGGCTGGTCGGCACCGGCGACACCACCGGCGCCAACGCCAACTCCGAGATCGACATGATCGAGACGTTCTTCTCCAAGCCCGCGAACTGGCGCATCGCCGCCTACGGGTGGAGCGACCCCGACTTCCTGGGCTCCTGGTACCTCTCCGACACCACCGTGCCCAACGGCAGCCCCACCAGCGAGTACCACGTGTACGGCATGGACTGGACGCCCACCCGGCTCGACTTCTACTACGACAACCAGCTCTACAAGACCATCGACGACGCGCCCAACTCGCCGATGGGCATGATCCTCGGCCTGTACACCGACGCGGGCTCCGGCGTCCACAACGACGTCTGGCCGAAGACCTGGAACGTCGACTACCTCCGCGTCTACAAGAGCAACGCCGGCTACACCGAGGGCTACCAGCGGATCAGGAACCACCAGACCGGCCAGTACCTCAACATCGAGAACAAGACCGGCAACGTCCAGTACGGCAACGTCCCCGCCGGCTACTGGAGTTCGCAGTGGGCCAGGGAGACC
Source organism: Kitasatospora phosalacinea (assembly GCF_000716545.1). GTDB lineage: Bacteria > Actinomycetota > Actinomycetes > Streptomycetales > Streptomycetaceae > Kitasatospora > Kitasatospora phosalacinea. Next base: position 18,896 of record NZ_JNWZ01000025.1, read on the forward strand.
ACCGGCGACGGCTACACCCGCTACCGCAACCGCTGGACCGGCGAGTACATGGACACCGCCCCCGGCGACGCGCTCGTCCACTACGGCGGCTCCCCCGCCACCGACACCGCCGGCCAGTGGACCGAGGAGGCCTCCGGCGGCTACAAGCGCCTCAAGAACCGCTCCACCGGCACGTACGCCCACACCGAGGACCTCACCGGCAACCTCCAGCACGGCGCCGCGCCGAGCACCTGGTGGACCGGCCAGTGGAGCTTCGAACCGGCTTCCTGAGCCCGTGACCCCCGACGCGGGCCGCCCCGGCGGCCCGCACCGTCCGACCTCCCCAGGGACCGCCCATGCTCCGCAGGACCGCCCTGCTGCTCGCCGCCGCCGTCCTGTCCGCCACGGCGTGCACCGCCCAGGACCCGGCGCCCGCCACCGGCCGCACCACCACCACCGGACCGCAAGCCCCCGGCCGTTCCGGCCAGAGCCTGTGGCACGTCATCGACGCCGACGGCAGGACCACCGCCCAACTGCCCGACGACGACCCGGTCGTCTCCGCCGTGCGCAAGACCGTCGTCCTGCACTCCGGCGTCGTCGACAACCGCGACGCGAGCGGCGTCGCGGACAGCGCCGCGCAGGAGTTCTCCTTCTACGCGCCCGCCTTCGCCGAGCAGTTGCGCACCCAGCACTACGACACCGAGCTCGCCGAACTGTTCGGCGCCCACCACCTCGCCACCCGGCAACTCGGCATCGCCTGGTACCAGTCCACCTTCCCTCGGGACCTGGCCACCGCCAAGGTCCAGATGGACAGCACCATCGAGTTCACCGCCGCCGACCCCGGCTACCTGGCGGACCACGGGTTCGAGCTGAACAAGCCCTACACCCAGCACCGCACCCTCAGCCTCGCCCGCGCCGGTGACAAGTGGGCCATCACCGCCATCGACAAGACCCCCCTGCAACCCGACGCCGGGCCGGCCGCCCCCTGACGCCGGAGGCCCCGCGCTCCGTGGGCACCTCCCGCGCCACCCCCTGAGCCCGCCGCCGGACGCTCCCGGACCCCGGCCCGGAGGGGGTCACACGCAGTGCACCTCCACGCCCAGCGCGACGAGCTGCTCGACGTTCTCGTCCGAGGCTTCCTTGTCCGTGATGAGGACGGCGAACTCGTGGACGGCGCAGACCTGGGCGAAGGCCCGGCGGCCGACCTTGGTGGCGTCCGCGACGATGATCACCTTGTCCGCCCGCAGGGCCATGGCGCGGTTGGCGCTGGCCTCCCCCTCGTCGTGCGTGGCGGCGCCGTTCCTGGCGTCCACGGCGTTGACGCCGAGGATCGCGTAGTCCAGCGAGATGCCCTGGAGCACCATGGTGGCCAGCGGGCCGGTGAGCTCGTAGGAGTTGGGGCGGGCCACGCCGCCGGTGACCACGGTCTTCACCTGCGGCCGTACGGCCAGTTCGTTGGCGATGTTGATCGCGTTGGTGACCACGGTCAGCGCGGCGCCGTTGGGGTACGGCACCGGATCGGCGCGGGTCGCGAGCTCCCGTGCGACCTCCGAGGTGGTGGTGCCGCCGTTGAGGCCGACCACCGCCCCGGGCGGGATCATCGCGGCGGCCGCCTTGGCGATCCTGAGCTTCTCGTCCGCGCGCCGGGCGGTCTTGTAGCGCAACGGCAAGTCGTAGGCGACACCGCTCAGTACGGCGCCGCCCCGGGTGCGCACCAGCAGTTGCTGGTTCGCCAACTCGTCCATGTCGCGGCGGACCGTCGCCGCCGAGACGTTCAGCAGCTCCACCGCTTCGCCGACGTCGATGCGGCCGCGTTCCCCCAAGACCTCAAGCAGACGCGTCCACCTCTCGTGCGTCCCCATGGGCCTCTCCCTCGCTGTCCGTGCCGACCCCGAAGCCTATCGCGGCCAGGGGGAGCAGGGCGTCGGGGTAGGGAGGGCGGGCGGACCTGCGGCGAGCGACCGGGCATGTCGACTCACCGAGCGGCAACCATTGACGAATGATTGATTCTGCTCCAAACTCGCCGAATTAGTTCAGTAACACGCACCGATCCTCACGGCTTGGCTCCACTTCTCCCCTCCCACCCCCACCCAGAGGCGGCGCCGCTATGCCCTCCGTCCCCCGTCGTACCGTCCTCAAGTCCACCACCGCGGCCGGTGCCGCCCTCGGTCTCGGCGCGGTTCCGTTGCTCGGCCGCCCCGCCCGGGCGGCCACCCCGGCGCCCGGCACCACCGGGACGATCGCCGACGTGCGGCACGTGGTGATCCTGATGCAGGAGAACCGCAGCTTCGACCACTACTTCGGCATGCTGAAGGGCGTGCGCGGCTTCGCGGACCGCAGCGCGATCCGGGTCGCCGGCGGGCACAGCGTGTTCAACCAGCCCAACGGCTCGCTGCGGCAGTACCCGTGGGCGCTCAACCCGAGCGGTGCGCAAGGGAGTTCCGAGACCGCGGCGCAGTGCAGCGGCGATCTGTCGCACGCCTGGTCGGACCAGCACGCGGCCTGGAACAACGGCAGGATGGACGGGTGGGTCGCCGCCAAGCGCTCGGTCCGCACGATGGGGTACCTGCAGCGCGCCGACCTCCCCTTCCACTACGCGCTGGCGGACAACTGGACGGTCTGCGACGCGTACCACAGCTCGGTCCTGTCGGCGACCGGCCCGAACCGCACCTACCACTGGAGCGGGACGATCGACCCCGCGGGAACGGCCGGCGGCCCCGCCCACGACGGCGGCGAGGAGTCCGGCCTGCGCTGGCAGACCTACGCGGAGGCACTGGAGGCCGCCGGGGTCAGCTGGAAGGTCTACCAGAACGCGGCCGACAACTTCGGTGACAACGCGCTGGCCTACTTCACCCGGTTCGCCTCCGCCCCGGCCGGCAGCGCGCTGGCGGTCAAGGGCATGGGCTCCGTACCGAGGGCCACCGGCCGCACCCCCGACGACATCGCCGCCGCGATCCGCGCCGACGTGGTGAACGGGACGCTGCCGCAGGTCTCCTGGATCGTGGCCGACGAGCAGTCCTCCGAACACCCCTACGGCACCCCGCAGGACGGCGCCCACTTCGTCCGCCTGGTGATGGACGCGCTCAACGCGGACGCCAACACCTTCGACTCCACCGTCCTGCTGCTCAACTACGACGAGAACGACGGCTTCTTCGACCACGTCCCGCCGCCCGTCGCGCCCCCCGGTACGGCGGGGGAGTCCTACGACTCGACCAGCATCGGCCTGGGCTTCCGGGTCCCGATGATCGCGATCTCCCCCTGGACCCGGGGCGGCTGGGTCAACTCGGAGACCTTCGACCACACCTCGGTGCTGCGGTTCCTGGAGAAGTGGACGGCCGCCCTGGGGCGCCCCGCCGTCTGCCCGAACATCAGCGACTGGCGCCGGCGCGTGTGCGGCGACCTCACCTCGGTCTTCGACTTCGCCCGCCCCGTCCACGGCATGCCCGCGCTCCCCGACACCTCGCGGACCATCGGCATGTCCACCTGCGGCCCGCTGGCCAACCCCTCGCCGACCACCAACGCGCTGCCCGTCCAGGAGCCCGGCACCCGGCCGGCCCGGGCGCTTCCCTACCAGCCGAACGCCAACCTCGACCGCCTGGAGTTCGGCGGCTCGGGGGCGGTCAAGGTGTGGCTGACGATGGACAACACCGCCACCGGCGCGACCAGGGCGGCGCATTTCGCCGTCCACGCCAACGCCTACCGCAGCGGCGGCCCCTGGCCGTACACGGTGGACCCCGCCGGCACCGCCGGCGACTACTTCAACTGCGGAACCGGTTTCGGCGACGGCGCGTACGACCTGGGCGTGACCGGCCCCAACCGCTTCCTGCGCCGCTTCACCGGCGACGCCACCAAGGCGGGCAGGAACCTGGCGGCGACCGCCTCCTACGCCGTCGAGCCCGGCACCGGCAAGCTCGCCGTCTACTTCGAGCTCGCCAACAACGGCACCGACCGGGTCACCTTCACCATCACGTCCACCAACTACCGCGCCGACGGGCCGTGGACCTACCAGGTCGCGGCCGGCAGCAGCCGCAGCGACTTCTTCAACGCCGTCGCCTACGCGGACGGCTGGTACGACTTCACCGTCACCGCCGACAGCGACTCCACCTGGAGCCGGCGCTTCACCGGCCACCTGGAGACCGGCGCCCCCAGCACCAGCGGCTGAGGGCCGGGAGAGCGGTCCGGCGCATCGGCGGCAGTGAGATGGCGCACAGATCTGAGCGCTGCTGATCAAAGATGATTGAATTTGCCATGATGCAATCAACTTTCATCAAGTGATCCTGCCGGGAGTCTCATGACGCACGCAGCGACCGAGACCGCCAGCCAGCCGGACTGCCGGAAGCGCGCGGCGGACCTGGCCGCCGACGCCGCCCACCGGCGCCACCTCCCCCGGGTCCAGGTCGTCCCGGCCTGACCCGCCCCGCCCCGTGAAGGAGCCACCATGCCCCTCAGCACCACAGGCGAACTGGTCGCCGAAGCCGCCGCCCACCGCGGCGCCGTCGCCGCGTTCAACATCATCACGCTGGAGCACGTCGAGGCCGTCATCGCCGCGGCCGAGGCGGTGGGGGAGCCCGTCATCCTCCAACTGAGCGAGAACGCGGTGAAGTTCCGTTCCGGCCACCTCCGTCCGCTCGCCGCCGCGGCGGCGAGCGCGGCACTCGCGAGCACGGTCGGGGTGGCCCTGCACCTCGACCACGTCAAGAGCGAAGCGCTGCTCCACCAGGCCGCGGACTGCGGCTTCAGCTCCGCGATGTTCGACGCCGCGCACCTGCCGTACGCGGAGAACGTCGCCGCGACCCGCCGGGCGGCCGCCTGGGCCCACTCCCAGGGGCTGTGGCTGGAGGCGGAACTCGGCGAGGTCGGCGGCAAGGACGGCAGGGGCCCGCTCGACGCCCACGCCCCCGGCGCGCGCACCGAACCCGGCGAGGCCCGGCGCTTCGTCGAGGACACCCGGGTGGACGCGCTCGCCGTCGCCATCGGCAGCTCGCACGCCATGACCTCGCGCGACGCGCGGCTCGACCACGAACTGCTCGCCGCACTGTCCGACGCCGTCCCCGTACCGCTCGTCCTGCACGGTTCCTCCGGAGTCTCCGACGAGAACCTGCGGCGGGCCGTCCAAGGGGGGATCAGCAAGGTCAACATCGGCACGGCCCTCGGCATCGCGATGACCGGCGCGATCCGCGCGGAGCTGCACGCCGACCCCGCGCGCTTCGACCCGCGCGGCTACCTGGCCGCCGGCCGCGAGGCGGTCGCCGACACGGCGATCCGGTTCCTCACCACCGTTGCCGCCGTGCCGGCCGGGTGACGTCCGGTGACGTCTCCGCCCTTCGGGGCGGGGCGGACGGGACCGCGACGCGCCCGTGCGCTCCGTGCGCTCCGTGCCCACCGGGCACGGAGCGCACGAACGGAGGTGGGGCGGTTACGGAGCGGGCGGGGTGGCGAAGGGGGCGCTCCAGGTCTGGTTGGGCTGGTGGGTGCCGCAGGCGTAGGTCTTGACCGCGGCGGTGGTGTCGGTGAAGTCGGAGCCGGTGATGTCCATGCAGGTGCCGTCGGCCCGGCGGAGCTGCCCCTGCCGGTTGTAGGTCCACTGCTGCTTCGTGTCACCGCTGTTGCAGCCGGCCAGGGTGAGGCCGGTGGAGCTGCCGGAGATGCACAGGGCGGGGTTCTGCAGGGAGGAGATCAGGCCGTTGGCCTGGCGCTGCCACTGCTGGTTGCCGTTGCCCGTGCAGCCGTAGAGGGCGACCTTCGTCCCGGTCGTCGCGCCGCCGTAGGCGTCGAGGCAGAGGGCGGAGGTCTGGAAGCCGGCCTGCGGGGCCTGGATCTGCCCGACGGGGACGGCGGAGCCGCAACTGCCCGGGTCGATGGTGTACATGGCGGTGTCGTGGGCGGCGATCGTCGTCGTGATGGCGGACCGCACCGGCAGGTCGGTGTGCGACCACAGGTCGCGGGCGGTGCGGGTGCAACCGGTGTTGCCGAAGCCGACGTTGGCCAGGTTGATCGTGTAGGTGGTCGCCGTGGCGTTCTTGTTGAGGACGGCCACGGCGCGCCGGCCGCCCGCCAGGGGCTTGACCACGACGTCGATCCCGGCGGTGGCCGAGGCGTGGGTGCGGGAGGCGAGGTAGCCGCCCGCACCCAGGGGGTCCTGGTCGACGGCGATGATGTCGGTGTTCTTGAGGACGGCCAGCTGCGGGGCGTAGGCGGCCGGGTCGGCGGCCATCTTGCGGACGTCGGAGCTGATCATGAGGGGGGAGCCCATCGCGGACCAGAGCGCGAACTGGCTGCGCTGCTCGGCGAGGGTGAGCTGGTTGTTGTCGCCGATCAGGAGCATGTCGGCGTCGTTGTGGTTGCCGGGGCCGTTGTAGCGGGCGAGGGCCACGGTGTCGTTGAGGTTCTGGTAGACGCCGCCCTCGTAGTAGTCGCCGCCGTGCGGCCAGTCCCAGGCGGAGCCGGTGACGGTGTGCCAGACCGCGATGTCGGGGCTCACCCGCCACATCTGTCCGAGGCCGCGCACCCAGTCCATCGAGTTGTACTTCTCGGCGCTGGTCGGGTACTGGCCGGCGGGCGCGGACTCGTTGAAGAGGATCTTGCGGCTCTTGTCCGCGGTGGCGGTCCGGAGGGCGTTCGCCATGGCGGTGAACTCCGCCTGGCGGTTGGCGGTGGTGGTGCCGCAGTTGTCGAGCTTGAGGGAGTCGATGCCCCAGTAGGCCAGCGAGTCGGCGTCGGCCTGCTCGTGCCCCTGGACGCCGCCCGGCACGCCCTGACAGGTGTTGACGCCGGAGGTGCTGTAGAGGCCCGCCTCCATGCCGAGGCCGTGGAGGTAGTCGGCGTATCCGGTCAGCTCCCAGTCGAAGCCCGGCTGGGAGCTGCCGCTCCAGGTGGCGGCTCCGTGCAGGTAGCCGGCGCCGGTGCGCTGCATCCAGCAGTCGTCGACGGTCAGGTTGGTGTAGCCGGCCGCGACCAGGCCGGTGTCCTTCATGGCCTTGGCCTGGTCCTGCATGAACTGCTGGAAGGAGTAGCCGGTCCTCGTGCCGTCCAGCCGGGCCTGGGCCGCGCAGGTGAAGCGCGCCCAGTTGTTGAACCCCATCATCGGCTTCTCGCCGATCGGGGTGCTGGTGTTCGCGGCCACGACGTCGGCAGTCGCCGCGGGCGGGGCGGCCACGGTGAGGGCGGTGGCCGCCAGGGCGGCGGAGGCGAGCCCGGCCAGCCGTCGATCAAGTCTCATGGGAGCTCCGGAACGGGGGAGGGTGAGTGTTCAAAAATGCTTGATAGGTGGGGTATCAAAGCATCTTTGCGCAAACCGTGGCAGGTTGTCCGGGGCGGGTCAAGGGGGTGAACCCGGCGGATTCGAGGAGGGGGAGGGCGCCTGCGGAGGGGGGAGGTGCGCCCGGGCCGTTCTCGCCCCTTGCCGCACCGGATCGGTGCGACAGTAGAGGGCGCTCCGCAGCCTCGCGTCGGTCACGGTTCGGCAAGGGGGTGGACGCGGGCTGCCGATGCGCAGAGACTGGATCGAGTTGTCGGAAAGTGATTGAAAAATGCTAGCTCCACTCACATTCGCTCACCTCTGTCGAGCGGACGTTGGCTGCTCAGGTCGCGTCGACCCTCCTCCCGCAGCCCGGACGTGAAGCCCGGGGCCCCTGCTCCGGAGCGGCCGGGCCGGACGAGTGCCACAAGCTGTTCGCCGCGTCCGCCCTCGGCCACGTCCCGACCGTCACCGCGATCCGGACCGTCGTGGTCGTCGGCGCCACGATGACCGCCTCACCGGCACCGGTCCAGCTGTTCGACCAGCAGTTCCCCGGCCGCCGCCCCGCCCGCCGGGCCCCGATCGCGCGGCCTGCAGCGGGCGCGTGACGGGCCTGGCCCTGTCCACCGTCCCCGTCCGGCCGGACGCTCGCCGTCGGCGTCGACGGTTCGTCGGCGACTGCACCGTCCGGCGGAACCGCCTGTTCGCCGGACCGGCCGTGGCCGTCGTTCCGGCCGCCGTGTTCTTCGCCCTCATCGAGCGCCGGGCCGCCTCCGGCCTCACGGCCGGATCCGTCAGCGGCCCGGCGCCCCGACCCGCCGAGCCCATGCCTCCGAAGGAGCACCGAATGCCCGATGCGACGCACTACCCCCGTCGGCGGACGACCGGCGGCCGGCCGGCACCCGCGAGCACTCCCGCGGCCGCGCCCCGGGGCCCGGGCGGCCGAGGCCGCCGCACCGACGCTCCCCTCTCCCCGCGCGGCACGGCCTGCGTGATCGCCCTGGACGTCGGCGGCACCGGGATGAAAGGCGCCCTCCTGGACCGCGAGCTGCGGACCGTGGTGGCCGAACGCCGTCCGACGCCCCGGGCGGACGGTCCGGACGCGGTCGTGGACGCCGTCGTCCGCGCGCTGCGGTCACTGGAGAGGGAGGCCGCAGATCGCGACCGCGCCGTCCACGGGGCCGGCGTGGTGGTGCCCGGCATCGTGGACACCGACCACGCGCGCGCCACCTACTCGGCCAACATCGGCTGGCGGGACCTGCCCCTGGCCGCGGTCCTCGAACAGCGCACCGGACTTCCGGTCGCGCTCGGCCACGACGTGCGGGCCGGCGGCTTGGCGGAAGCCCGCCTCGGTGCCGCCCGCGGGGCCAGGGACGCCCTGTTCGTCGCCATCGGCACCGGGATCTCCGCCGCGATCATCGCGGACGGCCGCCTCCTGTCGGCCTCGGGCTACGCGGGCGAGATCGGACACCTCGTCGTCGACCCGCGCGGCGAGCCCTGCGCGTGCGGAGCGACCGGCTGCCTGGAGGCGGTCGCCTCCGCCGCGGCGATAGCGGCCGCGTACACCGCGCGCTCCGGAACGCCCGTGTCGGGAGCCGCGGAAGTCGCCGCCCTGCTCACCGCCGGGGACCGGATCGCGGGAGCCGTCTGGCAGCGGGCGGTCGACGGCCTCGCCACCGCGCTGGCCGCCGTCGTCACCACGCTCGCCCCCGAGGTCGTGGTGCTCGGCGGGGGCCTCGCCGAATCGGACGGCCTGCTCCTGGCTCCCCTGAAGCGCGGCCTGGAGCGGCGCCTCTCCTTCCACCGGACCCCCCGCCTCGTCACCGCCGAACTGGGCGACGAAGCGGGCAGCCTCGGTGCGGGGCTGCACGCGTGGGAGGCGGTGCACGCCCGGGAGGCGGCGCGCGCCTGAATCCGCCCCGACCACCGGCCCTCCTCCCTCCGCCCGCCCCCGTCGCCTTCCCCGGGGCGGCCGGGACGGTCGGCGGGGCCGCGCGGCGCCGGGTGCGCCCGGGTCGGGCGGGGTGAGCAGGGCGGACGCCGTCCGGCGGGCGCGCCCCCGGCCAAGGTCTCGATTGTGTGACGTGCCCAAGGCGATCTTGACAGCCCCTTGATTAATTTACACACTGACTCAATTAATGGGCCCCGCGGTATTCGGCGGGCCCCCGCCGCGCCCGGTCAGAGCCGCGCGGCCAGCAGGAGAGAGGACCTCCCCCATGAAGTCACGCGCCTTCAGAGCCGCCACCCTCGTCATGACCCTCACCTCGCTCGCGTGGGTCACCGCCTGCGGGTCGGACGGGTCCTCGACCGGCACCGCCTCCGGGCCCGTCAAGATCGAGTTCTGGGGCTGGGCCCCCGGCTACGAGAAGTCCGTCGAGCTCTTCAACTCCACCCACCCCGACATCCAGGTCGCCTACAGCAAGATCTCGCCCGGTGCCAAGGGCGGCTACACCAAGCTGCTCAGCGCCGTGAAGGCCGGCAACGCCCCCTGCGTCGGGTCGGTCGGCTTCGAGACCCTCCCCACCTTCGCCGCCGCCGGGGCCCTCCAGGACGCCACCGACGCCGCCGCTCCCCACGCCAAGGAGTACACCCCCGCGGCCTTCGCCCAGTCCGGGGTGGCCGGCCATGTCTACGGCCTGCCCGTCGACATCGCCCCCATGGGCCTGATCTACCGCAAGGACCTCTTCGCCAAGTACGGGATCACCGAGGCGCCGAAGACCTGGGACGAGTACGCGAAGGACGCGGAGACCATCCACGCGGCCGACCCGAACGCCTACATCGGCTACTTCGGCAACGACGCCTACAACTTCGCCGGCCTCGCCGCCCAGGCCGGAGCCAAGTGGTTCGGCACCTCGGGCGACAAGTGGACGGTCGCCGTCGACGACCCGGCCACCAAGAAGGTCGCCGCCTTCTGGCAGGACCTGATCGACCGGAAGCTGGTCAAGGTCGTCCCCAGCTTCGACACCGCGCTCTACAAGGGCATGGGCGACGGCACGATCCTCTCCGACGTCAACGCGGCCTGGGACACCCCGATCCTGGCCGACAACGTCAAGGAGACCGCGGGCAAGTGGGCGGTCGCCCCGATGCCGGTCTGGGACGCGGCCAAGCCCGCCTCCGGCAACGCCGGCGGCACCCCCAACGCGGTGCTCAAGGGCTGCAAGCACACCAAGGAAGCCGTCGAGTTCGCCCACTGGTTCGGCACCGACCCGGCCAGCGTCACCAACCTGATCAAGGCCACCGGCATCTACCCCGCGGCCCTGTCCGGTCTCGACAACCCGGCGCTCGCCGAGCCCGACGCCTTCTACGGCGGCCAGAAGATCTTCGACGTCTTCAGGACGAGCGCCGCCCAGGTCGACCCGAACTTCCAGTGGGGCCCGGTCATGACCAAGACCTCCGGCGCCCTCGCCGACGGCCTCGGCAAGGCGGGCGCCGGCACCACCACCCTCGGGTCGGCCCTGGCCGACACCCAGGCCCAGACCGTCGCGGAGATGAAGACCCAGGGCATGGGGATCGGCTGACCATGCCCCGATCAGTGAACTCCTCCGCCGCGCGCTCTTCCGGGCGCGCGGCACGCGCCCCCCGACTCCCGGGCGCGGGGCGCCGTTTCGAGGGGCGCCGATGGACGCCCCTCGGGTTCCTGCTGCCCTTCGGCCTGCTGTTCGCGGTCACCTACCTGGCCCCGATCTGCTACGCCGTCTACGAGAGCCTGTTCAAGCTGCAGCGTTCCGGGCTCGGCCTCGCCCCGCCGACGGAGACGTTCACCGGGCTCTCCAACTACACGGCGGCGCTCGCCGACCACGCCTTCACCTCGTCGATCGTGCGGGTGGTCCTGATCGGCGTCGTCCAGGTGCCGATCATGCTCGGCCTCGCCCTGGTGCTGGCCCTGCTGCTGGACGCCCGCCGGACCCCCGCCAAGCGCCTCTTCCGGCTCGGCTTCTTCCTGCCGTACGCCATCCCGGGCGTGATCGGCGGCCTGATGTGGTCCTTCCTCTACGAGCCGAGCATCAGCCCCCTCACCCAGGCGCTCGCCCACGTGGGCCTGCACGTCGACTTCACCTCGGACGGCATGCTCCCCTGGTCGGTCGGCAACATGCTGACCTGGGGCTGGACCGGCTACAACATGATCGTCATCCACTCGGCGCTCAAGGCCGTCCCCGGCGAGTTCGCCGAGGCGGCCGAGCTCGACGGCTGCACCGGCTGGCGGCTCGCCTGGCACATCAAGATCCCGATGGTGCGCCCCGCCCTGGTGATGACCACGGTGTTCTCCATCATCGGCATGGCCCAGCTCTACAACGAGCCCGTCCTGATGCGCGCCGTCGCGCCCAACCTGAGCAGCGACTGGACCCCGATCATGGCGGCCCAGAACGAGGTGGCGGCGAACAACTACCACGCGGCGGCCACGCGTTCGGTGCTGCTCGCGCTGGTCATCTTCATCCTCTCGTTCGGATTCATGCGGTTCGTCAACAAGCGCGGAGCGGCACAATGAGTACCTCCCGTCCCGCCGGCCGCACCGGGGTGCTCGCCGTCCTGGTGCTGGCCGCGGTCTACTCCCTGCTCCCGGTGTGGTGGCTGGTCGTCTCCGCGACCAAGGACAGCAGCGACCTCGTCTCCAGCAGCGGCTTCTGGTTCTCCGGCCACTTCCAGCTGATCGAGAACATCTCCGACCTGCTCGGGTTCCAGGACGGCATCTTCGGGCGCTGGCTGCTCAACAGCCTCTTCTACGCCGTCGGCGGAGCCGTCGTGGCGACGCTGCTGTCCGCGATGGCCGGCTACGTGCTGGCGAAGTACCGCTTCCGGGGACGCGAAGCGGTGTTCAGCACCGTGCTGGGGGCGATCCTGCTCCCCGCCCCGCTGTTCGCCCTGCCGCTGTACCTGATGTTCTCGGCCACCCACCTCGTCAACACCTTCTGGGCGGTGTTCATCCCGAGCGTCGTCAGCCCGTTCGGCGTCTACCTCTCCAGGATCTACGCCGAAGCGGCGGTGCCCGACGAGCTGCTCGAAGCCGGCCGGATCGACGGCGCCGGCGAGTTCAGGATCTTCCGGTCGATCGCGCTCAGGGTGCTGCAACCCTCGCTGGTGACGATCTTCCTGTTCCAGTTCGTGACGATCTGGACCAACTACCTGCTGCCGTCGCTGATGCTCGCCAACGACCGCCTGCAGCCCGTCACGGTCGGCCTGGTCGCCTGGAAGGAGCAGCGCGGCCAGACCGTCCCCTACAACCTGATCATCACCGGCGCGCTGCTGTCCGTGATCCCGATCGTCGTGATGTTCCTCCTGCTACAGCGCTACTGGAAGGCCGGACTCGCCTCCGGCAGCGTCAAGTAGCCCCCCGCACGGACCCCGAGAGGCAAGACCACCAGATGAGTGAGCTGCGGCTGACCACCCTGACGCTGCCGACCGCACCGGTCGGCCCCGTCAACCCCCTGCCCCCGCTGTTCGCCGGCGCCGACCTGCACGAGGTCGCGGACGCGACCGAGGCCGACGAGGAGATGCGCCGGAACATCGGCTACGGCCGGGTTCCCTCCGTGATGCCCTACCTCGTGCAGGACGGTTACGCCCGCGACCTGACTCCCGCCGAACACCCCGTCGCGGTGCTGGAGAACGACACCCTGCGGGCCACCTTCCTGCTCGGGTCGGGCGGCCGGCTCTGGTCGCTGGTCCACAAGCCGACGGGGCGTGAACTGCTGTTCCGCAACCCGGTGTTCCAGCCCGCCAACCTCGCCCTGCGCAACGCCTGGCTGGCCGGCGGCGTCGAGTGGAACATCGGCACCATCGGCCACGCGCCCACCACCTGCGAGCCGCTGCACGCGGCACGCGCGGTACGCCCGGACGGCACGCCGGTGCTGCGGATGTGGGAGTACGAGCGGATCCGCGGCGTGATCTTCCAGATCGACGCCTACCTGCCCGACGACTCCCCGGTCCTGCTGGTCCACGTGCGGATCACCAACCCGCGCGACACCACCGTGCCGATGTACTGGTGGTCGAACATCGCCGTCCCGGAGGCGCCGGACGTCCGCGTCCTGGCACCCGCCGACGCCGCCTGGCAGTTCTCCTACGACCGGCGCGTGCGCCGCGTCGGCCTGCCCGCGCCCGACGGCACCGACCTCACTCGCACCACCCTCTCCCCGGACGCCGCCGACTACTTCTTCGACGTCCCGGACGGCGACCGGCACTGGGTGACCGCCCTCGACGGGACCGGCCGGGGCCTGGTCCAGGCGTCCACCGAGCGGCTCCGCGGCCGCAAGCTCTTCCTGTGGGGGCGGGGCGCGGGCGGCCGGCACTGGCAGCAGTGGCTCTCGGGGCCCGGCCGGGCGTACCTGGAGATCCAGGCGGGCCTGGCCCGCACCCAGTTGGAGCACCTGCCGATGCCGGCCGGGGCCCGCTGGTCCTGGGTCGAGGCGTACGGACTGCTGGAGGCGGAGCCCGGAGCCGTGCACGGCGACGACTGGGCCGCGGCCAGGGGAGCGGCCCTGGCCGGGCTCTACGACCTGGTGCCGCAGAGCGTCCTGGACCGCGAACTCGCCGACGCCGAAGCCTGGTTGGACACGGAACCGATCGAAACGCTGAGCCGGGGATCAGGCTGGGGCGCCCTGGAGCAGCACCGCCGCGCGGTGAGCGGCGAACCGCCCCTCCCGGCGGCCGGCACGCCGTTCCCCGACACCACGACGGGAGCCGAGCAGGCGCCCTGGTTCGAGCTGCTGGACCACGGCCGCATCACCTCGGCGGACGGCACCCCCGCACCGCCCTCCTACCAGACCGACCCCGTCTGGGAACCCCTGCTGCAGGCCGCCGACGGCTGGCTCGCCGCGCTCCACCTGGGCACGCTGCGCGCCCACACCGGCGACCACGAAGGAGCGGCGCGGGCCTGGCGGCGCTCCGTCGCGCTGCACCCCACGGCGTGGGCGTGGCGCAGCCTCGGCGCCCTCGCGCGCAGGACCGGCCGGCCGCAGGAAGCCGTCCGGGCCTACCGGGAAGCCCTCCGGCTGGCGCCCGCGCTGCTGCCGCTGGTCCTGGAGGGCGCCGACGTCCTGCTCGCCGCCGGTGTTCCGAAGGAGGCCCTGGCGCACCTCGAAGCCCTGCCCGCGGCCCAGCGCGCACTGGGCCGGGTCCGCCTGGCCGAGGCCCGTGCCGCCCTGGACGCCGGCGACGCGGAGCGCTGCGGCCGGTTGCTGGACGAAGGCATCGAGGTCGCCGACATCCGCGAGGGCGAAGGGAGCCTCCACGAACTGTGGTTCGCCCACCGGCGCGCCCTCGGGAACCACAGCCCGGACGCCGAGCTGCCCGGCGCCTACGACTTCCGGATGCTCTCCGCCGGCGCAGCCGGCTGACGCCCGCTGCCCGCTGCCCGCCGCCCGTCCGACCGCCGACCGCGACCGCCGACCGCCCCGCACCCGGGCGGGCCCGCCCCGAAGGAGCACAGGTGACGAGAGGACAGAGCCGCCGGGTTCCCGCGGGTTCCGGCGCGGGGTCCGCCACCGCGTTGACGGCGGTCCGCCCCGCTGTCCGGCCCGCCGCGGACTTCGCCGGCCGGCCGGGCACCCACCGGAGCTCGGCGGGGATCCGGCCGGACACGGCGGGAACCCGCCCGGCGGTCCCGCCCGGCCGGACGGTCCGAGGGCCGCCGGAGCACGCCGCCCGCGGATGCCTTCCACCCCCACCCCCGACGGAGCATCACCCAAGGAGCCCCCGTGTCCCCTTCTCCCCGCAGACCGCTGGCCGCCGCCCTCGCCGCGGCAGTGGTGGCCGTGACCGGCGGCGCGGCCGCACCGGCCTCGGCCGCCGTGGCCCCCGGCCCGTACACCGTCGCCGTCGGCAAGCCCGTGCCGTACACCCACCCGACGGACACCCAGGCGTCCCCGTACATCGACAAGGACGGGACGTTCTACTTCCAGCAGTCGGCCGCCCTCTACGGCGCCACCGACGTCCGGCGCTGGGACTTCTACACCGGCGCGAACTTCGACACCGCCGCCTTCTCCAGCACCCTCAGCAACGCGGTGAACCCCGCCAACCCCAACGACAGGAACAACGACACCACCTGGCGCTGCAACAACAGCCCCACCGGCCTGGAGGCGACCTACGCGCCGAGCGGGTCCTCCTACGCCCAACGCAACTACTGCGACCTCGCCGGCACCTGGGTCGACCCCGACACCGGTGACTGGTACGGGCTGGTCCACAACGAGTTCAGCCCGCAGCCCTTCGGCGACGGCCTGCACTTCGACGCCATCGACTACGCCGTCTCGAAGGACCAGGGCCGGACCTGGGCGGTGAAGAGCCACGTCCTCACCTCCCCGTACAGCACCGCCCGGGGCGACACCGCCGCCTTCCCCCAGCAGACCTACTCCTACGGCGACGGCGACCAGCGGCTGTTCGTGGACACCGCCTCGGGCTACTTCTACGTCTACTACGGCTCGCGGATCGTGGACAAGGGCGGCAGCTGGAAGGCGTTCTACGAGCACGTGGCCCGCGCCCCGATCTCGCAGAAGATGGCGCCCGGCTCCTGGCAGAAGTGGTACGACGGCGCCTGGTCCCAGCCGGGCGTCGGCGGCCGGGAGAGCAACATCGTCCCGGTCGGCTCCGGCAGCAGCACGGGCTACACGCCCACCGCCGACGAGTACGACCCGGCCAACACCGGTACCGCCGGCCAGCAGATCGCGGCCGGCACGATGCCCGCCACCTCGCCGCTGTTCGTCATGGACATCACCTGGAACGCCTACCTCGGCCTGTACATCGGCCAGCCGCAGGCGGTCGACCAGAGCGGCAACGCGCCGCAGCAGTTCTACGCCACCGACAACCTCGCCACCCAGAAGTGGACCCTGATCGGCGACACCGGCAGCGTCCACACCGCCTCCTGGTACCGCTGGTTCCTCGACAGCGCCAACAAGACCAGCTCCACCATCGTCGGCAAGAGCTTCCGCTCCTACTGCTCCTTCGGCTGCTCGAACGGCTCCTCCGGCCAGTACGTCGACGTCACCATCGGCTCGCCCACCCCGGCCGCCGCCCCCCTCGACCTGAGCAAGGCCCACCGGATCGGCACCGGCGACGGCCGCGTCCTCGCCCAGGCCCCCGGCAGCTCCGCGACCACCTCGGTCGCCTCCGCCACCGGCTCCTCCCTGGAGTCGTGGAACTTCCAGGCCAACGGCGACGGCTCCTACCGGATCGCCAACGGCTCCACCGGCGGGCTGCTCGGGGTCGACTCCGGCACCACGAGCACCCGCGCCTGGGGCACCAAGCCCACCGTCACCGCGGCCGGGACCGGCGGCCCCACCGTCGGACAGCAGTGGTTCGTCGTTCCGGGCACCTCCGCCGGCAACGTCCCCAACGGGACCTTCCGGCTCGTCAACCGCTACAGCGGCCTGGTGATCGGCCTGTCCTCCGACCCCGGCCGACTCGCGGAGACCACCCCCACCCGCAGCTGGACCAACTCCACCGGAAGCTCCGTCGGCGGCACCCGAGGCGAGGCCGAGCAGGTCCTCACCCTCACCCCGACCGGCACCGCCGACCTCAACGGCACCCACACCGTGGTCACCTCGGGCAAGGCCCTCGACGACCCGGACCGCTCGACGACCCAGGGCACCCAGATGATCACCTGGAGGACGAACGGAGCCGCCAACCAGAACTGGACCTTCACCCGGCAGACCGACGGGTCCTACCAGCTCGAGAACGGCTCCTCGGGTCTGTGCCTGGACGTCGACAGCGGGTCGACCCAGGCCGGCGCGAAGATCATCCAGTGGGCCTGCACCGGCGGCACCAACCAGCGCTGGGTGGCCACCCCCGTCACGGGGGGCTACACCCTCGCCTCCAAGTCGAGCGGCCTGCTGCTGACCACCGCCTCCACCTCCGACGGCGCGCCGGTCACCCAGCAGCCCGCCGACGGCTCCGCCCTGCAGGTCTGGAACGTCGGCTGACGGGCACCGCCCCGCGCACGACCGCGTGGACGGGCCGCCCGGACACCCGTCCGGGCGGCCCGTCCGGCGTCCGCCGCCGACGCGCCGGACCGGCCGGGATCACCCCCCGGCCTCCCGCAGCGCGGCGATCGCCGGATCGTCGAAGACCTTCTCCAGACTGAGGTGCGCCCCACCACGGGCGGCACTGGACAGCCCGAGGGTCGAGGCCACCACCTCGACCCTCGGAGCGGTCGGAGAGATCCGGCGGCTCTCCAGGTGCTGCCGGACGTCCTCGATCAGGTACTCGCCGAACAGGGCGAAGTAGCCGCCGAGGACGATGCGGGTCGGGTTCAGGACGTCGACCAGCACGCTCAGCCCGAGCGCCAGGTCACCGGCGATCGCGGCGAGGGCGGCCCGCGTCCTGGCGTCAGCGGCCGCGGCCCGGTCGACCAGTTTGCCCAGCCGCCGCTCCAGGTCGGCGGACCGGTCGTGGACGTCGTCGGTCCGGTCGGCGGCCAGGTCCAGGAACGCCTGCAGCCCGACCGCCAACTCCCAGCAGCCCGTGCGGCCGCAGGCACACGGGCGGTCGAAGCGGTCGAACCTCATGTGCCCGATCTCCGAGCCGCGCAGCAGTTTCCCCCCGGAGATGCTCGCGGCTCCCACGCCGATCCCGCCCGTGATGTACAGGAGCTCGCGCTCCCCCTCGCTCCTGGCCGCCACGTACTCCGCCACGGCGCCGCACTCCGCGTCGTTCTCGACGGTGACGGGCGGGCTGCCGGGACCGAGCTGCCGCTGCAGCGCACCCGCCACCTCGACGTCGCGCCAGCCGAAGTTCGTGGCGGCCGCGACCGTCCCGGCGAGCGGCTCGATCGATCCCTGCGTCACCACGGTGATGCCGATGGCCTCCGTGCCCCGCTCGCCGACCGCCGCCAGGCAGTCCGCGACCAGGGTGCCGGCCTCGTGCAGCGTCGCCTGCGGCGTGAGGGCCGGCACGTCCAGTGCCCGGCGGCCCTCGTGGACGATCCGGCCGCGCAGGTTCATCGCGACGACAGTGATGTGGTCGACGCCGATCTCCGCCCCGACGCCGCAGAACCGGTGGTCGTCCAGGTCGACCATGCGGTGCGGGCGCCCCACGGCCCCGGCGTGGTTGAGCTCGCCCTCCTGGACGAGCCCCCGCTCGATGAGGTCGGCGATCAGCACCGAGACCGTGGCCTTGGGCAGGCCGATCGCGGCGGCCAGCTGGGTGCGCGACTGCTCCCCGTGGGCACTGAGGTGGCGCAGCAGGACCCCGAGGTTGTTCCGGCGCAACGACGCCTTGTCGGCCGCGGCAGGATATCCGGGTGCGGCACCGCCGGCACTCGGCAAGGCCCGATGTCCTGAGCGCACTCGATCTCCCTCTCCCAGGTGCTCCCGGAGCCGTGAGCACGAGTGACTCATCTTAGTTCATTCTCTGTCTGAAATAAATTTCCCTCCGGCCCGACCGGCTCGACCGCCCCACTGCTCGCCGCCCGGCCCGGACGCGGCGCACCTGGGGGAGCGGGGGTGTTTGGGCTCCCCGCCGCCGGTCAGGAGCGTGGGGGGCGGCGGCCGCCACGGGCAGGGCGGGAGCCGAGCCGGGAGAACCCGCCCGGGCCCCGCCTTCCAGTCGAGGAGCCGCCGGTATGACCCTCCAGGAGCACATCGACACCCCGCGCGTCGCGGTGGTCACCGGGTCGGACTCGGGCATCGGGCGCGCCACCGCCGTCCGCCTCGCCCGCGACGGCTTCGACATCGGCGTCACCTGGCACCGCGACCGGGACGGCGCCGACCGCACCGCCGACGAGGTCCGCGCCCAGGGCCGCCGGGCGGCCGTCCGGCAGGCCGACCTGAGCGACCTGCCCGCCGCCGCGGCCGTGGTGGACGCCCTCGCCGACGAACTCGGCGGCATCGACGTCCTGGTCAACTGCGCCGGCACCGGCACCGCGACCCCCTACCTGGACATCGGCCTCGACACCCTGCGGCAGGTCCTGGACGTCGATCTCGCCGGACCCTTCCTCTGCGGGCAGCGCGCGGCCCGGCGCATGATCCGCCAGGGCCGCGGCGGTCGGATCGTCAACATCACCAGCGTCCACGAGCACCAGCCGCGGGTCGGCGCGGCCCCGTACTGCGCCGCGAAGGGCGGCCTCGGGCTGCTGACCCAGGTCATGGCGCTCGAACTCGCCGAGCACGGCATCACCGTGAACTCCGTCGCCCCGGGGGAGATCGCCACGCCCATGACCGGGCAGACCGACACCGACGTCCACGACGAGGAGCGCCCCGGCATACCGCTGGGCCGGCCCGGCGACGCCCGCGAGGTCGCCGCGGTCGTGGCGTTCCTGGTCGGCCCGGAGTCGTCGTACGTGACCGGGGCGTCGTGGGCCGTCGACGGAGGCATGCTCCGGATGGGTCCGCAGGCCGGGTCCCACCTGGCCGACGACTCCTGGCGCCGGATCTGAGACCCCGCGTCCCGGTGGGCTCCGCCCCGCGGCGTGGACACCCTTGACACTTGGATCCGGTAGATCCAGGAAGGGAGGTCCAGGCGGGACGCCCGTCGAAGCACTCGGACGAGTTCCGTCGTGGTGCCGTCGCCGACGCCGGGCCGTCGCTGAACGCGGACGAGCGGGCCGAACTCGCGCGGCTGCGCAAGCCGAGCGAGGGTGGCATGGCGAGAAGGAGATCCCGCGCCGGGCAGCGGTGAACTCGACCGGTCGGCGCAACAGGGCCTCCAGCCCATCGGCCGGGGTGCCGAAGTCGAGGGTCTGCCGGGGGCCGGGTGTCCGCCCGCAAGGCGACGGCGTCCAGGTCGGCCTGGGCGAGGCGACCCGTTCCCGTTCCCGTGCGCTTGGGCGGGTGCTGGCGCGCGAGGTGGTTGGTGTTCTCGTTGGTGCCGTGCCGCCGTGGGCTCCGGGGGTCGGCGGAGTAGTCGGCCGGACCGGTCGCGGCGGTGACGTGCTTGTGAGCGGCCGGCTCCGTTCCGCGGTCCGCTCCGGCCGGGCTCAGTCTGGCGTGGCTGCGAGAACAACCGCAGCGCGGCGCGCGGTGAGGACGCCGAGGAGGTAGCCGTCGTCGTCGGTGACGGGCCAGAGGGCCAGGCGCCTGATGTTCATGACGCGGGCGGCCAGGGCCAGGCCGAGGGTCGGCCAGGCGAACGGGCCCTGCTGGTGCGCGGTGGTGCTGATCGCGGTCTGTTCGGTGTAGGAGCACGGGGCCGGGAAGTGGAGGGCGGCCCGGGTGACCAGCCCTTCGCACCGGCCGTCGCGGTCGCGGACGGGCAGGTATTCGGCGCGGGCGCCGCGGAGGGCGTCGTTGGCCTGGTCGATGGTGCTGTCGTCGGCGATCTGCCGGTCACAGTGGTCCATGGCGTCGGCGACGGTGAGGCACGCGCGGGTCGGCTGCGAGTGTGTGGTCACGGTGTTCACCGGTCCCGTCTCCGACACCGCCCCGAGGCCGGTGGCGGAATCGTTCACCCAGGACGAAGCCGGAAAGGAACCGGGGTGCGAGGTGCCCTGGATGTCCTTCGAGCCTACGCCCGTGCTCCCTCCCACGGCAGCTCCCGCCGACCTGCCCCGGCGACCTCCAGGGGCGCGTGCGCGTTTGGCCCGTCACACCACGGACACGCGACGAGTGATGCCGGATCCGGTTGAACAGCCAGTCCTCTCCGACGTCGCCCGCCGACACCGGGAACCGGTGCCGGCGCGCCGCTTCCGGACGAGCACGCCGCCACGCCGCTGGGGCGGGACGGCCGGGCGGCGCCCAGTCAGGCCGGACGGGCCCGATGGACGATCCGACGCGCGCCTGCCGTGGGTGGTGACGTCCCCGGACGCGGTCCCCCCTCGTGCGACGGACCACCTGACTCCTCGAGCCCCTCGGATGTCTCGTGCGGCGGAGCGTCCGGGTCAGCTCCGTTCGGGGAGGCGGGACGTGGGGCGGCCGTTGAGGTTCGGATCGGCGGCCGACGCCCCGGCCGCCGTGCCTGTCGTCGAAGCCGTTGAGGCTGCTGCGGGCGCCGCGGAGTGCTGGAGGGACCGCAGGACGGCCAGTCCCTGGCTGACGATGCCGGCCGCGATCTGGTTCACGCCGTCGGTGCCGTTCAGGACGGTCAGGTCGGCGCCCGCCATGCCCCGGGCCGCCGCGTCGGCCAGCGCCGGGAGGTTCTCCACGATCCGGTTGGCCGCGATCAGCTCCTGGTTGCCGTCCCGCAGTGACGCCGCGCGGGCGGCGTTGGCGTCCGCCTGGGCCTGGGCCAGGGTCCGTTCGGTGTAGGCACCGGCGTCGGCCTCGAACTTCGCCCGGTCACGGTCCGCCTCGGCGAGCGTCCGCTTCCGGTAGGCTTCGGCGTCGGCCGGGCGCCGCACCTCCGCCTCCAGCCGCTGCGCCGTGAGCGCCGCATTGCGTTGTGCGAGTGCGGTCTGTTCCTCGGTGACCTCCTGGGTGGCCCGTGCCTCGGCGAGCGGCCCGGCCTGTGCGGCGCGTGCCCTGGACCGGTCGGTCTCCGCGAGGAAGCCGGCTCGCTTGATCGCGGTGTCCCGCTCGTACTCGGCCTTGAGCGCGGCGGCCTGCTGCTCCCGTTCGCTGGCCTCCTGGTCGGCCTTGGCCTGGGCGATCCGGGCCTGACTGGCCACTGCCGCCGCGTGCGGCGCGGCGAGGTTGTCGATGTAGCCGGTGGCGTCCTCGATCTCCTGGATCTGCAGGGCGTCCACCACGATGCCGAGCTTCTCCATCTCGCCGTGGCTGCCTGCCATGACCTCCTGGGCCACGCGGCTGCGCTCCCGGATGATCTGTTCCACGGTCAGCCCGCCGATGATGGAACGCAGGTGGCCCGCGAAGATCCGGCCGACCAGTTCCTGCATCTGGTTCTGCTCGGACAGGAAGCGCCGGGCGGCGTTGGCGATCGACACGGCGTCGTCGCCGACCTTGAAGACGCACACCGCGCGGACGGTGAGCCGGATGCCCTGCTGGGTGACGCAGTCCTCGGCGATCTCCGCCTCCTGCAGGGCCAGGGACAGCATGCGGGCCTTCTGCTTGACGGGGACGACGAAGCTCCCGTGGCCGGTGACGATCCGGAACTGGGTGTCCTGCGACTGCCGCCTGGAGCCGGAGATGAGCATGGCCTCGTTGGGCGCCGGCACGTGCCAGAAGAACATGGGGAACCACCTGACCTGCAAGGGATGCGAGGGCTGCCGCACTCAGGGCGGCAACGGCTCGACGAGCACCGACCGGGCGGAGATCGTGTCGGTCACGACCACCCGGGTGTTGACTGCGATCGGCCCGGCGGACCAAGCCGCGAACGCCTCCGACCCGCCGCGCAGGCCGACCAGCACCTCGCCCGGCCCGTCCGCCGGTACCGGCACCGTTATCCTCCCGACCGCTCCGACCGGGCTCTGACGGGAGTCATCGGCCGGATACATGGCACCTCGTGCCGTGCGGCACGGCGGCGCATCGGGCGGCCCGGACACGAATCACCACGGCGGCACCTCTCCTGGAGGCACCGGGCCCCCGGTCGAGTCCTTCGGCGGGATGTCTGCGAGCAGCGCGTACGGCGCGACCACCCCGGCCCTTCCCACGGTACTCCGGCCGGAGCACGGGGGCGTCGCCCAGGCTCCCGGCTCGGATCTCCAACCGGGCAGCCAAGGCCCGAAGCCGATCCGGCGCCGGACAGGGCGCCGTCGAGCAGGCTGCGGCCGACCGGGTCTGCGGCGAGGAACGGGCGGCCGGGTGCGAAGAGCACTGCCCGGCCCGGACTCCCCGCGCCAGGAAGCCCACCGAGGGGCGGCGGAGGCAGCGCGAGCGGAAAGTCCGGGTGACGGGTGGTGCGACGACCTCAGGAATCAGTGACCGTCGAGTCGCTCCGCACCGTCCGTGGTCTGCGGCGGACTCCCCGGCCACACTTCGAACGCTTGTGAGATCCCTGTCGGCGGTCCGGCACGGAAGCGGGCGCGGATCAGCGCACCGACCTCAGCCACGGCGTCGGCTCGACCGCTGAGCTCCACCCTCACCGGGTCGGCACCGGCAGCCGCGGGGGCGACCGGTCGTGTGTCGGCTGCTTCGACCGGCGCCGACGTGTCCACCTGCCAGCGGGTGCGGACGACCTGGTCGCCGGGTGAGACGTAGTCCCCTGCCGTGCCGGGGCCGGGGACGACGATCAGCCTGAACGACTGCGCCACCGTGTCCGCTACCGCGTTCGCCGCCGCCGGATCACCGGAGATCGACATGTGCACCATGCCGCTCGGCTCCCGTGAGCCACTGGTCCTGGTCATCGTTCTCCTCCGGGGTCGGTCCCTCTCCCAGGGTCTGCCGGTGCTGAGCCGTCCGCACCTGGGCAGCGGACGGACAGGGGGCGCTCCCGTGTGCGCGGGAGCCGGTGGGCGGTGGTACCCCGTGCTCGGCACGGCGCAGGACACCGGCGGCGGCACCGCGACCGCCAAGCCCCACGCCTGCGGCGGCGCGCGCCCGGACCGGATGGGCGACCTGCGCCGTCCGTGCGCGCGCCGCGCCCCGAGTGCGGACCGCCCGGGCAGGCCGTCGCAACGGCGCGGAGCGGTGCGAGGCGCTCCCGGTAAAACGATGCGACAACACTGCAAGTGGTGGTCCGCACCGGTTGGCGGCACGTTCGGAACATGCGATCCAGCTCCCTCCTCGCCCCCGCGCAGCCCCTCCCCGGTGACGTCCGCCCCCTGCGCGCCGAACTGCTGCGCGGCCTGATGGACCGTACGGCCCGCGGTGACCGGGCGGCGTACACCGGCCTCTACGAGGAGCTCGCGCCGACCGTCCACGGCATCGCGCTGCGCGTGCTCAGGGACCGCGCGCAGGCCGAGGAGGTCGCCCAGGAGGCGCTCCTGGAGATGTGGCGCTCGGCGCCGTCCTACCGGCCCGAGCGGGGCTCGGTCGCCGCCTGGGCGTGCACGATCGCCCACCGGCGCGCCGTGGACCGGGTCAGGTCGGTTCGGGCATCCTGCGAGCGTGAGCAGCGCGTCGTGCGGGAGGATCCGGCGAGGCCGGAGCAGGTCGCCGAGGAGGTCGAGCGAGCCATGGAGGCGGCCCGGGTCCGGCACGCCCTGTCCGCACTGAGCGCGGCCCAGCGCGAAGCGCTGGTCCTGGCCTACTACGGCGGTTACTCGCAGAGCCGGATCGCCGCCGCTCTCGGACTGCCGCTGGGCACGGTCAAGTCCCGCATGAGGGAGGGCCTCCTGCGTCTGCGCAGCGCCCTGCACGACGGATGACCGCGACGCCACCCGCCCCGAGCCCGGAGGACGACCCGTCATGAGGAACGCGACCGACGAGCAGGGGCCCGCGCGCGCCGTCCGGGAGGAGGCGCTCCGGGCCGGCCCGCCCGCGGCCGACCCCGGCGTCGACGTCGGCGTCGGCGTACCGACCGGGGCGGTCGCCCGCCGACTCGGCGTGTCGCCCACCACGATCCGCTCCTGGGAGCGCCGCTACGGCATCGGCCCCTCCCACCGCGGCCAGGGCCGGCACCGCAGGTGGTCCCCCGAGGACATCTCCCTCCTGGACGAGATGTGTCGACTGACCGCCCGCGGGATCCCGCCGGCGGAGGCGGCGCGAGCCGCCCGCTCCGCCGCGCAGGCCGCGCACCGGGCGCCCGACGGCGGCCCGCGCCAGGGGCTGCCCACCGGCATCGAACCGGACCCGGCCCGCCAGGACCCGGCCGGCGCCCCCCGCCCGGGCGGCAGTCGCGCGATGCCGCTCGGCACCGTCCGCCCCGAGTGCCGGGGCCTCGCCCGCGCGGCCGTCAGGCTCGACGGGCCCGAGGTGGCGGAGATCCTGCGCGCCGCCGTGGACGGGCTCGGGCCCGTCCGGGCCTGGACCGAGGTGATGATGCCCGCCCTGCGCGCGGCGGGCCGCAAGTGGGCCGCCGACGGCGAGCAGTACGTCGAGGTCGAGCACCTGCTCTCCTGGCACGTCTCCGCCGCGCTGCGCACCGCGGCCGTCGCGCCGGCGCGCTTCCGGGAGGCGCCGCCGGTGCTGCTCGCCGCCATGCCGGGTGAGCAGCACACGCTCCCGCTGGAGGCCGTGGCGGCCGGGATGGCGGTGCACGGCCTTCCCTACCGGATGCTCGGCGCCGCGGTGCCCCCGCGGGCGCTCCTCGACGCGGTCACCCGCCTCGGCCCCTCGGCGGTGCTGCTGTGGGCCCAGAGCCGCACCACCGCCGACCCGCTCCTCGCGCGCGAGGTGGACCGCGCCTCGTGGGGCGCCGCCGGCGCGCGCCTCGACCCGCTGGTCGCCACCGTCGGACCGGGCTGGAACCGTCACGAGCACCTGGCCGGACTCGCGTGTCCGCGCACGCTCGAAGCCGCCCTCGCCCTGGTCCACCGGGCCGTCGAGGCCCGGATCCCGCCCGCGGCCGACCCGGCCGGAGGGGAGGGGGCCCCGTGCGGCCCGAACCGGTGACCGACTTCGCTCCGCGGACGGTGCGGCCGACGCTGCTGTCCCAGAACTGGCGCGACGTGCTCTTCCTGCACTGGCCCGTCCACCCCGCGGCGGTCGCGCCGCTGCTGCCGCCCGGCGTGTTCCCCGATGTCCGCAACGGCACCACCTGGGTGGGACTCGTCGCGTTCTCGATGGAGGGACTGGGCCCCGGCCGCACGTCCCTCCCGTACGTCGGGACGTTCCCCGAGGTCAACGTCCGGCTGTACTCCGTCGACGGGCACGGCCGCCGCGGGGTGGTGTTCCGCTCGCTCGACTGCCCCCGGCTGTCCGCCGTGCTGGTGGCACGGGCGGCGCTCGGGCTGCCCTACCGCTGGTCGCGGACCCGCTGGACGGCGGACGGCGACGTGCTGCACCTCGCCACCCGGGTGCGCGGGGCCGGGGGCGGCGGAGCCCGGTGCGTGCTGCGCGCCCGGGTCGGCCCGCGCCTCGAACGGCCGGGCCCGCTCGCCGACTTCCTCACCGCCCGCTGGGGGCTGCACACGCGCACCGCCGGACGCACGGTCCACCTGCCGGTCGAGCACCCGCCGTGGCCGCTGCACCAGGCGGAGGTGGAGCACCTCGACGAGACCCTGCTGCGAGCAGCCGGGATCGAGGTCCTCGGGCCCCCGGCGAGCGTCCTGTTCTCGCCGGGGGTGCCCGTCCGGTTCGGCCCCGGCGGGGACGCGGCGCCGCGTCGTGCGGAGGTCAGCTCCTGGTGACGCGGCAGGAGTAGGTCGCGCTGCCCGATCCGCTGTAGGCCTCCAGGTCCGCGTAGTAGGTGCCGCTGCCGGTCGCCGTCCAGCTGAGCGACTCGCCCGTGCCCCTCCCGTCGTTGACCGAGCGGGTCAGGGTGCTGCCGTTCGCGTTCATGAAGTACAGGTCGGCGTCGTAGGCGGAGGGGATCGCGCAGGTGACGGTGGCGGTCTGACCCGAGGTCAGGGACAGCTTGTAGTAGTCGCGGTCCGAGGCGGACCTCATGCTGCCGGTGACGGTGGCCGGGTAGGCGAGGCCGGTGAGGTCGTTCGCGGCGCCGGTGCTGTCGTTCGGCTCGGTCTCGGTGAAGGAGGAGCCCGTGCCGCCCCCGCCTCCGCCGCCGCAGTCGGTGACCGGGGTGCCGGCGTACAGGTTGGCGTCGGGGGTGCCGTTGGTCACGCTGCGGGTGTAGTAGCCGCAGGTGGGACGGTTCTTGAAGTCGAAGGTCTGTCCGGCGGTGAGGTGCCAGATCTTGAAGTTCGAGTAGGTGAGGGGCCGACCGGAGACGGCCTGCTCGGGCTGGTGGTCGCCGAGCACGACGTAGGCGTCCGAGCCGGAGAGGGTGGCCAGGCCGTTCTTGTCCAGGAACAACGAGCCGCCGCCCTGCTCGACGCCCACGCCCCAGGCCTTGCCGGAGGTGGTCAGGCCGTCCTTGACCGCACGTGCGAGGAAGGCCATGGTGCGGCCCATGCGGTCACGGGTGACGAAGTGCGAGTCGTTGACGGTGTCGGCGTAGTTGGGCCAGGAGAACATGCCCGTGGTGAAGGTGACGCTGCGGTCGTAGGGGTTGGCGAGGGCGGTGGGGGAGTCGGTGCTCGCGGTGCAGGCGTCGTAGACGACGGCGCTGTTGACGTGGTGGCCGGCGCTGCCGCCGCCGGAGCCGCCGCCCTTGGCGATGACGGACTGGACGGAGGCCTGCAGCGAGGTCCCCTTCCAGGAGGCGTAGACGCACTGGTTGCCGCCGGCGAAGTACGCGAACTCGGCGTTGCGCACGTCGGTGTTGACCTGGGAGCTGTTGCCGTCGGCCGCGGAGGTGACGACGTCGGTGGTGCAGGAGTTGACGCCGGACAGCCTCATGAACACGTCGCACTCGGGGGTCTGGCTGGCGCCGGTGGAGGCGGAGTCGGCGAGGACCGTGACGTCGATGCTGCCGCTCCCCCCAGTGATGGCGGCGATCGCCTTGGTCGCGGTGTCGGGTACCACGGCTCCGTCGCCGTTGAAGGTGAACGCGGGGCCGCTCCAGGAGGTGCGGCTGACGTCGGAGGCGCTGCCGAGGCGGATGCGGGTCACCGAGGCGTGGGCGGACGGTGGGGCTGCCACCGCGCCGGCTCCGGCGGCGGTCAGGGCGAGGGCGAGGAGCGCGGCGGACCTGGTGGACCGGAGGCGGGGCAGGGCTGGGCGCATGGGGAGGCTCTCCTGGGTGTGTGGGGGAGCACCGCCGTGGGGGAGGGGTGCGTTGTAGAAGTTACAGCCATGGAGGCGAGTCCAATAGATGTAATATCCGTTGCGGTCGTAAAACTTCCCTCAAGGGCCTGCGGCAGGGGCCGGGCGGGCTTCTAGGAGGACTGGCGGCGGCGCGGTGCGGAGGCCGTGAGCCGGTGGTACTCGGCTGCCAGTGACTGCGCCATCGCCGACGACGAGAAGCGGGCCGCCACGCTCCGGCGGCCGGCGGCCGCGACGCGGGCGAGTTCGCCGTCGGGGAGGCCGGCGAGGAGGGCCAGCCGCTCGGCGAGGGCGGGGACGGAGTCCGTGGGGAGCAGGAACCCGTTGCTGCCGTCGCGGACGTAGTGGGGAACGCCACCGCGCAGCGGGCCTGCCGCGGGCAGTCCGGAGTCCATCGCCTCCAGCACCGCGAGGCCGAACTCCTCCTTGGCGCTGGGGCACACGTACAGGGTCCGGCCGGTCCGCTCCCCGGAAGCGAGCGCCCTTTCGAGGATCCTGACCTCGCGGTTGGGCAGGGCGGGCCACAGGGCCACGCGACGCCGCGCCTCCGGGTGCCCGGAGAGGAGTTCGGCGATCCTGGCCCGCATCTCCTCCTCCACGGGCGTGGCGGCACCGGCGGCCGATCCGCCGACCAGGAGCATCGTCGTCGACCGGTGCAGGTCCGCTTCGAGCCAGGCTTCCACCAGCCTGTCCTGCTGCTTGACCGGGTGCAGGCGGCCGACGCTGAGGAACAGGCGCGCGTCGCGCGCGGCGGTGTCGATGCTGTCGGGGCCGGCCCCGTCGCGGAAGAGCCGGTCCATGAGGGCGGCGGCGATCCGCTCGTCGCCCGCGCGCGGCGTGAAGGGCGGGATCCCCTCGGGGGGAGAAGCGGTGCGCCGGGTGCCCGCCGTGGCGCGGAGCTGCGGGAAGTGGGCGGACAGGTCGTCGGCCCCGGCGCGTCCGGGAATGGTGACCAGCAGGTCGGAGCGGGCGACGAGGCGGTCACCGACGAAGATCCGGTGCAGGTCCAGGCGCAGGGCCGCCGCCGGTTCGCTCCGCGAGGTCCGCGGCACGCCCCGGTGCCGTTCGGCCATGGTGCGGTGCGGATCGGGGGTGGCGGTGAACACGAAGCGGGAGCCGCACCGCCGTGCGGCGTCGGCCACGGCCAGCGAGCAGTCGTCCGAGAACCTGGCGTGCACCACGTCCGGAGCGGCCCCGGGAAGTCCCAGGAGACGGCTCGCCCACCAGGCGACGGCGGGACGCAGCCGCAGCGCCGTGGCCGGATCGACCGGCCCGCCGTCGGGCACCGGGACGCCCAACACCCAGTGACCGGAACCGATCCGTTCGACCAGCGGGTGGCCGCGGCGAAGCCGTGCGGGGTCCGCGAGGACGACGGTGAGGACGCGCGACACCCGCCGGGTGGCCGCCATGGCGTCACCGAGACCGGCCACCAGGACGCTCATCCCCCCGCTGAGGCCGACGCCGGGCTCGCCCAGCCGCCCCGCCGTCATCGACTGGGCCGCGACCAGTCCGGCGGCGGGCCGGGCGGGCAGGTCCCGGACGGCCCACCGGAAGGCGGCGCCCGGCGGCGCGCCCGGCCGCGCCCGCTCCCAGGCCGCCGACAGCAGCAGCGACTCGTACGGGTCGGAGGCGGACGGCCGAGTCGGCAGCACCTCGCTGCCTCCAGGAACGCCGGAGAGGTAGCGCACGGCCGCGTGCCGCTCCCACCGGTCCCCGCTGCGCGCACGGGCGGCGCACTCGGGGGCGGTGAGCGGCAGCAGGCCGTGCGCCTCGGCCAGGTCGAGCAGGCAGGCGGCCTCCACCGCGGCGACGGGCCGCAGCAGCCTGCTCCGCAGGGCCGCGCTCGCACGGCCCCGGTGCCCCGCGGCGACGGTGACCGCCCACGCCTCGGCGAGGGCGCCGCGCAGCATCGGACCGCCGCGGGCCGCGGTGACCAGCGTCAGGGGATCGTGCGGTTCGCCGGCTCGCGCCGCTCTGCGCAGCTGCGCCGTCCGGTGGTCCTCCGGAGCGAGCGCGCGCGCACCGCGGCGGTCCGTGCCGTGGCCGTACTCGGCCCGGGCGAGCAGCGACAGGAGGTCGTCGCCCCCGGGAGCGGGCGCGGCGGGATCCCACCAGCGGCGGCGCCACCGGGCCACCACGTCGGGGACCGCCGGGGTCGCGGCGGTGATGCCGTCGGACGGGGTGCCGTCGGACGGCGCGACGGTGTCGTGCGGCATCGGGGAGGGCCCTTCGTCGGTGGCGCTGCCGACCGCGTTTCGGAGCGGGGCCCCGAACGGATGGACCGGGCCGGGGCCGCTCAAACCGGCGGACGAGGCCGCGTGACATCATCGGAGGGAACCGGCGCCCGCTCCCGGCCCTCACCGGCGAGCGCGGAACGCGTCGGCAGCGGAGGACCCCGTGACCCGAGTCGTCGTCATCAGCCCGCCCTTCCGCTCGCACGCCGCGCCCCTGGGCGTCCTGGGCGCCGCGCTGCGCGGCACCGGGGCCGACGTCACGTTGGCCTGCGCACCGGCCTTCGCCGGCCTGGCCGAGGACCACGGCCTGGGTTTCGCCGAACTCACCGTCACCCGCAACGCCAACGACGGCATCGCCGAGCGGACGGAGCAGGCGGACGGCGAGGCCCGGCGGCTCCGGGAGTTCCTGGACGCCACGCACGACGGCGCCATCGCGACCCTGCTCACCCAGGCGCGGCACCGGCGGGACGACATGCTCGCCGACCCGGACCGGATCCTGGCGGAGATCCGCGACCTCGACCGGAGGCTGCGCCCCGACTGGTACCTGGTGGACCAGCTCAGCTACCCGGTGACCTTGGCCGTGCACTGCCTGGGCCTGCCCTACGCCACGTTCTGCCCGGGTCACCCCAGCTACATCCCCGCCGGTCCGGAGGCGTTCTTCGGACTGCCCCACGCCTGGCCCGAGGCGGTCCGCCCCGAGCCCGACGCCCTCGCGCGACTGCGGAACGCGGTGGCCGCCAACGACAGGGCGTTCACCGCGGAGTTCCGCCGCGTGGCCGGGCGCCACGCGCCCGGACGGCCCCGGCCCGAACGGGCCTTCGCCCTGTGCTCGCC
Source organism: Kitasatospora phosalacinea (assembly GCF_000716545.1). Classification (GTDB taxonomy): domain Bacteria; phylum Actinomycetota; class Actinomycetes; order Streptomycetales; family Streptomycetaceae; genus Kitasatospora; species Kitasatospora phosalacinea. Next base: position 49,702 of record NZ_JNWZ01000025.1, read on the forward strand.
GCACGCCGTGGTGTTCAACTACCCGCCCCTGCCGTGGCTCCCGCCCGCCCCGCCCGGTCCGGTGCCCGTCCACGCCGGGCACTGCACGCCCGGGCCGGGGGCCACTGGACTCGACGACGAGTGGCGGGCGGTCGTCGCCCGCCTGACCGCCGGCGGACGCCCGCTGGTCCTGGTCGCCTTCGGCACCTTCCTGTCGGCCCGCCACGACGTCCTGCGCACGGTCGCGCAGGCGGTGCTCGACCGCACGGACGCATCGGTGATCGTCGCGGCCGGAAGCCGGGTCGCGGACCTCGCGCGCGATCCGCAGCTGGCCGCGGCGCCGCCGGAACGCCTGCACGTCGCCGAGTCCGTCCCCCAGCAGGCCCTGCTGGCGCACACCGCCGCGATGGTCCACCACGGCGGGAACAACTCCTTCACGGAGTGCCTCGCGGCAGGCGTTCCGGCGCTCGTCCTGCCCTTCTCCAGCGACCAGTTCGCCATCGCCCACGACGTCGAGCGCGCGGGCCTCGGCCTCGCGCGCGACCCGAACACCCTCGACACCGGGACCGCCGGCGAGGCCCTCCGGGACCTGCTGGCGGCCGGCGGACACGACAGCGGCATCGCGGCCGCGCGCGCCCGGGTCCTCGCCGCGGGTCCTCGCCGCGGGGCCGAGCAGCTCGTCCACGCGATGCGCGGCGTCTCCCGCACCCCCGCGCCGGCGTAGCCCGCCGGACCGCCTGACCGTACGGGCGCGTCCCGCGCCCATTCCGTGCGCAACCGATGCGACTCCCGATCGCGGAGGGGATGCGAGCACGGTGGGCAGCGGGGGATCCCGACGGAACGAGGAGTGATCGCCATGATGATCGTTCGCAAGCTTCACGAAGCCGGTGTCACCAGCGAGCACGCCTACGCGGCCGCGCTCGGTTCGGTGGGTCTCTCCCTCCTGAGCTGGGTGGTGTCGATGAAGGCCGAGCAGGCGGGCATCGAACGGGCCGACCGGTGGGGCATCTTCGTCGGTGAGTGGGCCCCGACCTTCTTCGGCCTCGGCCTGGCCCTCGCGCAGTACGAGGGCCGGACCGCCGTCGAGGGGGGCGACCACCGCAGCGCGTGGTTCGACCGCCGCGCGACCACCGCCGAAGCCGGCTGAGCGCTGCCGCGGCCGGGCCCGACCGGCGGGCGGTGAGGGCGCGGCGGTCGACCCGGGTCCGGTGCGCGGCGCACCGGACCCGGGTCCTTCCTCCGGGGCCGCCGCCCCGGTCCGGCCGGCGGTGGGGCCGTCAGTCGAGGGCGCCGTTGATCGTGGCCCGCGGGATGGCGATGCCGGGCACGTGGTAGGCGTCGAGGATCCTGCCGTACGAGCCGTCGTCCATCAGGGACTGGAGCGCGGCCTGGACGGCCTCCTTCAGCCCGGGAACCGACTTGGAGACGCCGATCCCGATCGGCGAGGAGCTCGTCGGTCCGACGGCCGCCTTGCCGAGGACGGTGTCGAACGCGGTGCCCCCGTCCGCCGTGTCCGCCACGTAGGTGGCCGTCACCTCGTCGAGGAAGTCCGCGGACACCTTCCCCGAGCGGAGCGCGAGCTGTGCCTCGGAGTCCTTCGGGAAGGCGAGGACGGTGATCGGCGGCTTGCCCTCCTGCTTGCAGAGCTCCTGGCGCTGGTCGAGGATCTTCTGGTGGTTGGTGCCGGTCTGCACCGAGACGCTCCTGCCGCACACGTCGGTGACGGCCCTGATGCCGTCGGGGTTGCCCTCCCTGACCAGCCAGCCCGGCCCGGCGTTGAGGTAGTCGACGAAGTCGACGGCCTCCTCGCGCGCCTTCTTGTCCGTCATGGCGGACATGACGGCGTCGAACTTGCCGGCCTGCACCGCCGGGAGGAGGCCGTCGAACTTCTGGCCCGTGAACTCGAACCCGACGCCGAGCCGCGCGCCGATCGCCCGGCCGAGGTCGTAGTCGATGCCGGTGATGTCCTTACTGCCCTCGGTGACGTACATCTCGAAGGGCGGGTAGGGCAGGTCGGTGGCGACCCGGACCTTGCCCGCCTTCCTGATCGCGGCGGGCAACCCGGCGGCGAGCTTCGGGTCCGACGAGATCGGGACGCCCTTGACGACGGTGGTGGTCGGCGAGGCGGACCCGCCGCTCCCGGCCGGGTCGGCCGGGGAGGATCCGCAGGCGGTCAGCGCGAGGCCGCAGGCGGTCGCCAGGGCCGCGGAGGTGAGCGCTCTGATCGTGGCGGTGCTGGAGGAGGTCATGGGGAGCCCTTCGATCGTGCGCCTCGGAGGAGTGCGGGCGCGGCGCGAACAGAAGTTACATCTGTCTCAGGTTTGGCGAACATGTATCGCGAGTTACGTTCGCGCAACGGTGTCGAAGGAGGGGGCGGTCGCACCGTCCCGGGGCACCGTGGACCCCCACTCGACGCCCACCGGGCCCGGCGGCCGCCGCCGCGTCGAGCACGACTTCCTCCCTCGAACTCACGCGGCGCGCGGCGTGCGGTGGCGCAGCGGCGCCCGGTGCGCGAGGTCGCGGGGGAGGAGGGGGCGCTCACGCCGAGCGGTGCGCAGACGATGCGACTCACGCCGGGTGGACCCGAGGGGGACAGTCGGTCGCGGGGGCAACGTTCCAGTGGCAAGAAACGGAGCACTGCCATGGATTTCCGCGACGAACTTCCCATCGACCACCGGCTCGCCAACGTCTACCGGATCGGAGCGGGGCTGTGCGGCATGGCGCTGCTGGTCTTCGGCTGCCTGGGTCTGGCGGACGGCCTGGCGTACTTCGGCACCCAGGGCGAGCGGGTCGCCGGCCTGTCGAGCAACGGCCTGCTCAGCCTGGTCTCCATCGCCACCGCGGCGGTGCTGATCGCCGGGGCCGTGATCGGCGGCAACACCGCGTCCACGATCAACATCGTGGTGGGCACCCTCTTCGTCCTGAGCGGGTTCGTCAACCTCGCCCTGCTCGACTCGGGCGCCAACGTGCTGGCGTTCCGGATCCCCAACGTCCTGTTCAGTTTCGTGATGGGCCTGGTCATCGCGACGTTCGGGATGTACGGCCGGGTCAGCTCCAAGCTCCCGCACGACAACCCGTACTGGCGGCACCGCCACCCCGGGGCGGCCGGGCCCCTGGTGGCGCGGCCGCTCCCCGACCCGGCGCCCCGCCCGGGCATCACCGGCCCGGCCCGGTGAGCCGGACGCGCGACGCCGATCGAATCCAAGGGCGGCTCCTGCGGGCCCTGACCGCCAGGGCCCGCGGGAGCCGGAAGAGGCCGGCCGCCGAGAGGGAGGCACAGCATGGACATCGTCGGGGCGCGGCTGCTCGTGGTGGGTGCGACGGGTGGGCTCGGCGGGCTGGTGGCCGGGCTCGCGGCCGACCGCGGGGCGCGCGTCGTTCCCGCCGGCCGGGACGTCGGACGGCTCGCGGCCGTGGCCCGGCGCGTCGGCTCCCCGTTCTCGCAGACCTTCGACGCGTACGACCTCGACCGCTGTTCCGCGCTCGCCGGTCGGGCCGCCGAGCACCTGGGCGGACTCGACGCCGTCCTGGTCGCCATCGGCGCCGTGGCGTTCGGGCGGGTCGAGGACGTGCCGGCCGAGATCGAGGAACACCTGATGGCGGTCAACGCCCTGGCTCCGATCGCCGTCCTGCGAGGGGCCCTCCGCGCCGTCGGCGGGGGCGGTGCCGTCGGAGCCGTCACCGGGATCGTCGTCGAGCGTCCGACGGCCTCGGCGGGTGCCTACCGCGCGTCGAAGGCGGCGCTCAGCGGATGGCTCGAGACCGCGCGCCTGGAACAGCGCGGCAGGGCGGTCGGCGTCCTGGAGGCCCGACCTCCCCACCTGGCGACCGGTTTCGCGGAGCGCGCCGTCGCCGGGGTCCTGCCGCGCCTGCCCGCCGGGAGCGACCCCGCTCCGTGGGCCGCCGCCGTCCTCGACGGGCTGTTCGCGGGTGCGGAACTCGTCCGCCCGGATTCCGGCGACGGCCGGACCCCCCGCGCCGGCACGGCTGCCCGGGCCGCGTCCGCCCGGCGGCCGGGACGGGGCTGACGCCGGCTCTTGCGTGCGTCCGATCGAGTCGCGAGCAGCGGAATCAGAACGTACAGAAGGCTGGTTGTTGCCGGTAGATGTAACGACCTGGCGAGGTGGGTCCTTCGCCATCTGAGGGCTCATCAGTGCTTTTCCTGGGATTCATCGACCGTTACGGATTCGTAATCTTTGTTACATATAGCCATCGAGATGGTTTACCTGTAACGTCCTGGCCTGCGGCGCGGCCCCCTCGGCGCCGCCCAGGTTCTCGAAAGGTTGCTCCGTGAACTCCTCTGCCCTCCGCAGACCGGCCCTGCCGGCCGCCCTCGTCCTGTGCAGTTCCCTGGCCCTGACCGCTTGCGGGAGCGGCGGGAGCAACGGAACCGGCGCTCCCGCGGCGGCGGGCCCGGTCACGGTCGCCGGTGTCAGCATCAGCTCCGATCCCGCCCTGCACGACGTGCTCCCCGAGGCGGTCCGGAAGTCCGGCAAGGTCCGGGTCGCCACCGACGTCCCCTACCCGCCGTTCGAGATGTACGTCTCCGAGGGCAGCAAGGAGATGACCGGCCTCGACTACGACCTCGGACAGGCGCTCGGCGCCAAGCTCGGCGTCCGCTTCGAGTTCCAGGCGCAGAAGTTCGACGGCATCGTCCCCGCCCTCCAGGCCGGCAAGTACGACGCCGCGATCAGCGCCATCACCGACAACCGGGAGCGCGAGCAGGTCGTCGACTTCGTCGACTACTCCGTCTCCGGCAGCGGCGTCCTGATCGCCAAGGGCAATCCCGAGAAGATCACCACCCTCGACGACCTGTGCGGGCGCGCCGTCGCCGTGCAGACCGCCACCAACCAGCAGAAGCTCCTGGAGAAGCACCAGGACAGGTGCCGCGAACTCGGCAGGGGCGCCGTCGACGTCCAGACCTTCCCCAAGGACTCCGACGCCCAACTCGCCCTGCGCTCCGGCAAGGTCGTCGCCGACGTCCTCACCAAGCCCGCCGCCGGCTGGACCGCGAAGACCGCCGACGGCGGCTCCGCGTTCGAGGTCGCCGACGACCCGGCCGCGCTCGGTGGCTACAACGCCTCCCCGAACGGCATCGCCGTCGCCAAGAACCTGCCGCAGCTGACCGACGCGGTGAGCAAGGCCCTGCAGGCCCTGATCGACGACGGCTCGCTCGCCAGGATCTACGACAAGTACGGCGTCGCCTCCATCGCGGTCGAGCAGGCCACCAAGAACAGCGCGGTGGACTGACGTGCCCGCCACCGCACACCGCTCCGCCGAGCCCGCGGCGAACGCGGCCGGCGGGACGGAGGACCTGGTCGCCGTACCCGTGCGCCACTGGGGACGCTGGATCGCCGCCGCCCTCGCGCTCGTCTCCCTCGTCGGCCTGGTCGGCTCGCTCGCCAAGAACCCGAACCTGCACTGGGACGTCGTCGGCCACTACCTGTTCGCCGACCTGATCTTCGACGGCCTGACCACCACCCTGTGGCTGACCGCCGCCGCGATGGCCCTCGGCCTGGGCCTGGGCACCCTGGTCGCCGTCATGCGGCTGTCCGCCAACCCCGTCCTGTACGGGCTGTCCACCGGCTTCGTCTGGCTGTTCCGCGGCACCCCGCTGCTGGTCCAGATCATCTTCTGGGCGTACGCGGCCGCGCTTTACAAGCACCTGATGATCGGCATCCCGTTCACCACGGTCACCTTCGTCGAGTTCGACACCAACAGCCTGCTCACCCCGTCCGTCGCGGCGCTGCTCGCGCTGGGCCTGAACGAGGCCGCCTACGCCTCGGAGATCGTCCGGGCCGGCATCCAGTCCGTCGACCCGGGCCAGACCGAGGCCGCCCACTCGCTGGGCATGAAGCCCGCGCTGACGATGCGCCGGATCGTGCTGCCGCAGGCGATGAAGGTCATCATCCCGCCGATGGGCAACGAGACCATCAACATGCTCAAGACCACCGCGTACGTCTCGGTGATCGCCGCGCACGACCTGATGTCCAACATCCAGGACGTGTACGCCCAGAACTACCAGGTCATCCCGATGCTGGTGGTCGCCGCCCTCTGGTACCTGGCACTGACCACGGTGCTGTCCGCGCCGCAGGCGTGGCTGGAGCGCCGCTACGGCCGGGGCACCGCCCGCGCCGGGCACGTCTCCCCGCTGCGGCGGATGTTCACCGGCCTGCCCGGCCTGCTCCCCACCACCCGCGAACGGAAGGGCTGAACCGATGGCCCGCCCCATGGTGCACGCCGAGGGCGTGCGCAAGCACTTCGGCAGGCTGGACGTCCTCAAGGGCATCGACCTGACCGTGGAGCGCGGAGAGGTCTGCTGCCTGCTCGGCCCGTCCGGCTCCGGCAAGTCGACCTTCCTGCGCTGCATCAACCACCTGGAGAAGGTCGACGGCGGCCGGCTCACCGTCGACGGCGACCTGGTCGGCTACCGGCAGGCCGGCAACCGGCTGCACGAACTGCGCGAGGCCGAGGTCGCCGAGCGGCGCCGCGCGATCGGCATGGTCTTCCAGCGCTTCAACCTCTTCCCGCACCTGACCGCCCTGGAGAACGTCACCGAGGCGCCGGTCCGGGTCGCCGGGGTCAACCGCACCGACGCCCGCGCGGAGGCCCTGCGCCTGCTGGAGCGGGTCGGCCTCGCCGACCGCGCCGACCACTACCCGGCCCAGCTCTCCGGCGGCCAGCAGCAGCGGGTGGCGATCGCCCGGGCGCTGGCGATGAAGCCCAAGCTGATGCTCTTCGACGAGCCGACCTCCGCCCTCGACCCCGAACTCGTCGGCGACGTCCTGGACGTGATGCGCGGCCTGGCCGCCGACGGCATGACGATGGTCGTGGTCACCCACGAGATCGGCTTCGCCCGCGAGGTCGGCGACACCGCCGTCTTCATGGACGAGGGCGTGGTCGTCGAAGCCGGCGACCCGCGCAGGGTCCTGGTCGAACCCGAGCAGGAGCGCACCCGGGCGTTCCTCTCCAAGGTCCTGTGAGCGCCCCCGCCGAACCGGCGAGCCGGCAGGCCGCCGCCGAACTGGCGGCCGCCGCCGAGCAGGCCCTGCCCCGCTACCTCGCCGACCTCGCCGACCTCGTCGCCATCGACTCCGGCTCCTACAACGCCGCCGGTGTGAACCGGGTCGCCGACTGGTTCGAGCACCGGCTGCGCTCGATCGGGTTCACCACCGAGCGCACCGCCCCCGGGCGGGTGGACGGACACCGCTTCGGGGACGTGCTCGTCGCCAGGCTCACCGGGTCCGTACCGGTGGAGGACGGGGGAGCGCGGATCGTCCTCGTCGGCCACATGGACACCGTCTTCGAGGACGGCGCCGCCGCGGCCCGCCCGTTCCTCGTCCTGGACGGCCGGGCCCACGGCCCGGGCGTCAGCGACGACAAGGGCGGCCTGCTGGCCGGTGTCACCGCGGCGGAACTCCTGGTCCGCCACGGCCGGACGGCCTTCGCCGAGCTCGTCGTCCTCGCCACCCCCGACGAGGAGGTCGGCTCGCCGGCCAGCCGCCCGGTCACCGAGCGCACCGCGGCCGGGGCGCACTACGCGCTCGGCCTGGAGTGCGCCCGGGAGAACGGCGACCTGGTCATCGCGCGCAAGGGCGTCGCCGACCTGCTGGTCACCGTCACCGGGAGGGCCGCGCACGCCGGGATCGAGCCCGAACGCGGCGCCAACGCCGCCCTCGCCGCCGCCCACCTGGTGGTCGCCCTGCAAGCCCTCAACGGCACCTGGCCGGGCGTCACGCTGAACGTCGGCGTCGTCCGCGCGGGCACCCGCACCAACATCGTCTGCCCCCGGGCCGAGCTCTACGTCGAGGTCCGCGCCGCCACCACCGTCGGCCTGGACACCGCGATCGCCGAGATCCGCACGGTCGCCGCCCGGACCGTCGTCGAGGGCACCGCGGCCCGCGTCGACCAGCTCGACCTGTGCCCGCCCATGGAGCACACCCCGCAGGCGGCGGCCGTGCTCGCCGCGGCCCTCCGCACCGGCGCCGACCTCGGCCTGCGGATCCGCGGCGCCTCCACGGGCGGCGTGGGCGACGCGAACCTCACCTCGGGCCTGGGCATCCCCACCCTCGACGGCCTCGGCCCGGTCGGCGGGGCCGACCACACCCCCGAGGAGTGGCTCGACACCGCCGGCGCACCCGGCCGGATCGCCCTGCTGGCGATGCTCATCGAGCGCCTCGGACGGCGCTGACACCCCCTCACGGGCCGCCGGACGCCCCCGGACCGGCCCGCGCGGGTCCGCTCGCCCCGCCCCGCGCGCCCCGCCCCGCGCGGGCCGCACCACCGCCGGGTGCGCACCACCCCGGACGCCCACCCGGCGGGGCACGGTTCCAGAATCCAACGACCACGGAGTTCCCGGATGAACCGACACCTCCGCACCCGCTGCGGGCGGACCGCCCTCGCCCTGGCGGCCGCACTGACCCTCCTCACCCCGACCGCCCAGGCCGCCTCCGCCCGGCCGGCCGGGGCGGGGGGCACCATGATCCTCGTGGGCGGCGGCCTGCAGGACGGCAACGGCCGGATCTACGGCGAGATCGTCCAGAAGGCCGGCGGCGTCGGGAAGGCGCGCATCGGCGTCCTGACCGCCGCCTCCGTCCCCGAGAGCCAGGACCCCGACGCCGCCGACCCGGACGCCTGCTCCAACTCCCGCTGCAACGGCCGCTACTACGCGGACCTCTTCAAGCACTACGGCGCCGCCGACGCCCAGTGGATCCCCGTCGACATCGAGCACGTCGACGCGGCCGACTCGGACGCCGTGGTCGCCCAGGTCGAGTCCATGACCGGCTTCTTCTTCGGGGGCGGCGACCAGTACCGCTACGTCACCAGCCTCCTGCACGGCGACGCGCACACCGACTCCAAGGTCATGGCGGCCATCCGCCGCAAGCTCGCCGCCGGAGCCGTCGTCGCGGGCTCCAGCGCCGGCGCGCAGATCGCCTCCGGGCCCGACATGGTCACCGGCGGCGACAGCTACCAGGCCCTGCGCGACGGCAGCACCCCCGGCTACTTCGAGGACCCGACCCGGCTCGGTTACCTCCCGCAGGGCGGCTTCGGCCTCTTCGACGCCGGCCTGCTCGACACCCACACCGGCACCTACGGTCGCGAGGGCCGCGCGGTCCGGCTGGCCGCCGACACCGGCCACGACCGGGTCTTCGCCCTCGACGAGGACACCGCGATCGAGGTCGAGCACGCCGGCACCCGTGGCGAGGCCCTCCGGGTCCTCGGCACCCACGGCGTCTCGGTGTTCGACCTGCGCTCCGCCCGGACCCCCACGGCCGCGGGCCGCTGGGCCGTCGACGGGGTCCGCTACAGCTACCTCACCGACGGGGACCGCTACGACCCGCGGACCTGGCACGCGCAGGCCGGAGAGGGCAAGCGCGCCCTCACCCGGCCCTCCGACACCCCCGTGCCGGCCAACCACGACGCGTTCTACTCCGCCGCCGACCCGCACGGCGTCCCCTACTCCTTCTCCGGCACCGCCCGCGCCCTCACCGCGACCACCGCCCAGCGCACCGCGACCGCCGACACCTTCGAGTCCGCTCCCGCGTTCACGGCCCTCTTCCGCAAGCGCGGCGACACCCGGGCGTGGACCGTCGACGGCACCACCGCAGCCTCCTTCACCGACCTGGAGGTCGGCGTCCACCCGGCCGCGGACTGATCCCGGCCCCCGCTCCGGGGAACCGGAACCGCTCGGTGATCTCCGCAGCCCGGCACTTCGCTAGGCTGCGGAGACACGTTCCGCCCAGCACGCCGAAGACCGCCCGCAGACCGGGAAGGGAACCCGTCCATGCCCACCGTCACGCTCGCCGAGGACATCCGCCAACGACTCGGCGACTGCAGTCCCGCCGAGCGCAAGGTCGGCAGGATCCTGCTCGCCGGGTGGCCGGCCGCGGGCTTCGAGACCATCGCCACCCTCGCCGAGCGCGCGGGCGTCAGCGCCCCCACCGTCATCCGGTTCGTCAACCGCCTCGGCTACCGGGGCTTCCCGGACTTCCAGGCGGCACTGCGCGCGGAACTCGACGAACGCCACGCCTCGCCCGTGACGCTCTACAGCAGCGGCAACTACGGCAGCGCCGCCGCCGACCCCGCAGCCGTCGGGGCCAAGGCCGAGAACCTCCTCGCCCACGGCCGCGAGGTGTTCACCGCGGCGGTCGACCGCACCCTCGCGGAGGTCACCCCGCACGACCTCGACCGGGCCGTCCAGCTCCTCGCCGACCCCAAGCGGCGCATCACCCTCGTCGGCGGCCGCTTCACGAACCTCTTCGCCCAGTACCTCGGGCTCCACCTGATGCAGGTGCGCGACGACGTCCGCTTCCTCCCCGACCGGCCCGTCGAGCGCACCGCCCTGCTCTCCTCCCTCGCCCGCCGCGACGTCCTCGTCGTGTTCGACTACCGCCGCTACGAGGAGGACAAGGTCACTGTCGCCGAACTCGTCCGCGAGGCCGGGGGACGCGTCGTCCTGTTCACCGACACCTGGCTCTCGCCCGTGAGCACCCACGCGGAGGTCGTCTTCTCCAGCCAGGTCGGCGCCCCCTCGCCGTACGACAGCCTGGTGCCGAGCCTCGCCGTGGTCGAGAGCCTCGTCGCCGGACTGATAGCGGAACTGGGCGACCGGGCCCACCAGCACATGCGCCACAACGAGGAGACCGCCACCCGCGCGGGCCTCACCTGAGGTTCCGGCCCGGGGCGGTCGCCGGGCCGGTTCCAGCGGGTGCGGTCGCACCGGTTTCCGCCGGGCCGGACGTGCCGCACGCGGCAGGCTCCGCCTCGGCGTCCAGACGGTGCACGAACGATGCGAGTGGATCGCGCCGGTGCGTCGGGGGAGCATTCGTTGACGTTTTCGTCGATGTCGGCGGGCGCCGGGCGGACCGCACAGGAAGCAGGTGAGAGAAGTGGTGGCGGAGAGAGCGGCACGGACGGCCGAATCGGTCTGGGACTACCCGAGGCCGCCCGCCGTGGTTCCGGATGACCGGCTCGTCGAGGTGTTCTTCGGCGGGCGGACGCTCGCCTCCAGCCGGCAGGCCCTGCGCGTGCTGGAGACCAGCCACCCGCCGGTGTTCTACCTCCCGCGGCACGACGTGGCGACCGACCTGCTCCGGCCCTCCGACGGTTCGACCCTCTGCGAGTGGAAGGGGCGGGCGCGGTACTGGGACGTCGAGGCCGACGGCCGGTTCTCGGTCCGGGCGGCGTGGAGCTACCCGGAACCGTTGCCCGGCTACCGGTCGCTCCGCGACCACCTGGCGTTCTACCCGAACCGGGTGGAGCGCTGCACGGTGGCCGGCGAGGTCGTGCGACCGCAGGAGGGAGGGTTCTACGGCGGGTGGGTCACGGAGGAGATCACCGGCCCGTTCAAGGGCCCTTCCTGGACCGCGGGGTGGTGACCGACGCCCGGTAGGTGGCGAGGAAGGCGGCCGGGAGCGGCTGGTGCCGTCCGCGAGCGCAGGTGGAGACCCGCCACGAAGCCTCCCGGCCCGAGCCGGCACGCAGGAGGTCGGCGCCCCCGACGACGACGTCGCCCGCGCCGCCCCGGCCCGGTCCGCCCTGGAGGCCCGCGTCCTCGTCCAGCGCCACGCCGACCCGCGCCCCGCCGCCGAGCAGGGCCTCCGCCCTGCTCGAACACGGCCGGGCCGCCCTGCACCACGGCCGCCGAACGGTCACTGACGGGACGTCGGCCTCACGAGTGGGACTTCAGCGGGCGGGCGAAGGACTTGCGCAGTTGCGAGGGCCCGACCAGGGGAAGCAGGGAGGCCAGCAGCTTCTGCTTCAGGGTGGCGGGCGTCCTGGTCAGTCGGACCTCGACGAGCGTGCGCTCCCCCTGCGGAGTGAGCCGGAAGTCCCAGCCGCCGCCGGGCCCGAAGAGCTTGGAGTCGAGGGTGGTGATGGTGACCCGGTCTCCCCCGGGCTCCCAGTCGTAGCGGGCGCGTTCCCACGCGGCGGCGGTGCCCTCGGTCACCTCGGCCCAGCCGTCGCCCTGGCCGTGGACCTCGAAGTGGTCCGCGTCGATGCCGGGCCAGGCGGCGGGGCGGCCGGAGCTGAAGTCGGTGAGGACCTCCAGCACGCCGGACGGGCTGAGCGAGGAGACGAGGGAGAAGGTGACGACGGTCATGAGGTCCTCCAGGAGCGGGGCCGGAGCGGTTCCGGCCGGTCGGCACTCACTGTCGCCGCGCGAAGGGCCGGGCCGCATCAGTCAGTTGACCGTCGGCCGGGGGAGGGCGGCTTGGGTATGCGGCCGGGTGCGCGGGTGCGCCGTGGGCGGCGGAGAGGAGTCCGACCGTCAGATGACGGATCTGCCGCGGTGACCGGGAACGCCAGGGTGGGTGCAGCGAGGTGACGCGACGTCACCCGACTCCGACGGATCCGAAAGGCAATTCCCATGGCAGCAGGCAGGAGCAACCGGAAGCGTGGACCGGTGACCGCGGCGGTGTGGGCCCTGGCGACGAGTTTCGCCCTGGGCACGGCCGTGGTCGGCGGGGCGGCGAGCGCGTCCACCCCGCCGCACTCGGTCACGGTCGGCGCCCGGCCGACGATCGTCCTGGAGCACGGTGCCTTCGCCGACGCCTCCAGCTGGGACGACGTCATCAAGCAGCTACGGGCGGACGGCTACCCGGTGGTCGCCCCCGCCGACCCGCTGCGCGGGCCCGCCTCCGACGCGGCCGTGCTGCGCAGCGTGATCGACCACGTCCCGGGGCCGATGGTCCTGGTGGGCCACTCGTACGGCGGCTCGGTGATCAGTGCGGCCGGCGCGGGCGCCCCCCGGGTCAGGGCGCTGGTGTACGTGGCCGCGTTCCTGCCCGCTCCCGGGGAGACGGCGCTGGGGCTGACCGGCGAGTTCCCCGGCTCCACGCTGGGCGACACGCTGGACCCGGTCACCTACGCGCTCCCCGGCGGCGCCCCGACGACGGACCTGTACATCCGGGCGGACGCGTTCCGCCACCAGTTCGCCGGCGACGTCCCCGCGGGCCGGGCGGCACTGATGGCGGCCACCCAGCGTCCGATCGCCCAGAGCGCCCTGCTGGAGCCGGCGACCGTCGCCGCCTGGCAGGAGAAGCCCAGTTGGGACGTGGTCACGACCGAGGACCTGAACATCCCGGTGGCCGCGCAGCGCCACATGGCCCAGCGCGCCCACGCGCACGTCACCGAGGTGGCGGCCTCGCACTCGGTCGCCGTCTCGCGTCCGCGGCTGGTCGCCGAGGTGATCGAGGAGGCCGCCCGGGCGACCGGCTGACCCGGGACGGCGCCGCCTCCCGCTCGGCGCCCAGGTGGGCGAGCCGGCCCTGCCGACCGGGCGCCGGCGTTCGGCACGGGCTTCCCCGGCGCGGCCGAGCACGCGGTCCTGTAACCGCCAGGAGCGGTGAGCTGGTCGGCGGCTTGCGCTCCTGCCGTCTGGTCGGTCAGGCCGGCGTTTTCCTTCAACTACCTGCGACAACAATGATTTTCAGGGCGTCCAGCCGCCCCGGCTGCTTGACGCTCCACGCAACGCTCTGCGATATTCGTAACCGGTTAAACCGGTGACTGCGAGACGCGGCTCATCGGATCGAGACCTCAGAGGAGACAGCCATGGCAGTCAGCTACACAGGTGTGGTGACCGTGACGGGAGAGGGCCGCAACGGCGGGCGGATCGCCGCCGGCGACGGCCACCTCACCACCGCCCTCGCCATCCCGAAGGAGCTGGGCGGGGCCGGCGGGGCCACCAACCCCGAGCAGCTGTTCGCCGCCGGCTGGGGCGCGTGCTTCCTGGGCGCGGTCCGCCGGGCCGCCGCCGACCGCAAGGTCCGGCTGACCAGCACTGCCATCACCGTCGAGGCGACGCTGCACCACGGCGACGGCGGGGAGTTCGGCCTGAGCGCCGTCCTCAACCTCGAACTCGGCGGCGTGGACCAGGAGACGGCCACCGAGCTGGGCGACGCCGCGCACCGGCTGTGCCCGTACTCCAAGGCGACCCGGGGCAACATCCCGGTCACCATCAACGCCACCGCCGTCGCCGCCTGACCTCGGACACGGGCCCGCCCGGGCCGTCGAACAGCGACGGCCCGGGCGAGCCCGTCGGCAGGTCAGGCCCGCGGGGCCGCCCCACCGTGCTGGCGCGCGCGGAAGGAGGCGGCCTTGACCCGGTTGCCGCAGGTCTTCATGGCGCACCACTCGCGCCGATGGCCGCGCGAGCGGTCGAGGTAGACCTGGGTGCACTCCGGACGGGCGCACTCGCGCAGCAGGGCCGCCTCGTCGCCGCCGAGGATCTCGACGGTCTCGCGCGCGAGTGCCGCGAGGCCCTGCGCGACGGACCCGGTGCGGCTGGCGCCGTCGGCGTGCAGGCGCACCGTCACCGGCAGCCCCGCCGCGTGCCGGTTCACTCCGGCCACCGCCCGGGGCGGCAGCGGCCGCCCGTCGAGCCGGGCGGCCACCAGTGCGTAGATCGATTCACGGAGGTCCACGGCGATCTCGACGTCGGTCTCGTCGGCACCGGGCGCGGTGTCGAGGACTCCCGCCTCGACGAACCAGGCGTCGAGCTGCTCGGGCGAGGCCAGCTTCTCCGCCGGGGCGGCGTTGCGCCGTGCCCGCAGCGTGCCGACGAAGTCGAGGGGCAGGGTCCCGCAGGGAAAGGCATGCATCACGTCACCAGTCTGGCTGGTTACCGATGGATGTGCAACGTCCTGCCTCCTGCGGAGCGACATCGTCGGCCCCGACTGTCCCGCGGCCACGGCACCACGCGCTCCCGCTCGCCCCGGACCTTCCGCAACGCCCGGCGGTCGGCCATCGCGCTGGACGTCATCGCCCCGCTGGACGCCCTGCGGATCGACCGCGCGCAGCAGCTGGAACCGATCGCGCCGACCGGCGAGCACACCTGGTGGTACCAGTACCACTTCGCCACCGAGCGCGGCCGCAAGGCCACGGAGCGCCCGGCCCTCCGGCACGACCTGACCCGCCTGGCCTGGCAACCGGCCTGTCAACCGGCCTTCCCCACCTGGGGGTTCGACGTGGCCTCGCGACGGCCGGGCCACCCCCCACCGGCCTGCCGCCACACGTGTGGCCCGGACACGTC
The DNA here is from genome assembly GCF_000716545.1 of Kitasatospora phosalacinea. Taxonomy (GTDB): domain Bacteria; phylum Actinomycetota; class Actinomycetes; order Streptomycetales; family Streptomycetaceae; genus Kitasatospora; species Kitasatospora phosalacinea. The sequence continues at coordinate 64,715 of NZ_JNWZ01000025.1, forward strand.
CCCGGTGTCACACCCGTCGGCACCCGCTGCGGCCGCCACCCTACGCTGATGGGTAGGGTGTGGCCCGAGCACCGAGCGGGCGGTCCGGAAAGTGGGGGCGCGACATGCATGCACCGGTCAACGCGTTGGTCGGCCGGGAGGCGGAGCGGGCGGCGCTGTCGTCCTTCGTGACCGCTCCCGGCGGCCGGTCGCTGGTCCTCAAGGGCGAGGTCGGGGTCGGCAAGAGCGCGCTCCTCGAACACCTCACCGAGCTCGCCGGCCAGGAGAACCACCGGGTGATCCGGGCGGTCGGGGTGGACGCCGAGTCGGACTTCCCGTTCGCCGGACTGCACCAGGTCCTCTATCCGCTCCTGCCGCACCTCGACCGGCTGGAGACCTCCCACCGGGCCCTCTTCGACGTCGTGTTCGGCCGCAACGCCGGGGCTCCCCCGTCCGTGATGACGCTCGCCATCGCCGTCCTCGACCTGCTCGCCCTGGCGTCCTCGCAGCAGCCGCTGCTCCTGGTGGTCGACGACGGCCAGTGGTTCGACGGCGTCAGCGCCGAGGTGTGCGGCTTCGTGGGGCGGCGGCTCACCGGCAGCTCGGTCCGGCTCGTGGTCGGCCTGCGGTCGGACGTGCCGTCGCTGTTCGACACCGCGGCGCTGCCCGAGCTCCACGTCACCACCCTGTCGGAGGAGGACGCGCAGCGACTGCTCGACCTGCGCCACCCGCGGCTCGATCCCCGGATCCGGCGCATCGTGCTGGACGAGGCCCAGGGCAATCCGCTGGCCCTGCTCGAACTCCCCCCGTTCCTGGCCGGCCGCCCGCTGCACGGCGTCGAGGAACTGCTCAGCCACCACGGCGTGCCGCTGCCCGGGCGGCTGGAGTACGTCTACGGCACCCGGATCGAGGCGCTCGGCCGGCCGGTACGCACCGAGCTGCTGCGCGGCGCGCTGGACGGCGTGGGGGCGGGCAAGGCGCCGGACGCCGCGCGCGGGTCCCGCTACCGGATGGTCGATGCCGACGAGGCGGCCTTCTCGGGCCTGCTCGACATCGACCCGATGACCGGTCACTTCGTCTTCCGGCACCCGCTGGTGCGCTCGACGGTCGTCCAGAAGGCCACCCCCAACGAGCGGCGCGAGGCGCACGCCGTCCTCGCCCGCGAGTACCGGGACGACGTGGAGCGGCGCGCCACCCACCTGGCCGCCTCGACGATCGACCCCGACGAGCAGGTGGCCGCGGAGCTCGACGCGGCGGCGCGGTCCGCGACCCGCCGCGGCGGCGCGCTCGCCGCCATCGCCTGGCTGACCCGCGCGGCGGAACTCAGCGAGACCCCCGGGGAGCGGTCCCGGCGGCTGGGCGACGCCGCGTTCATCGCCGGGCAGGCCGCCCTGCCCGACCGCGCCCAGTGGCTGGTCCACGCCGACCTCGCCCCCGGCGGCGGCAGCACCCCGGCGTCGGTGGCCGCGTCGGCGTACGTCGCGCTGTACCGGGACGGCGAGGTCAGGTCCGCGCACCGCCAGGTGGTGACCGCGCTGGAGGCGCTGCGCGACGACGGCACCGGGCTGCCCGCCGACGAGGCCGAGGTCCGGCTGGTCAACCTGCTGATGGTCACCTGCCAGTACGCCGCCGACGCCGACGCCTGGCAGCGGGCCCGGGCACTGCTGGACGCGCTCGGGGACCGGGTTCCCGCGCAGTCGCTGCTGTTCCGCGACGCCTGGAGCGACGTGGTGCGCCACGGCGCCGGTGCGCGTGCGCGACTGGACCGGGCGTTCACCGAACTCGCGCACCTCAATCCCTGGGATCTGGTCCGCCTGGGTGTGACGGCCTATCACCTCGACGTGCTGAGCCCCTACCGGACGCACCTTCAGCGCGCGGTCGACCGTGAGGCGGGGGCGGGGGCCACCGCGTCCGCCATGACCATGCTGCACCTGATCATGCTCGACCAGCTGGCCGTCGGTGAGTGGGAGGAGGCCGAGCGCACGGGTCTGCGCGGTCTCGAACTCGCCACCCAGCACGACCACGCGCTCTTCGCCCACCACAGCCGCGCGTACCTCGGACAGGTCGCGGCCCTGCGCGGACAGCTGGAGCGGGCCCGTGAACTGCAGGCCGCCGTCGACTCCTGGGCCCGTCCTCGCGGGGTGGGCTTCCTGTCGCAGATCGCCGACGCGGTGGGCATCACCGCGGCGCTGAGTGAGGGCGACTACGAGGCCGCGTACCTCTACGCGATCGGCATCACCACCCCGGGTTCCTTCGAGCCCTGCGCGCACCAGGCCTCCCGGACCCTGCTCGACCTGGTCGAGGCCGCCCTGCACACCGGGCGCACCGAGGAGGCGCGCCGGCACGCCCGGGCCGCGCTGGACGCCGGCCTGCCCGACGTCTCGCCGCGACTGGCCCTGCTCACCTACGGCGCGCTGTCACTCACCGCAGAGCAGGAGCAGGAGGCGGCCGCCTGGTACGCGCGGGCCGAGTCGCTGACGGAGGGCGTCGGGTTCCCCTTCGAGCTGGCGCGCATCCGGCTGGCCCGCGGCGTCCGGCTCCGCCACGCGCAGGGGCCCAAGGCGGCCCGGCAGGCACTGCTCCGGGCGGCCGAGTCCTTCGAGCAGCTCGGCGCCGACGCCTGGGCCGACCGCGCGCGGGCCGAGCTGCGGGCCTCCGGCATGGCCACCCGGTCCCCGTCCGCGACGGCGCTGACCTGGCAGGAGCACCGCATCGCCGGCCTGGCCGCGAGCGGTCTGACCAACAAGGAGATCGGCGAGCGGATGCACCTGTCCCCGCGCACCGTCAGCTCACACCTGTACCGGGTGTTCCCCAAGCTCGGCATCACCACCCGCGCCGCACTGCGGGACGCCCTGGGCGACACCGCCGAGGCGAGCCACGGCTAACGGGCGGCGTGCGGGCCGGCGGGGCGGATGCCGCGTTCGTCGAGCCAGCCGAGCACGTGGTCGGCGACGGAGCGCCAGCCCGCGTCGACCACCAGGGAGTGGCCCCGGTCGGCGAACTGTTTGAGTTCGGTCGTCGCGGTGGAGTCGCCGTAGGCCTTGTAGACGCCGCGCGTCGCCGCGTCGGGCACCAGCAGGTCCTCCTGGCCGGAGACGAGCAGCAGCGGGCCGCGCGCCACGTTGCCGACGTCCACCAGGGCGCTCGGGCTGCGGGGGCGGCCCCCGCAGCCGAGGTCGTCGAGCAGGCGGCGCGGGACGGGCACCACGTAGCGGTCGTACAGCCGCTCGGCCTCCTCGGGGCCGACCGCGTTGGCGAAGGCGTCCCGGAAGCGCCGGCGCGAGAGCAGGACCATCGCGCCGTCCCCGGCGTCCCCGGCGTCCGCGCCGGCGTGGCCCGAGCACGGTCCGACGCCGTCGACGGGGGCCGGCGCGATGGCCACCGCGGCCTGGCCCAGTCCGGCGCCGATGAGGTGCTGGGCGACCAGCCCGCCGACCGAGTGCCCGACGATCACCGGCGGGGCCTCGCAGGAGCGGACGATCGCGGCGTAGTGCTCGGTCAGGTCGTCCAGGCCGGTGTCGGGCACCGCGTCCGGGTGCTCGCGCGCCTCCGGTGCGGTGGCCGGCTCGCCCGGCCAGCCGGGCGTCCGGGCGAGGTAGCCGCGGCTCGTGAAGCGCTCCGCCCAGGACTCCCAGGACAGCGCGTGCATCCACGCGCCATGGATGAACACGACGGGAGTACGGGTCACAACGAGCCCTCCGAGCCTGATGAGGTCAGCCGCCACGGACGGCGGCCTGTCCAGCATCGTGCCGGCGGCTCCCCGGGGGATCAGTCGAATGACTGCAATGCGTTCGGAGTACGGCCGCCGCGGGCCGGCGGCCGGACACGCGCGGGCCCCGGCGCGCGCCCGCGGACGACGGGTGCGGGCCGGGGCCGGGGGTGGTGCGGGGTCAGCGCGGGTCGGCGGGGGCGCAGCGGAAGCTGCCGGCGTCGGCGGGGTCGCCGTCGCCCTTGTAGCGGGAGACCAGCGGGTAGGCGCACAGGTTCCGGTCGACCGTCCCGCCGGTGGCCGTGGTGAGCGTGGCGGCCAGCGTCCGCGGCGCCCTGCCCCGTTCGACCCAGGCGGTCAGCGCGGCGAGGTCGCCGCCCTGGGTGTTGAGGCCGCAGTGCGCGGTGCCGGGCGCGAGGAAGAGCCGGTAGAAGTCGTCGACCTTCGCCGCGCCCCCCATCTTCCGCTCGACCCGCTGGCGGTACTGCACCGTGCCGTTGGCGGGGATGTACTCGTCGGCGGAGCCGTGCCAGCTGAGGAGCTTGCCGCCAGCCGCGCGGAAGGCGGTCAGATCGGGGTCGTCCGTGCCGATGACCCTGTCGTACTCGGCCCGGGACTGCGCGAACAACTGGGTGAACTGGTCGGTGGTGACGGTCGAGACGTCGAAGCCGGGCTGCTTCTTCAGCCAGGTCGACACCCACGCGGCGGGCACCGGGAACGGCTGGCCCACTGGATTGCCCGCGGCGTCGGTCGTGGTACCGGCCAGCGCGCTCAGGTCGGCGCCGACCGGCACGCCGGACCAGAGCTTGCGGCCGGCCGCGGTGCGCGGGCCGTCCCAGATCCGGCGCACCACCTCCGCGTCGGCCGCGGTGACGGTCACCTGCCGGCCGTCGCACTCGACGGTGGTGCCGACCAGGCGGCGCGGGTCGTAGCCGCATTCGTCGGGGTCGGTCACCAGGCCGTCCTCGACGCCGTCGGCACCGTCGCAGGCCTGGACGGCGGCGTCGGTGAAGGCCTTGAACTCGCAGGCGCTGGGGTAGGTCTTCGCCTCGTTCATCACCACCTGCGGCCACAGCGTGGCGACCTCGAACTCGTCCCAGTTGACGGCGGGGGCGTTGGCCAGGATGCCGTCGTAGTCGCCCGGGTACCTCTGGGCCTCCATGTAGCCCTGGCGTCCGCCGGTCGAGCAGCCGTTGAAGTAGGCGTACGAGGCGGCCCGGGCGTAGTGGTCGGCGACGACCTCCTTGGCGACGACCGCCGCCTCGTGCTGGGAGCGGGAGGCGAAGTCCTGCAGCAGCGCCGTGTCGACCCGGCCGGCGCCGTTCAGCGCCCAGCCGGTGTCCAGGTAGGTGCCGACGCCCGCGTCGGTGGTGGCGGCGGCGTAGCCGCTCTTGATCGCGCCGGTGAGGCCCGCGCCGTAGTCGCCGGCGGCGTAGGCCTGCCCGCCGATCGTCTGCAGCCGGCCGTTCCAGTTCTGCTGCGGCAGCCAGACCCGTACCTTCGCGTGGTCACCCTGGCCGGGGTGGGTGAGGGTGATCGTGACGTCGCAGAACGCCGGGACGTCGGCGACCGGGAAGCCCGGCAGCGGGAACACGGCGGGTACGTCGAAGGTGCCGGCGGCGTGGGCGGCGGCGGTGACGTTCTCCACCGCCGTTCCGGCCGGGGCCCGCACCACCGGGCTGGTGCAGCCGTACGCGGGGGCGGCGCCGTCCGCCGCCGCCGAGACGCCGGGCGCGTACACCGCGGCTGCCAGCGGCGCGGCGGCGGCGAGGGCGGCGAGGAGTCGTCGGTTCATCTGTCCCGTCCAAGGGTGTGAGGTGTCTTCCGGGGGTGTCTTCCGGGGTTGTCTGCCGGGCTGACGGGGTCCACAGTGACGTCGGACGACGGGCCGTCACATCAGTCAGTTGACGGCCGCCGGCACCCGCAGCCGGGGCGGTGCGCGGGGCGTGCGCGGCTCGCGGGACACGCGTTCCGCGCCGGCCCTGGGTCATGCGACGGTGCCGCCGTCGCCGTCGCCGTCGCCGCGGTCGTCGGGGAGCCAGTGCGGGTGGTGCTCGCGGGCCCAGCGCCGGCTCACGTACCCGGTGCGCATCCCCTGCCGTGCCTCCGGGTCCCGCCGGGCGCGGCGCACGTGCCCGGCGAGCGCGAGGGCGACGGCCCAGGCCAGGCAGTCGTGGACGAAGATCGCACTGGTGCGGGAGACGAACGGCAGCAGCCGGGTGAACCACATCAGCAGCCCGGTGGCCGTCATGACCAGGACCGCACCGGCGATCCAGCCCGCGTAGAGCTTCTGCCCGGCGTTGAACTTGCCCGCCGGACGGTCCCGCGGCGAGGTGCGGCGTCGACGCGCCGCCCGCAGCCAGCGCCGGTCGGCCGGTCCGAAGCGGTTCAGGCGGCGCAGGTCGGCGCGGAACGCGCGGGAGAGCAGTCCGAGCAGCACGGGGACCGGCAGCAGCAGGCCCGAGAACTCGTGGACGGTGGCCACCAGCCTGCGTCTGCCGACGAGTTGGGCGAGCGGGCCGAGGTACAGGCAGGCGGCGGTGGCCAGGCACACCAGCATCAGGTACCCGGTGGTCCGGTGGACCAGCCGCTCGGCGCGGGTGAACCGGCGGACCCGCCCGCCGTCGGCGTCAGGCGGCGCGGTCGGCGCCGTCGAGCCAGCCGTCGACCTCATAGCCGTACCCCTCCCAGTAGCCGGGCACGACCCGGTCGGTGACCGTGATGCCGGACAGCCACTTGGCGGACTTGTAGAAGTACATCGGCGCCACGTACAGCCGCGCCGGGCCGCCGTGCGCGTGGGTGATCGGCTTGTCCTGCATGGTCAGGGCGACCAGGACGTCGGGCCGCCGGGCCTGTTGCAGCGTCAGGCTCTCGCTGTACGCGCCGTCGAAGCAGGTGAAGCGGAGCGCGGCGCCCTCGGCGCGCACTCCGGCGGCGTCCAGCAGGTCGGCGAGCCGCACGCCCCGGAAGGGCGTGCCGTCCACCCGCCAGCCGTCGGTGCACACCGCGTCGCCGACGATCCGGCTCTGCGGGAGCGCGCGCAGTTCGGGGAGGGTGTAGGTGCGCGGCCGGTCGACCAGGCCGTCGATGCGCAGCTCGTAGTCGGTGTCGTCCTTGCGCGGCACCGAGCCGACGACGCTGTAGTAGCGGAAGCCGCCGGGGTCGGGCAGCAGGCCCGTCAGCCCGGTCGGATCGTGCTGGGAGGCGGCACCGAGGAAGCCCTCCCACCCGCGCTGCAGGTACGGGGCCGCGGCGAGTCCCGCGATCCCCGCGGCGAAGGTGCCGAGCAGCACCCGCCGCCCCACCGGCGCTCCCTCGGCGCGCCGTTCGGGTGCCTCGTCCGGCATGTCCCGTCCCCTCTCCCGGCCTCGAACCCGCAGACCTCAAAGTAACCGCTTTGAACGGTTACGATGCTGGCATGGGTCATGTGCTCCGTCAAGTGGCGCCCACACGTTGCCGCGCGACCGCACGCATGCAGGTGTCTCGGTGTCGCGGACCGCTGCGCCGGCCGGCGGCGGGTCATCGACGTGAGCGTGGGGACGGGCATGGCGGATGGAGACGACATCTCCGGGGCCTCACCTTCGCCCTCGGCCAAGGCCGCATCGGCCTGGTCGCCCCCAACGGCTCCGGCAAGAGCGCCTGCTCAAGCTGATCATCGGTCAACTGCGGCCCTTGGCAGGAACGGTGACGGTCACCGGCACCGCCGCATACCTGCCGTAGGACCTCCCGCTGGCCACGGACTTCGCGGTCGCCGACGTCCTCGGCGGCACCGAGGCGATCCGCGCCCTCGACGCGGTCGGGTCCGGGAACGTGGCCGAGGAGCGCCTCACCGTCATCGGCGACGACTGGGACGTCGGGGAGCGCACCCGTGCCCGGCTCGAACGGCTCGGCCTGGCCGACGTCCGCCCGGACCGGCGGCTGGGCCGCAGACCGCAGCCGCTGCTGGGGGGCGTCCTGACGGGGTTGCTCGCGGGCCACCGCGAGCCGTGCCTCGCGAAGGACCTGCGGGACGAGCTGGTGCTGAAGCACCCCGACCGCGAGCCCACCCCGCAGGTCGTGCGCAACACCCTCGAGTCGCTCGTCGCCAAGGGCCGCGTCAACCGCCACAAGGAGGAGCGGTCGGTGCGGTACACCCTCACCGACCGCGGGCGTCGCGCGACCCGCTGACCTGCGTGTTCGACGCACACGTGTTGACGTGTCGTACGGTGACGCTCTCGTCGGTTCGCACGAGGGGGTAGGAGATGACCGACCGCAGGACGCGTCCCGAGCTCACCGAGGCCGGACCGGACCGCTACCGTCGGCTGCCCGAGCGGATCCTGTCGGAGGACACGTTCATCGCCGTGCCGGTTCGCCCGGCCGATCCCGGGAGGGACGCGTTCAGCCACGACGAGTGGCTGGCCCGGAACGTCTGGTGCGGCACGCTGCTCTGAACGGCCGGGAGCTACGGGCCGGACCGGCTCCGCCTCGGCAGGCCCGGGCCGCGTCACCCGCAGCCCTCGGGGCCCACCCGGACCGGCGGCGTCGCCGGACGGACTGCCCCGCAGACCGGAGGGGCCCAGGCCGGTAGGTAGCCGGCACGCAGCCGTTGGTCTTGGCGGTGCCGCAGTGGGGCGGGAGCGTCATGGAGCGGGCCCCCGAGGCCGTGCGCACTTCTGGTGGGGCTGAGTCGGGGTGTCTTCGCTGCGGGTCATGCCGGGGCCGGGTCGTTCAGTCGAGCCGAGAGCCCCGGCCTGATCGACCGGAGGCGGGCTTGTGCGGACGTTCCCGGGTCTGCGTGAGAAGGGGTCAGGCAATGAGCACGTCACCGAGAGATCGGCCCTCACCTGCGTTCTTCCCCGGTCATTCAGGGAGGCTCCAACCGGTCGATCGCCCCAGGGTGTGACGACCGGGCGGCACGAGCGCAGGTCGATGACGGTGGCCCGGTGCGTCCACGAGCCGCCGACCGGCCCACCGGACATCGGGACCGGCCGCGGTGAAGTCACCTCCGATCAGGTCCGGTGCCAATGGTGTGGTCCGGTCCTGGACGGTGGTTCGGCGGTGTTCGCGCGAGTGACGACCGATGACCCCGTGCTCGCGGATCAGGCGGGCTGTCCGTTTGCGGTACGTACGGTCCCGTCCGGCCCGGAGTCTCCTGGCCCGCCGATCGGCGTGCGCGAACCGTCATCTGGAGCACACACAGCGGAAACTGATCCGTCATCAGATTCGTTTATCAACGTGAGTACGTGCGCGGGCCGACCAGGGGAGGGGGATACCGGTGCGTCGAATCGGCATGGTCGCGGCACTGCTGTCCGCCCTGGCCGGACTCCTGCTGGTGCTGACGGGTTCCGCGGTCGCGGAGGGGTTCCGACCCGGCCCGCCGGTTGTCGAGGTCTGCGTCGCCTCGTTGCCCGCCGAGCGGTCGGAGCCCGAGCAGGACCTGCCCGCCGGCGTCCCCGCGCGGCACGCCTCGCACGTGAGCGCCCGGCCGGGCTCCGGCACCTGCAACGGACTGCGGCCCGTCGGGCCCTACCACGCTCCCGCCGAGCCCGTCCTGCCGTCGTGCACGCCGCGCACCGGCCCCGGCGCGCCCCCGCCCTACCCGTCGAGACGGACCGGCGGCGCCACCGCCTCCGTGTTCCAGGTCTTCCGCTGCTGAGCTGACCCGGGCCCGCCACCGCCGACCCGTCGGCGCGGCACCGCCCTTCGCAGCACGGCACCGCCCCGCCGGACGGCGGGGCGTCACCCCTGGTTCACGTACGCCCCCGCGCCTCGCGCGGGGGTCATGGAGGCATGTCCCGATGGATCCCTTGCGCGACTGCGCCCGCACCTTCCGCGACCGCGCCGCCCGTGGCGGCCTGGAGTTCGCCGCCCTCGCGGCCGGACAGGCGCCGCAGGCGCTGTTCGTCACCTGCTCCGACTCGCGGGTCGTCCCGTCCCTGATCACCGGCGCCGCCCCCGGCGACCTGTTCGAGCTGCGCACGGCCGGCAACATCGTGCCGCCGTACAGCGTCGACCACCCGTCCGGCGAGGCCGCCACCGTCGAGTACGCCGTCGAGGTGCTCGGCGTGCGCGACGTCGTCGTGTGCGGCCACTCGCACTGCGGCGCCGTCGGCGCCGTCGTCCGCGGCGACGACCTGAGCGCCGTGCCCGCCGTGCGCGGCTGGCTCGCGGGCACCGACCCCGCCACGCTGACCACGGGGCCGGCCGAGGTCTTCGACCCTGCCGTCGCCGGCCCGGTGCAGCGGCACGTCCTGGCCCAGCTCGACCGGCTGCGCGGCTACCCGGGCGTCGCCCGGCGCACCGCGGCGGGCGACCTGCGGCTGCACGCCTGGTTCTACGAGGTCCACACCGGCCTCGTCCTCGCGCACCGGCCCGAGACGGACGCCTTCCTCCCGCTCTGACCGCTGCGCCCTGACCGCTGCGCCCTGACCGCTCCGGTCCCCGCCCGGGGTACCGGCGCGCCCGCTGCGGCCATCCCGGCCGCTCCGGCCGGTCCGGCTGTTCCGGTTCCGGCCCCCGTTCCCGCCGCACGGGCTCCTCCCGATGCGGCCCCTCCGCTCCGAGCGGCCCTCTCACCGGCCGTTTTTCCGACCGAACCCAAGAGGACCCCATGTTCCGAAAGATCACGTTAGACCCGTCGACGCTCCGGGCGGACTTCGCCGCCTCGCTCGTCGTCTTCCTCGTCGCCGTGCCGCTCTGCGTCGGCGTCGCCGTGGCCTCCGGCGTGCCCGCCGAACTCGGGCTCGTCACCGGCATCGTCGGCGGCCTGCTGACGGGCTTCCTGCCCGGCAGCAGTCTCCAGGTGTCCGGCCCGGCGGCCGGGCTGACCGTGCTCGTGTACGAGGCCGTCAGCGAGTACGGCGTGGCCGCGCTCGGCGTCCTCGTGCTCGCCTCCGGCCTGCTCCAGCTGCTCATGGGCGTGCTGCGGCTGGGCCGCCTGTTCAGGGCGATCTCCGTCTCCGTCGTGCAGGGCATGCTCGCCGGCATCGGCCTGGTCCTGATAGCCGGGCAGTTGTACGCCGTGGCCGGTGCCAAGGCGCCCGGCAACGGTCCCGCCAACATTGCCGGCCTGCCCGGCCTGGTCGCGGACACCGCCTCCTCCTCCACCGCCCTGGCCTCGTTCGCGGTCGGGGCCGGCACCGTCGCCGTCCTGGTGCTGTGGAAGCGCCTGCCCGCCAGGGTCCGCGCGCTGCCCGCGCCGCTCGCCGCGGTCGGCCTGGCGGTCCTCTCCGTCGCCGCGTTCGGGCTGCCCGTGGCGAAGGTCGACGTGAAGGGTCTGCTGGACGTGGTGCAGCCGCCGAGCGCGTCCTCGTTCGAGGTGCTGACCGGGCTCGGCGGGATCGCGACGGTGCTGGCGTTCACCCTGATCGCCTCCGCCGAGAGCCTGTTCAGCGCGGCGGCGGTCGACCGGCTGCACAGCGGGCCGCGCACCGACTACGACCGCGAACTGATCGCCCAGGGCGCAGGCAACACCGTGTGCGGGCTGCTCGGCGCGCTGCCGATGACCGCGGTGATCGTGCGCAGCGCCGCGAACGTCCAGGCCGGGGCCCGGACGAAGGCGTCCCGGGTGCTGCACGGCGTGTGGCTGCTGTTGTTCGCCGCCCTGCTGCCGGCCGCGCTCGGCGTCATCCCGCTGGCCGCGCTGGCCGGCGTGCTCGTGCACGCCGGGTTCAAGCTGCTGCCGCTGGGCTCGCTCGTCCCGCTGTGGCGCACGCACCGCGGCGAGGTCCTGGTGCTGACGGCGACCGCGGTGGCGATCGTCGCCACCAACATGTTCGAGGGCGTGCTCCTGGGGCTGCTGCTGGCCGTGCTCAAGGCGGCCTGGGAGACGTCGTCGGTGCACCTGGAGGTGGAGGACCTCCCCGCCGGGACGATCCTGGTGACGGTCTCGGGCAACGCCACCTTCCTGCGGCTGCCCCGCATCCTGGACACCCTGGAAGCACTGCCTCGCGACCGCCCGATCGAGCTCGACCTCACCGCGCTGCGCCACCTGGACCACGCCTGCCGGATGGCCCTGCAGGACTGGGCCGGACGCCACAACGCGCACGGCGTCGACCCCGTGCGCGTACCGGCCCTGCTCTGACCGGACGGCCCGCGCCGCGCCCGACGGCGCGGCGCGGGCCGCCCCGGTTCAGCCGTAGGCGTGGAACTCGGCGATCGACCACCAGGAGGTGGAGGTGCCGGTCTGGACGACCGGGCTTCGCCCTCAGGGCGGACACCCGGCGCCGGCAGGTCACCGTGCGCACCGTGGAGGGCGCCGAGTGGGAGCTCGGCTACGACCAGCTGGTCCTGGCCGCGGGCAGCACCACCCGGCTGTTCGACATTCCCGGCGTCACCGAGCACGCGCTCGGGATGAAGACCCTGGCCCAGGCCGCCTCCCTGCGCGACCACGTGATCGGCCGGCTGGACGCGGCCACCACCACGGACCCCGAGGAGCGGGCCGAACGTCTGTGCTTCGTGGTGGGCGGCGGGTACGCGGGCACCGGGACGGCCGCCTGCCTGGAACCGCTCACCCGGCAGGCGGTCCGGCGCTCCCCGTACGTGGACCCGTCCCTGCTCAGCCGGCACCTGGTGGACATCGCGCCGCGGCTGCTGCCGGAGATCGGCGAGCGACTCGGATCGGCCGCGACGGCGGTGCTGCGCGGTCGCGGCACCGAGTTCAGCCTGAACACCAGCGTGGTCCGGGTGACCCTCGGACGGTGGAGCTCACCGACGGCCGGACCCTGCGCAACCGGACCCTGGTGTGGACGGCCGGCGTGGCGGCCGGCCCACCCCATCCCGCCCGCGCCGACGCCGCCGGGACTCAGCGGCCGTACCTGCGGCGGACGTCCTCGCGGGTGCCGGACAGGCCGAAGCCGTCGGTGCCGCCTGACCGGTTCCGCCGGGGTCCGGGCGAACCCCCGGCGGAACCGCTCCTGCTACTGGCGGCTCCACTTCTGGTTGGATCCACCGGTGCAGGTCCACAGCTCGACGAGGGCGCCGTTGGCGCTGGAGGCGCCGCTGACGTCGAGGCACAGGCCGGACTGGACGCTGGTCACGGTGCCGTCGGCGTTGAGGTTCCACTTCTGGTTGGAGCCGCCGTTGCAGTCCCAGGTGTCCACCTTGGTGCCCGGCGTGGTCCCGAGCCCGTAGGCGTCCAGGCACTTGCCGCCGTAGACCCTCAACTCCTTGGCGGAGGTGACGGCCCAGATCTGGTTGACGCCGCCGTTGCAGTCCCAGATCTCCGTCTGGACGCCGTTGGCGGTGCTCGCTCCGGGCACGTCCAGGCAGCGGTTGGAGCCGGCGCCGCGCAGCACGGCGCCCACGTTGCCGGTGCCGTTGCCCCCCGGGTTGGTGCCGGTGCCCCAGCCCCACTGGAGCCGGTCGAGGCCGGACCGGTTGGTGACGGCCAGCGAGAGGTTGGTGCCGCTGCCGTTCAGGGTGGTGATGGCGCAGGAGGCGTTCTCGCAGGGCCCGGGGCCCTGGTTCTGGGTGGCTCCCTTGACGCCGGTCCACAGCACCGAGCCCATGCCCAGGCTGCGGACGGTGTCGGTGATGGCGTACAGGTAGGACAGGTCGTTGTTGCCGTCCTTGGGGCCGTTGTAGTCGACGCCGGTGTTCATGGGGACGCCGAACTCGGTGAGCACGGCGCGGTCGGCGTGACCGCACAGGCTGCTGGTGAAGTCGTCGACCCAGCCGGCCTCGGTGGCGTGGGAGTCGCCGAACATGCCGTAGATGTGGATCGACAGCAGGGTTCCGGACAGGCGGGAGTCGGCGCCGACCGCGCACAGATTGGTGTCGCTCCACAGACCGGGCACGATCACGTGGCCCCGCGGGACGCTGGAGTGGCGCGCCAGCCAGGCGGCCTCGAAGTTGGTGAGGTCCGTGGCGCTGTAGGCGTACGGCTCGTTCATGATGTCGAAGTAGAAGTTGCTCTTCGCGCCGTACTTGTTGATCATGGTGTCCCACATCTGGTGGAACGACGTGGTGTCACTGACCTTGCCGCCCTGCAGCCACGGCGCGACGATGACGTTCATGCCCAGCGCGGTGGCGGCGTCCAGCGCCGCGCTGTAGTTGCCCCACCACGCTCCCGAGGTGGTCGCCGCGTTGAACCCCATCCGGACGGTGTTGGCGCCCAGGCCCTGGAAGCCCTTGAGGATGGCCGTGGACTTCGCGTAGGTCGTCGCGTAGTCGTCCGCCGTCGACAGGCCCACGGGGATGTTGGGGCCCGTGATGAAGTTGTCGTCGGGATCGGCCCAGTTCACTCCGTGGAACTGGCTCGTGGCCGACGCCGCCGGGGCGAGGGCCACGGCGGCGTCGGGGGCGGGGGCGGTCGGCGTCGGCGACGCCGCTCCTGCCGTGCCGACGCTCACCAGCCCCAGCAGGGCCAGGGCCAGCGCCGTCGAGCCGGCGACCAGGCGCCGGGCGGCGCGCGGCCGGATGCGAGCGACCGTCGACCGTCGCTCCGGGCGGGCCGGCGCGTCCGGCCTCCCGTCGGCTGGACGCGCTTGGCGGCGAAGGGACATGGTTGTCATGTACATGCGATCTCCTGAGTCGGTCCGGGTGAACGCCAGGGAGGCGTCACCGCTGACAAGGGGTTGGGAGGAGCGACCTGTCGGTGGCGGTCGGGAGAGCGGCCTGTCGGCGGCAGCAGAGCGCCCGCTCTCGACACCCCGTCACCACCGCCCGGGTCAACTCCCGAGCACGGCAAGGTGCTTGAACTCACGACAGGAATGCGGGGCGACATCGCCCCCGGGCCCGACGAGCACGGCAGCGCACGGGGCCGACCGGGAGGAACCCCGGCCGGCGTCCGGCCCGGGTTCCCGCGGGGACCGGCGGTCGGTGACGTGCGGTCAGTGGGTGGAGGCACCCACCCCGCTGACCGTCCGTCCCCCTCCCGGCGGTCGCGGTCGGTCGCGGCCGCCGGGGATCGGGTGGGTCAGCGCTGGAGGGTGAGGACGCCCGGACGCCAGGGGAGCTGGTCGTAGGGGCCGGACGCGGTGGGGGACTTGCCCTGGTAGAGCAGTTGCAGGTTGCAGGGGTCGATGGTCATGGTCTGGTCGGGGTTGTTGCGGACCAGGTCGCCGTG
>NZ_JNWZ01000026.1 GCF_000716545.1 Kitasatospora phosalacinea
CCCACGCCGAAGTGCTCGAAGTCTTCGCCCGCAACGTCGACCGGCTGCGCACCGTCCTGTTCAAGGCCCTGGAGGCGCTGCCCACCACCCGCGACTGCACCTGCTCGCACGCCCTGGACGGGCTCGTCACCGGCCTCGCGGGCGTGCCTTCCTGACGCTCCGCCGGACGAGGGCGGCGAGCGCGGCCGCGGCGGCGGTCACGGCCAGGAACAGCAGCCAGTGGCGCAGGTAGGGCAGCGGCAGCAGGGTCGGGTTGCCGTGGTCGTCCCCGGCCCGCAGCACCGCCGGGACGGCCACCGCGCCCACGGCGGCCGCGACCACCAGCCAGCCGCGCAGCACCGGCCGGCCGGTCGTGGCCGCGCCGAGCGCGCACACCAGCGGCAGCCACAGCCCGTCGTGCAGCGCGACCAGCCCGGCGGCCCACAGCAGGACGCCGAGCGGGCCGGTGACGTACGGGTCGGTCAGCAGGCCCACCAGGCCGCAGGCGAGCAGGGCGAGGCCGCCGAGCAGCAGGGCACCGCGCAGGATCCGCACCTCAGACCGCCTCGATCCGGGCGACCCACTTGGTCTGCAGCACCCCGGGCCGGTTCGGCGCGACGATCCGCGCCGGGAAGCCGTGGTCGGGCGTCAGCGGACGGCCGTCCAGGTCGAGGGCGAGCAGGGTGAGCGGGTCGTCGGCGTACGGGGCGGGCATCTCGGTGACCCGGTAGGGGCCTTCGGCCTCCAGCGAGGTGATCCGCACGGCCGACCCGGCCGGGATCCCCGCCCGGCGCAGCAGGTCGGACAGGCGCACGCCCGTCCACCGGGCGTCCGCGCTCCAGCCCTCGACGCAGGCGATCGGCAGGTCGGCGGTGGTCTGCGGCAGGCCGCGCAGCCCGCCGAGGCCGATCAGGTAGCCGGCCGGGCCGTCGACGGCCAGCCGCCAGTCGGCGGGGACGGCGGTGGTGCCGGCCTGCGCGGCGGTGCGGTTCACGGGGAGCCCGCCGGTGCCGGGGCGGCGCGGGGCGAACAGGTCCAGGGCGCGCAGCCAGGGCACGGACTGGCCCGCGGTGGTGAGGGTGACCGCCCCGACGGCGGCCGCCGTCGCCGCGAGCACCGCCCGCCGCCCGGACGGCGGGACGGACGGCGGGACGGGCGGCGGGACGGGCGGCGGGACGGACGGCGGCACCGCCCCGGCGCGGCGCCAGTGCGCGGCGATCACCGGGGCCTTGACGGCGAGGTGGACCAGCAGCGCGCCGACGGCCGTCCACGCCGTCCAGTAGTGGGTCTGCCGGAACGGGAACGGCCACGGGTACCACTGCAGGGTGTTCAGCAGGCCGGTGAACAGCTCCAGCAGCACCGCCGCGACCAGCAGCGCGATCGACAGCCGCTCCAGCAGGTGCAGGACGCCGCGCGCGGGCGGCCACTCGAACAGCCGCGGGTACACCGTCCACAGCTTCGCGCCCGCCAGCGGGACCGCGGCCAGCCCGGCGATCACGTGCAGGCCCTGGGTGGTCCGGTAGCCGTTCACCGGGCGGGGCGGCAGGTGCGGCGCCAGCCACCCGGGCGGGTCCTGGAGCAGGTGGCTGATCAGCCCGGTGGCGAAGCACAGCAGCAGCGCCGCGCCCAGCCACCGGCCGAGCACCACGGCGGTGCGCGGCCCGTGCGCGGGGGAGCGGAAGGCGCCCGGCCGGAACGGGCCGCGCCGCAGCGCGGCGGGCGGGGCGGGCAGTGGCGGGTCGAAGCGCCGCCGGGCGGGGGAGGGGTCGCGGTCCACGGGCCCATCGAAGCGCGCCCGGCCGCCGCACCGGCGCTGCGACGTGCTTACGGAATCCGAACGGCGCCGCGGCCCGGGCGAACTGCTTACGGAACCCGGACGGCGCACCGCGCCACCGCCGCGCGGGCGCCCGCCGGTGCGAGGGTGGGCCGGTGACCGCACGCCCCGTCCCGTCCTGCGTCCTCGCCGTCACCGCGCTGGCCGGCTGCCTCGCGCTGACCTTCACCACCGGCGGCACCCTCGGCGACCGCCTCCCGCTGTACGGCTGGTACACCGCCGACGCCGCCCTGTTCGCCCTGTCCCTGCTCGCGCTGCGCCGGGTGCCGGACCGGCAGGTGGCCCGGCTGGTGCTGGCCGGCGGCGTGCTGGTCGCCGCGGCCGGGCTGCTCGCCCCGCCCCGCACCAGCGACGACGCCTACCGCTACGGCTGGGACGGCAAGGTGCAGGCGGCAGGCGTCTCCCCGTACGCGCACGCCCCCGAGGACCCGGCGCTGGCCCGGCTGCGCGACCCGGGCCGCTTCCCGGCCGGCGACGGCTGCGCGGGATGGGACGAGCGGCGCACCGCCGACGGGGCCTGCACCCGGATCAACCGGCCCGCCGTGCACACGATCTACCCGCCGCTGGCCCAGGTCTGGTTCCTCGTCCAGCGCCCGTTCGGCGACGGCGTGCGGGTCGCCCAGGCGGCGGGGGCGGTGCTGGCGGTGGCGACCACCGGCGCGCTGCTGGCCGTGACGGGCGGGCGGCGGCGGGCCGCGCTGTGGGCCTGGTGCCCGGGCGTCGCGGTGTGGGCGGTCAACGACGCGCACGTCGACGCCCTGGGCGCGCTGCTGACGGTGGCCGGCCTGGGCTGGGCGGCCCGCGGCCGGTCCGCGGCGGGCGGCGCCGCGCTGGGCGCGGCGACGGCGGTGAAGCTGCTGCCCGCGCTGGCCCTGCCGGGCGCGCTGTCCGGAGTGCTGTCCCGCCGCCCGACCCGCGCCGACCTGGGCCCGCTCGCAGCCGCCGCCGGGGTGTTCGTCCTCTCCTACCTGCCGTACCTGGCGGCCTCCGGGGCCGGGGTGCTCGGCTACCTGCCCGGCTACCTGCGCGAGGAGGGCTACCAGCAGGACCGTCCGGAGCGGTTCGGGCTGCCGCGCCTGGTGCTGCCCGACCGGCTCGCGCCGTGGGCCGGGGCCGCGGTGCTCGCCGTCCTGGTGTGGCGGGTGCTGCGGCACGGCGACCCGGCCCGGCCGTGGCGGGGCGCGCTGCTGGTGACGGGCGGCGCGCTGCTGCTGGCGGCGCCCGCCTACCCCTGGTACGGGTTGCTGGTGGTGGCGCTGGTGGCGCTGGACGGCCGCTGGGAGTGGCTGGCGGTGCCCGCTGCCGGGCAGCTGCTGTACCTGGCGGGCGGCGGCCGGGTGCAGCAACTCGCATACGGAGCTGCTCTGTTGGTGATCGTGCTGCGGGCCGTCCGGCGGGTCCGGGCACCCCGCGCACAGATGACGGAAGTCTGACGGCGGCCCCGTGCCCCTGGGCAACGGGCGCTCCGACTGGTCGAATCACCCCGTGGACGACAACGGCAACGGCAACGGCAACGACAACGACGGCGATAGCGACGACGGCGACGCCCGCGGCGCCCCGGTCGGCCGCCGGGTGGTGCTCGGGCTGCTCGGCCTCGGCGCCGCCGGGGTGGCGACCGGCCCGTGGCTGCAACGGGCCCAGGACGCGGTGGCGCGCAACGACCCGACCGGGCTGAGCGGGCTGCTGCCCGGCGGGGGAGGGTTCCGGTACTACTCGGTGACCGCCTCCGTGCCCGAACGCGGGGAGGCCGACTACACCCTCACCGTCGACGGCCTGGTGGAGCGGCCCGCCACGCTGCGGCTGGCCGACCTGCGGGCGCTCGCGCAGCGCCGCCTCGTCCACGACGTGCAGTGCGTCACCGGCTGGCGGGTGCCCGCCACCCCGTTCGAGGGCGTCCCGCTGTCCGCGCTGCTGGACGCCGCCGGAGTCCGGCCGGAGGGCCGCGCGGTGAGCTTCGGCTGCTTCGACGGCGCCTACACCGAGAGCCTGACGCTGGAACAGGCCCGCCGCGACGACGTCCTGGTGGCCCTGCGGATGCAGGACCGGCCGATCGGCCACGCCCACGGCGGCCCGGTGCGCCTGTACGTCGCCCCCATGTACTTCTACAAGTCGGCCAAGTGGCTGTCCTCGATCACCGTCACCGACACCGTCCGCCCCGGTTACTGGGAACGGCTCGGCTACGACGTGGACGCCTGGGTCGGCCGGTCGAACGGACGCGACGATGAACCCACCGGCTGACCGCCGCCCCCGCTTCGCGCCCGCCCAGCGCTGGGCCCACCGCGCCACCGCCGCGCTGATGCTCACCTGCCTGGCCACCGCCGCCTGCCTCTACCTGCCGCCGCTGGCCCAACTCGTCGGCCGCCGGAGGCTGGTGGCCGGACTGCACGAGTGGTGCGGCCTGCTGCTGCCCGTCCCGCTGCTGCTCGCCCTCGCGACCCGCGCGATGCGCCGCGACGCCGCCCGCCTCGGCCGGTTCACCACCGCCGACCGCGCCTGGCTGCGCGCCGCGCGCCGCCGCCGTCCCGGGCCGCGCCCGGCCGGGAAGTTCAACGCCGGGCAGAAGCTGTACGCGCAGTGGACGCTCGGCACGATGCTGGTGATGCTCGGCACCGGCCTGCTGATGTGGTTCACCGGCCTCGCGCCCGCCGTGTGGCGCACCGGCGCGACCTTCGTCCACGACTGGTTCGCGCTCGCCGTCGCCGCGGTGGTGCTCGGCCACCTGCGGATGGCGTACCTGGACCCGGAGGCGCGGCGCGGCATGCGCACCGGAACCGTCGACCGCGAGTGGGCCGGGCGCGAGCACCCGCAGTGGGTCGAGCCGGACTGACGCCCCGTCAGGCGCGGCGCAGGGCGAGGAAGGCGCGGCCGTGCGAGACCCAGCGCTCGGCCCGCTCCAGCCCGCCGGCCCGGGCGTGCCGCAGCGTCGCGGCGGGCCCGCAGCGCGCCCAGCGGAACGGCGGTCCGGCGCCGTCCGGTCCCTCCACCCGGACGTCCGCCACCTCGTCGACCTCCTGCGCCGCGGTCTCCACCAGCAGCAGGCCGCCCGGGGCGAGCAGCCCGCCCGCCCGGGCCAGCAGGGCGGCCGGGTCGCCGCCGATGCCGAGGTTGCCGTCGGCCAGCAGCACGCCGCCCCAGCGGCCCTCGGCGGGCAGCCGGTCGAACACCGAACGGCGCAGCGCGAGGCCGCCCAGGTGCGCGGTGCGCTCCACCGACGCCGCGCAGACGTCCACCCCGAGCGCGGGCACGCCCGCCTCCAGCAGCGCCGCCACCAGCCGCCCGGGGCCGCAGCCCAGGTCCAGCACCGGCGCGGGCAGGCCCAGGCAGCGCAGCACCAGCCCGTGGTCGGCCCCGGCGGCGGGAGCGCACCAGCGCTCCACCTCCAGCGCCAGCCGCGAACCGTCCGCCCGGCGCAGCCACAGCGGGCCCCGCCCGGCCCGCACCGCCCGCCCGAACGGGTCGTCGACCCAGGGCTCGCCGGTGCCGGTGCCCGTGCGGGTGCCGGTGCGGGGGCGGAGGGCGGCGGGAAGGTTCACGGGCTCACCTGTCGTGCGGGGCGGAGAGGGGGCGTCGAGCCGCGGCGCGGGGCGGCTCACCGGGCCGGGCCGGGCGCGGGCGCGAACTCCCGCAGCCGGGCGGCGAACCGGCTGCCGGGCGCCAGCGCGGCCACCCGGGCGGCGTCCTCCGGTCCGTCCACGTCCAGCAGCGTCGGCAGCTCGCGGACCGCCAGGCCGTTCGACGCCAGCCGGTCCAGGAGGCGGCGGCCGGTGCCGGCGGTCGACATCGGCACGCCGTGCAGCAGCCGGGCGGCGAGGCCGGCCTCCGGCCGGGCCAGGCCGAGCGCCCAGAAGCCGCCGTCCTCGGCGGGGCCGAACCAGGCGTCGGCGCCCGGGCGTTCGGCCGCGGACAGCGGCGCGGCGAGGGCGGCCGGGTCGAGCTGCGGGGTGTCCATGCCGACCAGCAGCGCGGGGGCGCGCGGGGCGAGCCGGGCGGCGTGGGCGAAGGCGGCGGCGATCCGGCGGTCCAGGCCGCCCGCGCACTGCGGCACCACCTCCCAGCCCGGCGGCAGCCAGCGGCCCGGCTCGCCGTCCAGCACCAGCAGGCGCCGGCCGGCCGGGACCAGGGCGAGCGCGGCCAGGGTGTCGGCGAGGGCCGCCTCGGCCAGGCCGGCGGCCTGGCCGGGGGTGAACGCCGGGGTCAGCCGGGTCTTCACCCGGCCCGGCACCGGCGCCTTCGCGATCACCAGCAGGGTCGGCGGCGGGGCCGCGAGCACCCCGCGCATGTCGCGCACCGCCTGCCGGGTGCCGCGCACCGTCCCGGTCACCTTCGAGCGGCCCGCCCGGGGCCGGTAGTCGACCGGCACCTCGGCGATCCGCATGCCGGCCGCCGCCGCCGACAGCACCGTCTCCAGCGGGTAGCCCGAGCGCCGGTCGCCCAGCCCGAGGGCCAGCAGCCGCTCCCGGCGCGCCGCCCGCATCGGCCCCAGGTCGTGCAGGGCGGCGCCGGTCAGCGCGCGCAGCCGCCGGGCCAGCACCAGGTTCGCCAGCCGGGCGTGCGGCGGCCACGCCCCGAACGAGACCGGCCGCCGCCGTCCCAGCACCAGGTCGGCCGTGCCCGCCGCCACCGGTCCCACCACCCGGGGCAGTTGCGCCGGGTCCAGCGACCCGTCGCAGTCCAGGAAGCACACCAGTTCGGCGTCGGCGGCCAGCAGCCCGGCGTGGCAGGCCGCGCCGAACCCCCGGCGCGGCTCCGCGACCACCGTCGCGCCCAGCGCGGCGGCCAGCTCCGCCGAGCCGTCCCGCGAACCGTTGTCGACCACGATCGCCCGCCAGCCGGCCGGCACCCGGCCCAGCACCCAGGGCAGCGCCCGCGCCTCGTCCAGGCAGGGCAGCACCACGTCCACCGAGGACGGGAGAAGAGGAGGAGTCACGACCGCCACGCTAACCACGCCCGGCCCCGCCCCGGCCGAGCCGCGCCCTTACGGAAGTCGTACGGCGCACCCGCCCGGGCCGCGGATCTTACGGAACCCGAACGCGGGCCCGGACCGGAGCCGCCGACGGCCCCGCGCTCGTATCCTCGGGCGGGTGAACCACAGCCCCGCCCCGGCCGAGCCGCCGGCGCCCGCCCGCATCCTGGTCGTCGACGACGACCCGACCGTCGGCGAGGTCGTGGCCGGCTACCTCACCCGGGCCGGCCACCTGGTCGACCGGGCCGAGGACGGGCAGCGCGGCCTCGACCTGGCCGAACGCCACCGCCCCGACCTGCTCGTCCTCGACCTGATGCTGCCCGGCCTCGACGGCCTCGAGGTGCTGCGCCGCCTGCGCGCCCGCCCCGACCGGTCCGACCTGCCGGTGGTGCTGCTCACCGCCAAGGGCGACGAGGCCGACCGCGTGCTGGGCCTCGAACTCGGTGCGGACGACTACGTCACCAAGCCGTTCAGCCCGCGCGAACTCGTCCTGCGCGTCCAGTCGATCCTGCGCCGCGCCCGCACCGCCGCGTCGGCGGCCCCGGAGCGGCCGCTGCGCTCCGGCGACCTCGCCCTCGACCCGCGGGCCCGCCGGGCCCACCGCGCCGACCGCGAACTGGCGCTCACCAGCCGCGAGTTCGACCTCCTCGCGTTCCTCCTCCGGCACCCCGGGACGGTGTTCTCCCGGCAGGAGCTGATGCAACGCGTGTGGGGGTGGGACTTCGGCGACCTGTCGACCGTCACCGTCCACGTCCGCCGGCTGCGCGAGAAGATCGAGGACGACCCCGGCGCGCCCGAACTGATCAGCACCGTCTGGGGCGTCGGCTACCGCTACGACCCGGCCGCCCCGGCGCGGGACGGTGCGGCGTGAAGGACCTGCTGCTGATCGCCCTGTTCGCCGCGCTCGGCGCCGCCGCCGCCGGGCTGCTCGGCCTGGCCGCGCTGCGGCTGCTGCGCCGCCGCTCGCTGGCGCTCACCCTGTTCGCCGTCGCGGGGGTCAGCGTCCTCGCCGTCACCTCCGGGACGCTCGCCGTCGCCCAGGCGATGTTCCTCTCCCGCCACGACCTCGGCGTGGTCGTCACCGTCCTGGCGATGGCCTCGGTGGTCGCGCTGCTCACCGCCGCGCTGCTGGGCCGCCAGGTCACCGCGGGCGGCCGGGCGCTGGCCGTGGCCGCCCGCACCGTCGGCGGGGACGCCGGGTTCACCCCGCCGGACCGGCCGCTCGGCCGGGAACTCGCCGCGGTCAGCGCCGAACTCGCGGCCACCAGCGCCAGGCTGGCCGAGTCCAGGGACCGCGAACGGGCCCTGGACGCCTCCCGGCGCGAACTCATCGCCTGGATCTCGCACGACCTGCGCACCCCGCTGGCCGGCCTGCGCGCGATGGCCGAGGCCCTGGAGGACGGCGTCGCCGAACAGCCCGAGCGCTACCTCGCCCGGATCCGCACCGAGGTGGAGCGGCTCACCGGCATGGTCGACGACCTGTTCGAACTCTCCCGGATCCAGGCCGGCGCGCTCTCCCTCACCGTCTCCCGGGTCTCCCTGCACGACCTGGTCGACGACGCGCTGGCCGGCGCCCACCCGCTGGCCCGGCAGCGCGGCGTGCGCCTGGAGGGGCGCCGCGTCGAGCCCGCCCCCGTCGAGGCCGACCCCCGGGAGATCACCCGGGTGATCGGCAACCTGCTGGTCAACGCGATCCGCGCCACCCCGCCCGACGGCGTCGTCGCCGTCTCCACCCGCCGGGAGGCCGACGCCGTCGTGCTCGCCGTCACCGACGGCTGCGGCGGCATCCCCGAACCCGACCTGCCCCGGGTCTTCGAGACCGGCTGGCGCGGCACCCCCGCCCGCACCCCCCGCCCCACCTGCCCCGAAGGCCCCGGAGCCCCCGGAGCCCCCGACACCGCCGACAGCGGAGCCGGCCTCGGCCTCGCCATCGTCCGCGGCATCGTCGAGGCCCACGCCGGCCGCGCCCGCGTCCACAACGTCGACGGCGGCTGCTGCTTCGAGATCACCCTCCCGGCGTCCCGCCGGGCCTGACGACCCGCTGCGCGCGGGGGGCCGGAGATGGGCGGGGGGATCGGCGGTGGGGGTCCGCCCCGGCCCGTTCGGTCCGCAGGTCTCCCGGCGGCCCGCTCGCCCCGCTCCGGCCGGCCGTCAGGCGCGTTGCGGTGCCACCGCGAACTCGGCCATCCCGGTCTCGAACGCCGTCCCGGGCCGCCAGCCGAGTTCCGCGCGCAGCCGCCCGGAGTCGGCGGTCACGTGCCGGACGTCGCCGAGCCGGTACTCGCCCGTCACCACCGGTGCCGGGCCGCCGTGGGCCGCCGCCAGCACCCGCGCCATGTCGCCCACGGTGCGGACCTCCCCGCTGCCCACGTTGTACGCCCGCGCGCTGCCCGCCGGGCGGTCGGCCAGCGCGGTCAGGGCCGCCGCGTTGGCCGAGGCCACGTCCGCGACGTGCACGAAGTCGCGGCGCTGGCCGCCGTCCTCGAACACCCGGGGGGCCTCGCCGCGCGCCAGCGCCGAGCGGAACAGCGAGGCCACCCCCGCGTACGGGGTGTTCCGGGGCATGCCCGGCCCGTACACGTTGTGGTAGCGCAGCGTCAGGACCCGGCCGCCGCACGCCCGGGCCCAGGCGGACGCCAGGTGCTCCTGGGCCAGCTTGGTCGCCGCGTACACGTTGCGCGGGTCGGGCGGGGCGTCCTCCGCCACCAGCCCGGGCAGCAGCGGCTCGCCGCACACCGGGCACGGCGGTTCGAAGCGTCCCGCGTCCAGGTCCGCCGCCCGGCGCGGCTCGGGCGCGACCGGCCCGTGCGCCCCGCAGCGGTACGCGCCCTCGCCGTACACCACCATCGATCCGGCCAGCACCAGTTCCCGCACCCCGTGCCGGGCCATCGCCGACAGCAGCACGGCGGTGCCCAGGTCGTTGCACCCGGCGTACGCGGGGGCGTCGTCCAGGTCCACGCCCAGCCCGACCATCGCCGCCTGGTGGCAGACCGCCGACACCCCGTCCAGGGCGGCCTCCACCGCCTCGGCGTCCCGCACGTCCCCGTGCCGGAACTCCGCGCCCTCCGGCACCGCGGACGGCACCCCCGAGGGGTGCACCGCCGGCAGCAGCGCGTCCAGCACCCGCACCTCGTGGCCGTCCGCGAGCAGCGCGCCGACCACCGCCGAGCCGATGAAACCGGCCCCGCCCGTCACCAGGATCCTCATGCCGGCCGACGCTACCCACCCGCTCGCCCGGAACCCGGCAACCGGACGGCGGCGTCACCGACCGGTAAGGAACCGGGTGCGCACCGGCGCGGCCCCGCATGGCGGAGCGCCGGGGTGGGGAGACTCGTACGCGGCGGCGCGACGAGTGGCGCACGAAGTCGAACAGCCGTCCCGGGGAACGAGGTTGACGCATGGTGGAACGACGCGTGCCGGTCGCGACGCACTGGGGCAGTTTCACCGCGGTGGTCGACTCCGGCCGCCTGGTGCGGATCGAACCGAGGGACGACGACCCCGCTCCCTCGCCCATCGGGCCCGGCATGGTGCGGGCCGCCGAGGACGGCGCCCGGGTGCTGCGCCCCGCCGTGCGCAAGGGGTGGCTGGACGGGCTGCCGAGGGTGGGGGACCGGGCCCGGGGCGCGGACGCCTTCGTGGAGGTGAGCTGGGACGACGCGATCGCGCTGGTGGGCGACGAACTGCTGCGGGTGCGGGCGCGGCACGGGGACGGCGCGGTGTTCGGCGGGTCCTACGGCTGGGCGAGCGCGGGCGGCTTCCACAACGCGCAGGGGCAGTTGCAGCGGTTCCTGGCACTGGGCGGCGGCTACACCGACTCCCGCAACACGTACAGCACCGCGGCCCTGGAGGTCGTCCTGCCGCACGTGATCGGCGGGCACCCGTGGAGCTACCAGTCCCGGATGCCGATGTGGGACGAGATCGCCGAGGGCTGCGAACTCGTGGTGGCGTTCGGCGGGTTGGCCCTCAAGAACAGCCAGATCAACCCCGGCGGCCTGGCCAGGCACCGGACGCGGGACCTGCAGCGCCGGTGCCGCGAGGCCGGGGTGCGGTTCGTGAACGTCAGCCCGATCCGCAGCGACACCGCCGACTTCCTCGACGCCGAGTGGCTGCCCGTCGTCCCCAACACCGACACCGCCGCGATGCTCGGCATCGCGCACACCATGCTGGTCAACGGCTGGCACGACGAGGACTTCCTGCGCCGGTGCTGCACCGGGTTCGACCGCTTCGCCGACTACCTGCTCGGCGGGGCCGACGGCGTCCCCAAGGACGCCGCCTGGGCCGCGCGGATCACCGGCATCGACCGGGACGCGCTCACCGGCCTCGCCCGCCGCCTCACCGAGCGGCGCTCCCTCGTCATGGTCAACTACGCGGTGCAGCGGGCGGACCACGGCGAACAGCCGATCTGGATGTCCGTGGTGCTGGCCGCGATGGCGGGCTCGATGGGACGGCCGGGCTGCGGCTGGGGCGCGGGCTACGCGACGATGGACGCGACCGGCGTCGCCCCGGGACGCCCCGCCGTGGCGTCCTTCCCCCAAGTGCCCAACCCCGTGGCGGACTTCATCCCGGTCGCCCGGATCGCCGACACCCTGCTGCACCCGGGCCGGACCATCGACTACGACGGACGGCGCCTGACCCTGCCCGAACTCCGCCTGGTCTACTGGTGCGGCGGGAACCCGTTCCACCACCACCAGGACCTGCACCGGCTGGCCCGGGCCTGGCAGGCCCCCGACACGGTGGTGGTCCACGAGGCCTGGTGGAACACCACGGCCAAGTTCGCGGACGTCGTCCTGCCCGTGGCCACCGGCCTGGAGCGCGACGACTTCGCCGCCGGGTTCTCCGACCCGCACCTCACCCCGATGCCGAAGGTCCGCGAACCGGCGGGGGAGTCGCGCACCGACCACCGGATCTTCGCCGCCCTGGCCGCCCGGCTCGGGTACGAGCGGGAGTTCACCGAGTCGCGCTCCGAGACCGAATGGGTCCGGCACCTCTACGAGCAGACCAGGGCCGCCCTCGGCGAGGCCGCCGCGCTGCCGGACTTCGACGAGTTCTGGCGCCGCTCCGGCGTCGAACTGCCCGCGCTGACGGGGCCGTTCCCCGGCAGCTTCGCGGCGCTCCGCGCGGACCCGCGGCGCTTCCCGCTGGCGACGCCCTCGGGCCGGATCGAGGTCTTCTCCGCGGAGATCGACTCGTTCGGCTACGACGACTGCGCCGGGCACCCGGCCTGGTACGAGCCGGCCGAGTGGCTCGGCGGCGACCTGGCGGACCGCTTCCCGCTGCACCTGGTCTCCAACCAGCCCGCCTCCCGACTGCACAGCCAGTACGACAACGGCGGCCGGAGCCTCGCCTCGAAGATCCACGGCCGCGAGCCCGTGACGCTCAACCCGGCGGACGCCGCGGCGCGCGGCATCGAGGACGGCACGGTCGTGCGGGTCTTCAACGACCGCGGCAGCTGCCTCGCCGGCGCGGTCCTGTCGGAGGACGTCATGCCGGGCGTCGTGCAGCTCTCCACCGGAGCCTGGTGGGACCCGGTGCGGCCGGGGGCGGGCGGCACCCTGGACCGCCACGGCAACCCGAACTCCCTCACCGCGGACCGGCCGTGCTCGCGCCTGTCCCAGGGGCCGAGCGCCCTCAGCGCACTGGTCGAGGTCGAACCCCATGGCGACCCGCTGCCCGATGTGCTCGCCTTTGCCCCACCGGCGCTCGAACGCTGATCCGAGCGCCCGGCGCCCCCGGCCCACCCGTTTGCCCCTGCGTGACCGGATGGGTACGGTGCGCAACCGTGACTGCACTTCGAGACCTCAAGTACGGCCAGTGGTTCAGGGGCGCCGACGTCGACGGCGACGGGTTCATCACCCAGCGGGACGTCCGGATGATGAGCGAGCGCTACATCGCCGCCCGCGGCGCCGCCCCCGACTCCGCGACCGCCCGGCTGCTCACCGAGCGGATGGACGGGTTCTGGGCGAACGTGATCGCCCCGATGGACCAGGACGGCGACGGGCGGGTCGACCTGCGGGAGATGACCGAGGGGTTCCGGCGCGTCCTGGCCGACCCCGCCCTGTACCCGCAGCAGGTCGCGCCGGTGACCGAGTGCTTCTTCGACCTGGTCGACCTCGACGGGGACGGCAGGATCGACCGGGCCGAGTTCCAGCTGATGTTCGACGCGGTCGCGGGCGTTCCCGGCGAGGACTGCGCCGCGGTCTTCGCCGCCCTGGACCTCGACGGCTCCGGCGCCCTGGACCGCGCCGAGTTCCACCGGGCGGTCACCGAGTTCTTCTACGGCGACGACCCCGGCGCCCCCGCCAACCACCTGTTCGGCCGGATCCACGGCTGACGCGGGCGGGGCCGTCGGCGGGCGGGGGCGGGCGGCGCGGGGCCGCCGGGCGCGTGCGGTGCCCGGCGGCCTTCGCGGGTCCTCCGTCAGCGCCAGGTGTCGTTGGTGGTGAAGGTGCCGGTGGCCGGGGTGACGGCGGTGCGGTTGCCGCCGTTCTCCCAGACCACGGTGCCGTCGGGGTTCTTGATGAGGTACTTGTACTCGATCGGGGTGTTGGGCGGCAGCTGCAGGCCGGCGGTCCAGAGCGGGTAGTGGGCGCCGTCGGTGCTCAGCGGGACGGCCTTCGCCGGGTCCCAGCCGCCGAGTTCGGCGAGGTTGCCCGCCAGGTAGAGGTTCTGCCCGTAGGCGGTGGTGGCGGTGGCGCGGAAGACCGCGGTCACCGGGGCGCCGCTGCCGACGTTCCAGCGGTCGTTGATCGCGACGGGCACGGTGGTCGAGTGGGTGACCGTGCGGTTGGGGACGCTCTCCCAGGTCACGGCGCCGGTGCTGCTGCGGATCAGGAACTTGTACTGGGCGGTGCTGCCTTCGATGATCTGGATGTAGCCGCTCCAGGCCGGGTACGTCTGGGCGGTGGTGTGCAGCGGGACGGCGGCGGCCGGGTTCCAGTTGCCCAGCTCGGCGGTGTTCCCGCTGATCAGGACGGTGTCGCCGGGCTTGGTCGCGGCGGTGACCGTGACCGGGATGGTCGCCTCGGCGGTGGCGGCGCCCGCGGGCGCGACGGCGCCGAACAGGCAGGCCAGCAGCGCGGCCACCAGCAGGATCGGACGCCAGGCGCTGGCTGCGGTGCGGGGCGGTGCGGTCGTCATGGCTCTTCCCGTCTCTTCGTCATGGGAGCTGACACGGTGTCAGCGCCGCTTGATCACAACACAAAATCAACGGAGTGGGCCGGGAAGGCCGCTTTCTGTCGCTGACTCCTGTCACTTTCAGGTCATTCGAAGGGGCGACACCGAGTTTTGAATTCAAGAGGTGAACGCATGGCGTTGCGTGCTGGTCGCCGGGGCGGCGGGCGGCCCTAGTGGCGGCGGCGTTACCCGGCCGTCAGACGGAGGGCATGCGGATGTCATGAAAGGCGCTCTGCAAGATGGCGCAAAACTTTTCATGTTCAAGAGGGTGAGAGGGGGAGTCCGGAGGGGTGGACCGCGCCGAGCGTGCGCCGGATGCCGAGATTTGCGGAGAATATCCGGTTTGCTAGACCCTGTAGCCACTTGAAAGTTTCAGCAATACTTTCCAGTTGATCGTCCGTGGCGCCAGGTCCGGCCGAGCAGGCGTGGACCGCGCCGTGCCGGGCATCCGCGCGGGGACCGGAAGGAGAGCGCCGTGACCGAACCCGATCGGACACCCAAGACACCCGACCTGCCTCCCCCCGAGGGGGCGCGGGCACCCGACATCACCCCGATCGCCGACCAGGACCGGGAGGACCGGCCCCCGACCGGGGCCCGGACCGGGGCTCCGGCCGACGCCCCCGCCCCCGGGCGGGACCGCCCGGCCGCGGAGACCACCGAGGCGCAGGCCGAGGACGAACCGCCCGACTGACCGCCCGACTGACCGCCCGACTGACCGCCCCGGCCGACCGGGACGATCGGACGGGCATGTCTCGCGGCCGAGCGGGCAGCCGCCCCACCAGGAGGTTTTCACGGCGGGGCGGAGCGGCGGGGCGGCGACCGTCCCCGCCGCCCGGCCCCCGCGTCCGCCCCGTCGGGGCGGAGCCGCGGCCCGGGGACGCCTCCCCGACAACCCGTCCGACCCGCGCCCGACCGGGCGCCCGACGCGAGAGGAGGAGCCGCCATGGCCGCAACGCCCACCCGGCACCACATGCTCACCGTCTACCTGAACGACCACCTCGCCGGCGCCGAAGCCGGCACCCGGCGGGCCCGCCGGTTCGCCGATGCCAGTTCCGCCGCCCGCTCCGATCCGGAGGAGCGGCGGCTGCTGCGGCAGTTGGCCGCCGACATCGCCTGCGACCTGGCGTCGCTGCGCCGGGTGATGCGGGAGCTCGGCGTCCCCGAGCGGCGCCCCTACGCCTGGCTGGGGCGGATCGGCGAGCTGGCGGGCCTGCTCAAGCCGAACGGTGCTCTGCTGCGCCGCTCCCCGCTGACCGATCTGGTCGAGCTGGAGGCCCTTCGGCTCGGGGTGCTGGGTAAGCGGCAGCTCTGGGCCGTCCTGGCCGAGCGCTTCGGCGGCGACTCCCGGGTCGACCGGGCCCGGCTCGACGAGCTCGCCGACCGGGCCGACCGGCAGGCCCGGCTGCTGGAGGAGCTCCGGCTGCGGGCCGCCGGGGTGCTGACCGACCGGCCGTGACCACGGCGGTGCCGGCGCCGCTGCACGGGGAGGCCGGGGCGCGGTCAGACTGGAGGTGTCGGGCGGGTCAGCGGAGTCTGGCGACGGCGGCGTAGCAGGAGGCCTGTTCGTCGGTGATGGCGGGGGTGCCCGGGTCGGGGCGCCAGCGGGGGGTGGAGACGATGCCGGGGTCCAGGAGGTGCCAGCCGTGGAAGAGGGCGGCGAGCTCGGCGTGGGTGCGGGCCTGGGCTTCGGTGCCGGAGCTGCGGTAGACGTGGACGAGGCGGGCGGTAGCCTCGGGTTCGAAGTCGGGGGTGAAGTGGCTTATGGCGAGGTAGCTGCCGGGGGCGAGGCGGGCGGTGAAGGCGGCGACGATGTCGGCGGCGCCGTGGCCGGGGCGGTCGGCGATGAAGTGCAGCAGCGCGTTCATGCTGAGCGCGACGGGGCGGTCGAGGTCGAGCGTCTCGGCGGCGGCGTCCAGGATGGTGCCGGGGTCGCGGACGTCGCCCTGGACGTAGGCGGTGCGGCCCTCGGGGGTGCTGTCGAGCAGGGCCTCGGCGTGGGTGAGGACGATGGGGTCGTTGTCGGCGTAGACGGCCCGCACGGCGGGGTTGACCTGCTGCGCGATCTCGTGGAGGTTCGGCGAGGTGGGGATGCCGGTGCCGACGTCGAGGAACTGGTCGATGCCGAGCGCGGCGATCGCGCGGGTGGAGCGGTGCATGAAGCCGCGGTTGGCGTGCGCGGCGATCCGGGCGTTCGGGAAGGCGTCCAGGGCGCGGCCGGCGGCTTCGCGGTCGGCGGGGAAGTTGGTCACGCCGCCGAGGTAGTAGTCGTACATGCGGGCCGAGTGGGCCCGGTGGATGTCGAGGTTGATCCCGTGCTGCGCTGCCTGCTGGGCGGTGCCGTCGGGCATCGCGTCCCCCCTGGTCGCTGAGTCCTTCGTCGGCCGTGTCGGGCCGGGGGTGGCGCGGGCGGTGGCGCACCCCTGGCGCGGAACTCATCAGATCATGCCCTGCGGAGGCGGCGGGCAACCGGTTCGGCGGCGTGCGCCGGAGCCCGCGCGCCCGGCCGGCGCGGGCCGTCCGGAGCTGTTCGGACGTGCCGTCAACTGTCTTCTGGGTAACGCTTCTTGATCGAAGAGCGTTCGTGGGATTCCGTTTTCATCGGAGGGGCTCGAATGCGCTCCAATATAAATACGAGGGGACGTCAGTCCTCCTCGACGGAGCATCGGCATGCGGTTCGGGGGCGCGGGCCGGGATCGGTCGGCGCGGGAGGCGTGCTCCCGCCGGAAGGGACGTACGGTGGACCCGGATCTCGGGTTGGTGGTGGGGCAGCGGCGTGACCAGCTGACCTTCGACGCGTTCTGCGAGACGCACCAGCGGGCTTGGCTCGCGGCGGCGCGGGCGCGGCGGTTGTCCGAGGAACAGTCGCGTGCGGTGGTCGGCGCCCTGCGCCACTGGCTGCGCGGCGAGTGGCAGATGCTGTTGCGGGAGCCGGTGCCGGCGGCCGAGGCGTGGAAGGTGCTGAAGGTCGAGATCGCGGCGGCGGTGGCGGCGGCCGAGGCGAACGGGGGCGCGGGCGAGCCGCAGGAGCAGTGGCGCCTGGCGATCCGGGCGGCCGCGCACCGCATGCGGCTGACGATGAGGATCGCGGAGGACGCGAGCGGGATCTACGCCGCGATCCTGGCACTGCCCGAACGCCAGCAGGACGTCGTCGTCCTGCACTACGCGCTGGACCTGCCGGAGGAGACGGTGGCGGACTACCTGGGGTCGACGATGGCGACGGTGCGTTCCAACGCCCGCCACGCCAGGAACCGGCTCCGGGAGAAACTGGGACGGGAGGGCGCATGACCGGGACGTTCGCCGCGGTGTGGTCGGTGGGGGCGCCGGCGAAGGTGGTGCTGGAGCGCAACCGGGAGGCGGCGCCCGCGCCGCTGCGGCTGGCGCACCGCCAGGCCCGCCACGAACTGGCGCTGCTGTGCTCGCTGATCCTGGCGAACCCGGCGTCCGCCACGACGCTGGCCAAGCTGGTGGACAGCGACGTGGAGCGGCCCGAGGGGGCGCTGGTGCTGGGGGTGCTGCTGAACCTGGCCGACTACGAGGAGGGCGCGCGCTTCTGGTGGGAGTTCGCGGCCGGCGGCGGCAGCCACCTCGCGGCGTCGTGCCTGTGGTTCTGGCACCAGTCGCGGGGCGAGCCGCGGGACGCGCAGTTCTGGCGGTTCCAGGCGGAGGGGCTGGCCCGCCAGCCGCAGCCGCAGTGGCGGATGCCGTCGTCCGACCGGCCCCTGGTGCCGCGCAGCGTGCGCGCCGACATACTCGCCCGCTGCCGGCAGGGGCTGGCGCCCCGGCTGCCCGCCCGGATGGCGGCGGTGCTCAAGTCCCTGCCGGCGGACGACGACCGCGGCGACTGGCCGGAGGTCCCGCACTGGAGCCCGGACGTCGTGTGCCACCTGAAGGCCGCCGCGGCCGAAGGGCGCTGAACCCGGGCCGCCGAACGCGCGGCCGCCGCCGGGAGATCCGGTGCGGTCGGTACCGGGTGCCCGGGTGCGCGGTACCGGATGCGGGTGCTGCCGGAGGTCGAACCGGCCCGTCGACCGGCCGTCCAGAGGATTCGAGGAAGCCGTGGGGGCGGGCCGCCTCCGGCGCTGCCGCGATCTTGAACCGGAAGCAGGCGCCGTCCGGATCGAGGATCGCATCCGGGGGCGCGTCGTTCCCACCCCCACCCCCGCCCCCGCTCCCACTCCCGGCCCCGGAACGCCGTGCGCGAGCTGCTTCCGGGGGGTCCAGAGCCTGCCCCGGAGCCCGCGGGCGGGAGCCCGTGCCGCGGCGGTCGGGCGGGGCTGGCGGGGGGTTCGTTTACAGGGGCTTGACAGGTCGTTACTTTGGGGCTTGGGAGCGCTCCCAGAAATCCCTCCGCTCATGGCATGAGCATGGCTTTTCCCCAGTCAGACGGCCTGCCCGGCCGGGACGTTCGGGCGGGTCCCTTCCACCGAGGTGGTGAAAGTTTCATGTCTCGACGCAAGACCTCGACGATCGCCGCGGCCCTCGCGACCGCGGCCGTGACGATCTGCGCGCTGCTGCTGGGGCTGTCCCCGGCGCACGCGCACGGTGTGGCGATGGTGCCGGGTTCGCGCACGTACCTGTGCTACCAGGACGCGATCACCGGGAACGGCGCGCTGACGCCGACCAACCCGGCCTGCAAGGCGGCCGTCGCGCAGAGCGGGACGACGCCGCTCTACAACTGGTTCGCGGTGCTGGACTCCAACGCGGGCGGGCGCGGCCAGGGCTACGTTCCGGACGGGACGCTGTGCAGTGCCGGCAACAAGTCCCCGTACGACTTCTCGGCCTACAACGCGGCCCGGAACGACTGGCCCAAGACGCACCTGACCTCCGGGGCCGGCATCGAGGTCGACTACTCCAACTGGGCCGCGCACCCGGGGGAGTTCCGGATCTACCTGACCAAGCAGGGGTGGTCCCCGACCACCCCGCTGGCCTGGGCCGACCTGAGCCTGCTCACCACCGTCGCCAACCCGGCGCAGGTGGGCAGCCCCGGGGCGGACGGCGGCCACTACTACTGGAACCTGACGCTCCCGTCGGGGCGCAGCGGGGACGCCGTGATGTTCATCCAGTGGGTGCGTTCGGACAGCCAGGAGAACTTCTTCTCCTGCTCGGACGTGGTCTTCGACGGTGGCAAGGGCGAGGTGACCGGCATCCACCTGCCGGCCTCCTCGTCCTCTCCGAGCCCGGGCTCCAGCCCGAGCCCCAGCCCCAGCCCCAGCCAGAGCGCGAGCCCGAGCCCGAGCGCGTCGCCGTCCGCGAGCCCGTCCGCGAGCCCGAGCCCGTCGTCCTCGCCCTCGCCGTCGCCCTCGTCCAGCGGTACGACGATGCCGGGCAGCGGCTGCATGGCGACGTACAGCGTGGTTGGCTCCTGGAGCGGCGGGTTCCAGGCGTCGGTCGAGGTGATGAACCACAACTCGACGCCGATCAACTCCTGGACGCTGAGCTGGCGGACGGGCTCCGGCACCACGATCGCCAGTGTGTGGAGCGGGGTGCTGACCGCCTCCGGCAGTGACGTGACGGTGAAGAACGCGGCCTACAACGGCACCATCGGCGCGAACTCCAGCACCACGTTCGGCTTCGTCGCCAACTCCACCGGCAACAACTTCCCGACCGGCTCCATCTCCTGCACCGCCGCGTGACCCCCGCGCCCCGGGTCCGGGCCCGTCGCGAACCGCGGCGGGCCCGGACCCGGGGCCCGCACGACCCACAGACGGAACCGACGACGCAAGGAGGTTCGACATGGTGCGCAACGGAGCGAGAACGTACGGAGCGAGAACGTACGGGAGTCGGCGCGGGCGGGGGGCGCTGCTCGCCGTGCTCGCGGTGGTGCTCGGACTGCTGGCCGGGTTCGGCCACGGGACGGCACCGGCCTGGGGTGCGGGCGGTGCGGCCTGCCAGGTCTCCTGGACGGGCAACGAGTGGACCGGTGGCTTCACCGCGCAGGTGGTGGTCACCAACTCGGGTGCGGCGGTGAACAGTTGGAAGCTGAGCTGGACGTTCGCGGCCGGTCAGCAGCTGACCTCGGGCTGGAACGCGCAGCTGAGCCAGAGCGGCACCGCCGTCACGGCGAGCAGCCTGAGCTACAACGGCGCGGTGACGAGCGGGGGTTCGGTGTCCTTCGGGCTCCAGGGCACCTGGTCGGGCAGCAACCCGGCTCCCACCGACTTCGCCTTCAACGGGGCTTCCTGCCAAGGGGGTTCGGGCACCTCCTCGCCGACACCCTCCCCGACCCCGTCCCCCACGCCGTCCTCGTCCCCGTCTTCATCCCCGTCTTCATCCCCGTCCTCGTCCCCGACGTCGTCCCCGTCCCCCACGCCCACCGCCGGCTGCTCCGGGACCGTGGTCTGCTCGGGCTTCGAGGACCAGAGCGGCAGCACCCTGACCGGTGACTGGACGCTCGCCGCCCCCGACTGCGCGGGCGCCGGTGCGGTGACCGTCGACACCTCGGTCGTCCACGGCGGCAGCCGCGCGCTGCGGGTCGACGGCCGGGCCGGTTACTGCAACCACGTGTTCGCGGCGACCACCAAGGACGTCTCCGCCGTCGGGCCCGTGGTGTACGCCAGGTACTGGGTGCGCCACACCACCGCGCTGCCCGCCGACCACATCGCCATGGTGACCATGGCGGACTCCCGCGACGGCGGCAAGCACCTGCGCCTGGGCGGCCAGAACGGCGCGCTGCAGTGGAACCGGGAGTCCGACGACGCCACGCTGCCCGCGCAGAGCCCGGTCGGCGTCGCGCAGAGCGTGCCGCTGCCGGTGAACCAGTGGGTCTGCGTCCGCTTCGCCGTCGACACCACCAAGCAGTCCATGGACACCTGGCTGAACGACCAGCAGGTCCCCGGCCTGCACGACGACGGCGTCCCCACCGCCGACATCGACCAGCAGTGGCTCAGCCGCACCACCGCCCCGCGCCCGGTCACCCTGTACCTCGGCTGGGAGGCGTACGGCAACGGCGCCGACACCCTCTGGTACGACGACGTGGCCCTGGGTTCCGCGCCGATCGCCTGCTGAGCCGTCGATCGTCGGTCGTCGGTCACTGACCGGCACTCGGCGCAGACGAGTGGACGCACCGCGGTCGCGGACCGCCGCCGACCGGACGACCGGCGGCGGCGGTCCGCGACCGGCCGGGCCGGGCCGGCCCGGCCACCGGACACTCCCGGCCCACCGTCCGGACCTGATCGGAGGTCTAGACCGGCAGGCGGACGAAACCCTCGGTCCAGTGGTCCTCGTCCAGCTCGAACTCGCCGATCTGGAAGCAGTCCGGCTCACCGGCGAAACCCGGCAGGAGGCGCGCGCGGCGGATCCGTTCCTCGGCCGCGGCCTCGGAGGAGTAGACGCCGAGCAGCTTGACGTCGTCGCCGTCCTGTTCGTCGACGAACACGACCCCGTCCTCGAGGTGGACCGTTCCGCCGTCGGGGCCGGCTTCGTTCTGGTGGCCGACGTGCCAGAGGGGGTAGACCTTCACGCCCGCAGGCTACCCCGGGCCCTGCGGAGAGTGCGCGGATCGAACGCGCGCGGGCTTTCACCCGACCACGGCTTGGCAAGCCGCTGCCTTGCCACTCGACCGACTCTCCAGGTGCTGCGCTGCCGGACGAGGATCCGAACCCCGAACTTCCTGATCCGGAGTCAGGCGTGCTGCCGGTTGCACCCCCCTCGCTGCGGGAGGGCGGCAAGCGCGAAGGCCGCCCGGACGGGGAACCCTCCCACGGGCGGCCGGGTGCTGTGGGGCCCGGCTACCGCGAGGGGAGCCCCCGGCGCTGCCGGCAACTCGAAGAACGCTGGTACGACCGGCTGTTGCTCATCCCGCGTTCCTCCCTGCCGGGCGGTGGTGTCGGGCCGATGCCCGTACTCCGCGCCGGGGGCGCGACCGTGGGCGACGGGTTCTCCCGGTCGGCCCCGTCCGCGGGAGGCGGCTGCGCCGGCGTGCCGAGGGGGCGGAACCGGCCTCAGGACGGCCGGGTAGCGGGCCGGAGGCCGTCCATCAGCAGGTTCAGCAGGCGGTCGGCCTGGGCTTCCTGCGCGGGGCGGGGGGCCACCGTGAAGATGCCGATGAGGGCGGCGGCGACGTCTTCGGCCGTGACGTCGGCGCGCAGGTCGCCCGCCGTGCGGCCCGCGTCGAGGATCGTGGAGATGGCGGTCAGCAGTTCGGTCCGGGTCTGCGCGTGGGCGATCCGGCCCGAGTCGACCATCGCCCGCAGCGTGTCGAGCATGCCGTTCTTGGTCGCCGTCCATTCCCCGAACAGGTCCATCCAGCGCCGCAGCGCCGCCGCCGGGGGCAGTCGGCCGAGCAGTTCGCGGGCGCCGCTCGTCAGCCGCACGACCTGGTCCTCGTAGACCGCGTCGACCAGGGACTCGCGGGTCGGGAAGTGCCGGTAGAGCGTGGCGATGCCGACCCCGGCCTCGCGGGCGATCGCGCGCATCGAGGGCTCGTCGTCGGCCGACATGAACACGCGGGTCGCCACCGTGAGCAGCTGGTCGCGGTTGCGCGCGGCGTCCGCCCGCGGCGTGCGGGTCTCCGACCCGCCGGAAACGGAGCGCGCTCCGGTTGTGTTACGGTCGTCCATGTAAACGGAGCGTAGTCCGTTTCGTTGCTCCCTCCACCACGAGGAGACAGAGGAGGCAGGCGCCATGCAGACGCGGAACGATCGATCGCCCGCGGCGGGCGGCCGGGCGGTGCGGATGGATTCCTTCGGCGGCCCCGAGCGGCTGGAGGTCCAGGAGGTCCCGCGACCGCAGGTCGGGCCGGGGCAGGTCCGAGTGCGGGTCACCGCGGCCGGCCTGAACCCGATGGACTGGATCATGACCTCCGACGCGGAGACCGCGGCCAGGTTCGGCCTGGCGCTGCCGGTCGGGTTCGGGACCGACTACGCGGGCGTGGTCGACCGGATCGGCGAGGGCGTGAGCGGCTTCGCGATCGGCGACCGGGTGTTCGGCGGCGCCCTGTCCCGCGCCGTCTCCGACTTCGTGGTGGTCGACTCGTCCGGGAAGACCCCGGCCGACGAGGCCCACCACACGCCCGACGGCGTCGACGACCGCACCGCCGCCACCCTCACGATCGCGGGCCGCACGGCCTCCGCCGCCCTCGCCGCCGTCCCCCTCGGCCCGGACGACACGGTGCTGATCGGCGGCGCCGGCGGCGGGGTCGGCGTGTTCGCCGTCCAACTGGCCCGCATCGCGGGAGCGCGCGTGATCGGGACGGGATCGGCGGCCTCGGCCGACCACCTGCGCGGCCTCGGGGCCGAGCCGGTCGCGTACGGCGACGGCCTGGTCGAGCGGGTCCGCGCCCTCGCCCCCGACGGCGTCACCGCCGCCATCGACCTCCACGGGACCGACACGGTGGACGCGGCCAGAGGACTCGGCGTCCCGGACGGCCGCATCTGCACGATCGCCGCGCAGGTCGGGGGAGTGGCGGCCGCCAACGGGGCCGACGCCGCCCCCGGGGCCCTGGGGGAGATCGCCCGCCTGGTCGCGGAAGGCCGGCTGAGGGTGCCCGTGGCGGCGACCTTCCCGATCGACCGGATCCGGGCCGCGGTCGAGCTGCAGGCCGGCCGGCACGTGAGGGGCAAGGTCGTCATCGACCTCTGAGGCCGGCTCCGCCCGCGCGGGACGGACGGGCGGGCCCCTCAGGGTCGCGGCGTCGGATCGTCGAGCGCCGGGAAGTCGTACTCCACCTCGCCGATGTCGGAGATCAGGTAGCGGCCGTCGGGCTGACGGCGCAGCCGCACATCGGCGACGGTTCCCCTGGGCCGCCGGGACCAGCCGTCCTCCGCGAGGTAGGCGCAGTGGACGGGGACTTCCAACTCGACCACCTCGGTGGTGAGGTCGTGCGGATCGGTGTGGTCCTGCGGCGGCGCCGCCGTCGCCTGCAGGACCACCGACCAGCCCCGGCGCGCGGTCAGTTCCGCGGGCCAGGCCGGGCCGTCCGTCGCGCACGCGTTCAACCCGCCGCCGGCCGCGTACAGTTCGGGCGTCAGGTACGGGCGGACCCGCCCCAGGACGGCGGCCGGCCCCGTGTCGCCGCGGGACGTGTCGAAGCTCCCCGAGGTGACCGACCAGGCGATCGCGACCGACTCCGCGTCGTGGTCGTCGACCGTCAACGGCGGTGTCGCCGCCGACGGCCGCTCCTCGGCAGGGGCCGGGAACTCCGTCGGATCGGCTCCCGGCGCGGAGGCGAAGGTGTAGCCGGGCGGTGCGGCGGCGACCGCGGTGCCCGGGATCTCCTGCTCGTCCTGGTCGAAGCAGGGGTTGCACCGGATCCGCTCACCGGAGCCCGTGCCGTAGGTGGTCTGCCAGCCGTTCCCCTGCGTCGTCAGCTCGGTGCCGCGTTCCGGCCGCACCCCGGAGACGCGGAACGGGCGGTCACCGTCCTTCAGCGTCCAGGTGCGGCGCTCGCCGTCGACCGAGCCCTCGACCGTGAGCACGTAGTCGTAGCTGTGCCGTGCCGCGAGGACGGTGAGGCTGACGAGTTCGGGCTTCTGGTTCTCCAGGTAGACGTACTTGTCGGTGAAGTACGGGGCGAACGAAACCGGTCCGGCGGCCCCGATCAGCGCGACCGGGTCGGCGGAGTCGAGGTCGACGCCCATGTCGATCTTCTGCCCGACTCCCTGTCCGGTGCAGCCCACGACCGTGCCGGGCAGGGGGTCGCGGGGCTCGCCCACGACGGTCGCCCGCACCTGCTCGACCACCACGGTGTGGCCGTTGCCGACCATCGAGATCGAGAGCGGCGACGCTCCGACATCCGTGCCGCCCCGTGCGTGCGACCACGTCCGGACGGTGCTGCAGCCGTCCACGGCGGGGAGTTCCGCCGCTCTGACGGTTCCGGGGACGACTGCGGTGGCGCCCGCGTCCCCGTGCTCGGGGTCGTAGCGGGCGCTGAGTTCCGGCCCCCGGCTCCCTCCTGGCGCCCGCAGCGCCCAGTACGTGAGGCCGGCGCCCAGCAGGGCCATCACGCAGACCACGGCCACCAGCAGGCGCCGGGGCTTCTGCGGTCCCGCCAGCAGCGAGACGATGCCCCCCATGATCACGTTGCCGTGGATGGTGCTGTCGATGATCTTGTTGTGCGTGTCGCCCTGGTTGTCCACACCACCCACCCCGCCCGACAGGTCCGCGTCGACCACAGTGCGGTTCCCCGTCGGAAAAGGGAAGACCGCCGGCCGTCCCCGCCCCGGGAGTCGGCTCCCTGTCAGCCGGTTCGTGGCTGCCGTAGGGTGTCTGGCACTGGTGCTTTCATCAACGGGGGTGCGAAGTGGATCCGGTGTCGGTGGGACTTCTGGCAGCACTGGCGGGGGGCGCCGGCGGCGAGCTGGGCCGGCAGGCGTGGAGCGGGTTGAGCGAGCTGGTCCGCCGCCCGTTCAGGCACGGACCGGCCGTCGCCGAGGACGCGGAAGCTCCGGCGATCAGCTCCGGCGAGGCTGAACTGGTGGCACTGGAGCGGGCGCCGGCCGATCCGGCGCAGGGGCGGTCGCTGAGCACCGTCCTGGCCGTGCGCGCCGCCCTGGACCCGGACTTCCGCGCGGGGCTGCAGCAGTGGCACGAGCGGGCGAAGCTGGTGCGCACCGGCAACGGTGACGTGCACAACAGCATCAGCGGCGGCCACCAGTACGGCGCCGTGGTCATGGGGAGGGACATCTCCGGACTCACCCTCGACTCCCGGGTGCCGCCCCCGGACCGTCAGGCGCCCGGGGAGGGCGCCCCCCGGCGGCCGGACGCGTCCGCCGACGCGTCCGACCGCCGGGGGCGGTGAGGGGCCGGGGTCAGTTCGGGCTGCAGGTGACGGTGGGCCAGGTGGTGGAGCCGTTCTTCATGATGGTCATGCCCCAGTTGTTGCCGGAGCCGTTGGGGGTGGCCACCAGGGTCTGGGCGTCGGGGTAGCTGGCGTTGACGTTCCAGGTGGCGCTGACCTTCTCGGGGGAGGGCACCTTGACGGTGACCTTCCAGGCGCTGGAACCGCTGACGGCGACGTTCAGGTTGTAGCGGTCGCTCCAGGAGTCGCCCGCGGAGAGCGTCGCGCTGCAGCTCCCGCCGGTGCCGCCGCCGGTGCCGCCGCCGCCCGTGCCACCGCCGCCGGTGGAGGAGCCCAGGGTGATGTTGGAGTTGCCGCTGCTCTGGTAGCCCTCGGTGGCCAGGATCTCGTAGTTCATGGTGCCGAGGTTCATGCCGTACCTGGCCCAGGCGTCGAAGTGGTTGCCGACGGTGATGGTGCCGCCGGTGCGCTTGGACTGCCGGACGCTCCAGTACTGGTTGAAGGTCTTGTTGCCCTCGATGGAGGGGGCGTTGTAGCGGGTGGTCTCGTAGATGTCGTAGGTCCCGCCGTCGGTGGTGACGGTGCCCTTGTAGGAGCCGGTGGGCTTGTAGGAGCCGTAGTTCTCGACGACGTAGTACTCGACCAGCGGGTTGGTGGTCCAGCCGTAGAGCGACAGGTAGGCGTTGCCGTTGGTGCTCCAGGTGCCCGAGTACGTCACGGGGTTGCGCGAGCCGGTGCTCCAGCCCTTGCCGGCGACGAAGTTGCCGACGTTGGACCAGGAGGTGCCGTAGTTGCCGCCGCCGTTCAGGGACATCGAGGACGAGCCGTTGCCGTCGCTCCAGAACGAGTAGAAGTACCCGCCGTCGTTGCCGGTCTGGTTGGTGGTGACGGTCGCGGCGTCGGCGGTGCCGGGGAGCAGGACGACGGCGGCGAGGGCCAGCGGGAGGACGCGGGCCTTGTGGCGGATTTTCACGAGGCGATCCGTTCTGCGTGGGGGTGGGTGGGGGTGGGCCGGGTGGGGGTCCGGCGACAGTGTTGGGCGGCGCTTGACGAGCTGTCAACACTTTCGACCGAGGTGCCGAATGCGTCGGTTGTCGGGGAGTTGACTGTCCATCAGTAAAACCGCTGGTCAGTGCCGGTTCCACCGGGTGATGACCTGGAGAGTCGAACGCGAGGCGCGTGCGTTCGATGGCGCGCGGCGGCGCGATGCGGCACAATTTTCGATCAGATGGTTTCGAAAGTTTCGAAGCCTGGCGAGGGCGGCCGGGCGCACGGCTCGGCATTCCGGGGGTGGGAAATCGCCGCGTTCCGGAGGGGGGCGGTGCGCCCGTCCCGGGTCGATGAGTACGTGCACGGCTGACCTGCTCCGCTTTTCCCGGACGTAAAGGGAAAGGCGATTTCGTGCTGCCCGGATTCGGGGTCAGTTCAGGCTGCAGGTGGCGGTGGGCCAGGTGGTGGAGCCGTTCTTCATGATGGTCATGCCCCAGCTGTTGCCGGAGCCGTTGGGGGTGGCGACCAGGGTCTGGGCGTCGGGGTAGCTGGCGTTGACGTTCCAGGTGGAACCGACCTTCTCGGGGCTGGGCACCTTGACGGTGACCTTCCAGGAGTTGCTGCCGGAGACCGTGACGTTCAGGTTGTAGCGGTCGCTCCAGGAGCTGCCGGCGGAGAGCGTCGCGGTGCAACTCCCGCCGCCCGTGCCGCCGGTGCCGCCCGTGCCGCCGCCGGTGCCGCCGGTGCCGCCGCCGTTGTCGGTCGGGGCGACGGCGTGGCCGGTCTGCGGGGAGATCATGCCGGCGCACAGGCCGCGGGAGGCCAGGTTCTGGGCGATCTGCGGGATGGCGGCGAGGGTGTTGGCGGGCCACTCGTGCATCAGGATGACCTGGCCGTTGCCCAGCCGGCCGACGGCCTGGACGATCGCCGCGGTGGTGGCGCCGTTCCAGTCCTGCGAGTCGACGTCCCAGATCACCTCGGTCAGGCCGTACTTGGCCTCGACGGACTTCAGCGTCGCGTTGGTCTCGCCGTAGGGCGGCCGGAACAGCTTCGGGGTGCCGCCGCCCGCGTTGGCGATGGCGGACTGGGTGTTGCCGACCTCGGAGTCGATCTGGGCCTGGCTCTGCTGGATCAGGTGCGGGTGGGTGTAGCTGTGGTTGCCGATCCACATGCCGGCGTCGAGCT
Source organism: Kitasatospora phosalacinea (assembly GCF_000716545.1). Classification (GTDB taxonomy): domain Bacteria; phylum Actinomycetota; class Actinomycetes; order Streptomycetales; family Streptomycetaceae; genus Kitasatospora; species Kitasatospora phosalacinea. The sequence continues at coordinate 27,862 of NZ_JNWZ01000026.1, forward strand.
CGGCCTTGACCTGGGCGGGGTACGCGGCGGCGTACTGGCCCTCGTTGAACATGGTGGCCCGCAGGCCGTTCTGCTTCAGGGCGTTGAGCAGGGCGGGGGTGTGGTCGTTGGAGGGGCCGTCGTCGAAGGTGAGTCCGACGTAGCCGGTGCAGCCGGCGGCCCGGGCGGGAGCGGGGTCGAGTGCGGTGACGGTCAGTGCGGCGGCCGCGGCGGCGGCGACGGCCAGGGCCGCGATCAGCGGGCGCGGCGAGAGCGTGGTGATGCGCATGGGGGTGCGACTCCTCGTGGTTCGCTGGGGAGCCCGGGAGCGGATGGAACCGGCTACCCGGCTCGACTGTGGTCGGCGAGGCGACGGCCGACTTCGAAGAGTTTTGACCCGGGAAGTTCGAGTGTCAATGTGCAGGTTGAAACTTTCTGCGAACATTCGAAATCTCGCCGAAATGCGGGCCGGAAACGTGCGCGGAGCCGCACGGCGGGAGCGGGAAGGCGATTGCGCGGGGGGCCGACCGGGGACCGATCGAGTTTCGGAAGCCTGGGCCGGCCGTCGGCTGGTTCCGCGCCGTTGCGGGCCGACGGCCGGTCGGCCCGTCCCCGCGCCCGCCCGCCCCGGTCGGGGCGGACGGGCGGGCGGGAGGACGGGGTACCGCGGACCGGGCGTGCGAAGCGGGGTGCCGCCCGGGTGGCGGAGCGAGGGGGAGCGGGATCGACCGGGACCGGTCGGGGAGGGCGCGGGGGAGTCGGGGGGGCGGGGCCGGGTCAGCCCAGGGCGGCAGCGGCGGCCAGCCGGTCGGTGAAGCGGTTGGCGAACTTGCCCGCCGGGTCGACCTCCTGGCGCAGGGCCAGGAAGTCGGCCAGCCGTTCGTGGTGGGCGGCCGCGGCCTGCGGGGTGTGCGTGACCTTCCCCCAGTGGGGGCGGCCGCCCAGCGGCAGCAGGGCGCGCTCCACGTCCGCGAGGACGGGGGCGAGCGCGGCGGGGTCGGGCTTCCAGGTGAAGTGGAAGGCCACCGAGTCCCGCCCGTACGCCGGGCTCAGCCACAGCCGGTCGGCGGCGACCGTGCGCACCTCGGAGATGTGCAGCACCGGCGCCAACCGGGCTCCCAGCGAACGGAGTTCGGCGATCGCGGCGGCGGCGGCCGGGCGCGGCAGCAGGTACTCGGACTGGAGCTCGGCGCCGCTGCTGGGGGTGAACTCGGGGCGGAAGTGCGGCAGTCGCTGGTGCCAGGGGCCGGGGACGCCCAGCTGGGGCGTGCAGTTGGCGACGGGCATGCCGGGCACCGGGTGCTCGGGGGCGCCGGCCGGGTGCGCGCCGGGGACGGTCGCGGCGGGGCTGCCGTCGTCGAGCTGCTTGACCCAGACCCGGCCGGTGTCCGAGCCCCAGTCGGTGAACAGGCTGACGCTGTACCCGGCGGCGTGCACCTCCTCCCACCGCTCGGCGTAGCGGGCCAGCGGCAGGCCGAGGTGCACGTACTGCCGCAGGGCGAAGGCGGGGACGACGTCCAGGGTGAGCGCGGTGGCGATGCCGAGCGCGCCGAGGTGGACGATCTCGCCGGGGTGCGAGGTGGTGCGGGTCTCGCCGTCGGGGCCGAGCAGTTCGAGCGAGCGGACGGCGGCGGCGAGCGAGCGGCGGCCGTCGCCCGAGCCGTGGGTGCCGGTGGCGGTGGCGCCGGCGACGGAGATGTGCGGCAGCGAGGCCAGGTTCTCCAGCGCCAGGCCCGCCGCCTGGAGGGCGGTGGCCAGTTCCGCGTAGCGGGTGGCGGCGGAGACGGTGACGCTGCGGGCGTCCGGGGCGATCTCGATCCGGGAGGGCAGGCCGTCCAGCAGGACCAGGTCTCCGTCGGTGTCGGCGACCGGGCTGAAGGAGTGCCCGCTGCCCAGGGCCCGGACGCGGTCGCTGCGGCGGACCAGCTCCCGCAGTTCGTCCACCGAGCGGGGGCGGTGCACGGCGCGGGCGCCGTAGGCGAGGTTGCCCGCCCAGTTGGTCAGCGGGCCGCGGTCCGCCGGGTGGTCGGTCGTCATCGGTGCACCTCCAGGGGTGGGTGCGGGGCGCCCGGGCGTACGGCCGTTCCCATTTGCAATGGCGAGCTACAAATTAGTCCGCCGAGGTCGGCAGGGCAAGGGGGGCGGGCGCCGAAACTTTCGGCGGGGCGGCTCCGGACGGCTCCGGGACGGCTCCCCGGAGGCCCCGGGGGCGCTGCTCAGCGCGGCCGGGGCGCCACGGTGCTGGAGCGCACCACCAGGGTGGTGGACAGCTCCAGCCGGGTGGGCGCGGCGCTCGCGTCGCCGCCGCGCAGGGCCAGGATCAGGCGGGTGGCCTGCTCGGCCATCTCGCGCAGCGGCTGGCGGACGGTGGTCAGCGCCGGGCTGGTCCACTTGGCGATGTCCAGGTCGTCGTAGCCGACCACGGACAGCTCCTCGGGGACGCGCAGCCCGCAGACCCGGGCGGCCTCCATCACGCCGAGGGCCTGCAGGTCGCTGCCGGCGAAGATCGCGGTGGGCCGGTCGGGCAGCTCCAGCAGCCGCTTGGCGCGGGCGAATCCGCCCTCGGCGTGGAAGTCTCCGAAGGCGATCAGCTCGGGGTCGGCCTCCAGTCCGGCCATCGACATCGCGGAGCGGTAGCCGTCGAGCCGGGCCAGCGAGCAGAGGGTGTCCTCGGGGCCGGTGACGATGCCGATCCGCCGGTGGCCGAGCTCTATCAGGTGCCGGGTGGCGGCCAGGCCGCCGGCCCAGTTGGCCGAGCCCACCGAGGGGATGTCCGGGTCGGGGTTGCCGGCCGGGTCGATGATGACGAACGGGATGGAGCGGGCCCGCAGTTGCCGCTTGATCTCGGGCGGCAGGCTGGAGAGGACCAGCACCACGCCGAGCGGCCGCCGGCGCAGCACCGCGTCGATCCAGCCGGGGCCGGGGGCGTGCCGGGAGCCGCTGTGCGCGACCACCACCGCCGCCCCGTGCTCGTTGGCCACGGTCTCGACGCCGCGCAGCAGTTCCATCGCCCAGAGGCTGTCCAGCTCGTGGAAGACGATCTCGATCAGCGGGGCCTCGCCGCCGTTGCGGGCGGCGCGCTGGTAGTCGTGTTCGCGCAGCACCCGCTCGACCCGGCCGCGGGTGGACACCGAGACGTCGGTACGTCCGTTGAGGACCTTCGAAACCGTCGAAACCGAGACTTCGGCCTCTCGCGCGATGTCCGCGAGGGTGACCCGTCCCAGTTCATCGCCCTTTTCCATGGACGCAGCATAGGGCACGGGCGGTCCGGGCCAACCCCCGGATCACGCTTCAGTAACCCTCGGTACGAGGGGTTGACCCGCAACATGCTCGCAACTTAGCGTCCCGGCCAGGCAGTTATTTCGAGACTCGGCCCGAAACTTTAGGAGACCTCCTCATGAAGAGACGTGCTTTCGCGGTTGCCCTCGGCCTCTCCCTGGCGACCGTCGGCGTGACGGCCTGCAGCAGCGGCTCGTCCCCCGCCGGCGGCTCCAACACCATCCACGTGCTGGTCTACGGCGACGCCAGCAACAAGGTCGAGAAGCAGATCGTCGAGACCTTCAACAAGACCTCGAAGGTCAAGGTCGTCCTGGACACCATCCCCGGTGCCGACTACCAGTCCAAGCTGAACACCATCATCAACACCCCGCAGGCCCCGGACATCTTCTTCAACTGGGGCGGCGGCAGCATCCAGCCCTACGTCAAGGCGGACCTGCTGCTCCCGCTGGACGACATGATCGCCTCCGACCCGGGCCTGAAGAGCAACTTCCTGGCCTCGGTGTTCAACACCGCGGTGATCGACGGCAAGTCCTACGGCATCCCGATGCGCGGCACCCAGCCGGTGCTGCTGTTCAACAACAAGAAGGTGCTGGCCGACGCCGGCCTGAGCGTCCCGAAGACCTGGGACGAGCTGCTCAACGCCGTCACCGTCCTCAAGGGCAAGGGCGTCACCCCGTTCGCGCTCGGCGGCGGCGACCAGTGGCCGACCCTGATGTGGTACGAGTACGTCTTCGACCGGGTCGCCGGCCCCGAGCTGTTCCAGAAGGCGCTGTCCGGCGACAAGAGCGCCTGGGAGAGCCCGGAGTCGAAGAAGGCCCTCGGCATGCTCAAGCAGCTGATCGACGCGGGCGCCTTCGGCTCCAACTTCGACTCGGTGAAGTTCACCGACGGCGGCTCCCCGGCGCTGCTGGCCAAGGGCAGGGCCGCGTTCGAGCTGATGGGCTCCTGGGCGTACGCCACCCAGCAGGACGCCAACCCGGACTTCGCCAAGAACGACCTCGGCTACAGCAACTTCCCGTCCGTGCCCGGCGGCAAGGGCGACCCGGCGGACGTGGTCGGCAACACCAACAACTTCTACTCGGTGCTGAAGAAGACCAAGCACCCCCAGGAGGCCGCGGCCTTCCTCAAGCTCATGTACTCCGACGAGTTCGTGAAGGCCCAGCTGGCCATCGGCAACCTGCCGACCACCACCAACACCGAGCAGTTCCTGAGCACCTCGGCCAGCCCCGAGTACTCGAAGTACCAGTACGACCTGGTCAAGGCCGCCCCGTCGTTCCAGCTCTCCTGGGACCAGGCGTACCCGCCGGCCGCCACCACGCCCATCCACACCGCCGTGCAGCAGTTCTTCAGCGGCAAGCTCGACGTGGACGGCTTCATCAAGGCCATGCAGGCCCTTCCCGCCTCCTGAGACGAATCCACATGAGTGCACTCTCCTCCGTGTCCGCGTCCGGCCGCCGCACGCGGACCGGGCGCCGGAGCGGTGTCGGGGTGACCCGCCCGGGCCTGGTCTGGGCGGTTCCCGCCACCGTCTTCTTCCTGCTGTTCGCGATCCTGCCGCTGGTGCTGGTCGCCGTCCTCTCCTTCACCAGCTGGGACGGCGTGGACGCGCCGACCTTCAACGGCCTGGACAACTGGACCAAGCTGCTGCACGACCCGGTGATGACCCAGAGCATCTGGCTCACCCTGGTGCTCACCGTGGCCGGCGTGGTCGTGCAGACCCCGGTGAGCATCCTGCTGGGCGTCTGGTCGGCCGGGTACCAGCGCAACCGGGCCGTGCTGTCCGCGATCTTCTTCGTGCCGCTGCTGCTGTCCGCCACCGCGATCTCGGTGGTCTGGCGGGCCATCCTCGACCCCAACTTCGGCGTGCCCTCGCAGATGCAGTGGCTGTTCGGCGACGGCAACCTGATGGGCAGCCAGAGCGGCGCCATCGCCGTGCTGACCTTCGTCGGCATGTGGCAGTGGACGCCGATGCACGCCCTGCTCTACCAGGGCGGCGCCCGGGCCATCCCGCAGGTGCTCTACCAGGCCGCGGCGATCGACGGCGCGGGCAAGTTCCGGCAGTTCCTGCACATCACGCTGCCGCAGCTGCGCAACACCATGATCACCTCGATGATCCTGATGCTGGTCGGCGGACTCACCACCTTCGACACCGTCCTGATCCTGACCCAGGGCGGCCCCGGCACCGACACCACCAACAGCGCCTACTACATGTACCAACAGGCATTCAAGAGCTTCGACTTCGGATCCGGCTCGGCCATCGCCCTGGTCCTCGTGGTGGTCGCCACCCTGATCTCGCTCGCCGTCGTCCGGTTCTCCGGCTACGACAAGATGCGCAGCACCTCGGAGGGACTGTGATGCGCAGGCGCCCCAACTACCTGGCCGGGCTGGGTTCGCTGGTCTGGCTGGTCCTGGTCGGCTTCCCGCTGTACGTCCTGCTGATCTCCACCTTCCGGACCCGCTCCAGCTACTCCTCCGAGGGACCGCTCAGCTTCCCCGAGCACCTGACCCTGCAGAACTACGTCGACGACTTCTCCAACGGCTTCGGCCAGGACTTCCTCAACACGGTCATCGTCACCGTGAGCGTCGTCGCGATCGTGCTGCTCGTCGTGCCCCCGCTGGCCTACGCCATCGTGCGCGCCCGGGGCAGGACCATCAGCACGGTCTTCCGGGTCTTCCTGCTCGGCCTGGCGATCCCCGCGCAGGCCGTGATCGTGCCGATGTTCTACGTCATCAGCAAGGCCGGCCTGTACGACCAGCTGATCGGCATCATCCTGCCCACCGCCGCGTTCTGCCTGCCCGTGTGCACCCTGGTGCTCACCGGCGCGATGCGGGACATCACCAACGAGCTGTACGAGGCGATGGCCATGGACGGCGCCAGCCCCTGGCGGGTGTTCTGGCAGCTGGTGGTGCCGCTCTCCAAGGGCGGCCTGTCCTCCATCGTGGTCTTCTCGGCGCTCCAGGCGTGGAACGGCTTCCTGTTCCCGCTGATCCTCACCCAGTCGGAGAGCACCAAGGTCATCACGCTCGGCCTGTACAACTTCCAGACCGAGCACGGCGTCGACGTGCCCGGCCTGCTCAGCGCCGTCGTGCTGTCGATGCTCCCGATCTTCATCGTCTACCTGTTCGCCCGACGTGCCTTGGTCCAGGGCTTGATGGGCGTCGGAGGAAAGTGACCGACAAGATGAACCTGGCCGTTCCTGCCGAAGCCCCCGCCGCGGCCCCCCGCTGGCGCGACCGCGCGCTGTCCCCCGAGGAGCGCGCGGACGCCCTGATCGCCGAGATGACCCTCCCCGAGAAGCTGGGCCAACTGGTCGGCATCTGGGTCGGCGCCTCCGACGAGGGCGGCGACGTCGCCCCGCACCAGCACGACATGGAGGAGCCGCCCGCCCTGGACGACCTGCTCCCCAACGGGCTGGGCCAGCTGACCCGCTCGTTCGGCACCGTCCCGGTCGACCCGGCGCTCGGCGCGCTCTCGCTGGCCCGCAGCCAGCAGCGGATCGCCGCCGCGAACCGCTTCGGCATCCCCGCCCTCGCCCACGAGGAGTGCCTGTCCGGCTTCGCCGCCTGGGGCGCCACCGCCTACCCGGTGCCGCTGTCCTGGGGCGCCACCTTCGACCCCGCGCTGATCCGCAGGATGGCCGAGGCGATCGGCCGCGACATGCGCGCCGTCGGCGTCCACCAGGGCCTCGCCCCCGTCCTGGACGTCGTGCGCGACGCCCGCTGGGGCCGGGTCGAGGAGACCATCGGCGAGGACCCCTACCTGATCGGCACGGTGGCCACCGCCTACGTGCAGGGCCTGGAGTCCGAGGGCGTCGTCGCCACCCTCAAGCACTTCGCGGGCTACTCCGCCTCCCGCGCCGGGCGCAACCTCGCCCCGGTCGGCATGGGCGCCCGCGAGCGCGCCGACGTGATCCTGCCGCCCTTCGAGATGGCCGTGCGCGAGGGCCGCCCGCGCTCCGTCATGCACGCCTACACCGACACCGACGGCATCCCCTCGGCCGCCGACGAGGAACTGCTCACCGGACTGCTCCGCGACACCTGGGGCTTCGACGGCACGGTGGTCGCCGACTACTTCGGCATCGCCTTCCTCAAGCTCCTGCACGGCGTCGCCGGCGACTGGGCCGAGGCCGCCGCGCTCGCCCTGGCCAGCGGCGTCGACGTCGAACTGCCCACCGTCAAGACCTTCGGCGAGCCGCTGCTGCGCGCCGTCGAGGACGGCACCGTCCCCGAGGCGCTGATCGACCGGGCGCTGCGCCGCGTACTGGCCCAGAAGGCCCAGCTCGGCCTGCTCGACGAGGACTGGGACCCCGTCCCGGCCGCGCTGGCCGGCCGTTCGCTGGACGACCCGAGCGCCCTGCGCGGCACCGTCGACCTGGACCGCCCCGAGAACCGCGAACTCGCCCGCGAGATCGCCGAACGGGCCGTGGTCCTGCTCAGCAACGACGGCACCCTGCCGCTGCGCTCCCCCCGCCGGATCGCCCTGATCGGCCCCAACGCCGACACCCCGACCTCGGTGCTCGGCTGCTACGCCTTCCCCGTGCACGTCGGCAGCCAGCACCCCGGCGTCCCCGTCGGCATCGAACTGCCCACGCTGCGCCAGGCGCTGACCGCCGAGTTCCCCGGCAGCGAGATCTGGACGGTCGCCGGGGCCGGCGTCGACAGCACCGACACCTCCGGGTTCGCCGAGGCGCTCGACGCCGCCCGCCGCGCCGACGTGGTGATCGTCGCCCTCGGCGACCGGGCCGGCCTGTTCGGACGCGGCACCAGCGGCGAGGGCTGCGACGTGGAGTCCCTGGTCCTGCCGGGCGTGCAGCAGCAGCTGCTCGACGCCCTGCTGGACACCGGCACGCCCGTCGTCCCGGTGCTGCTGGCCGGCCGCCCCTACGCGCTGGGGCGCGCCGTCACCGAGGCCGCCGCCCTGGTGCAGACCTTCTTCCCCGGCGAGGCCGGGACCGAGGCGGTCGCCGCCGTGCTCAGCGGCCGGGTCAACCCCTCGGGCCGACTGCCCGTCAGCGTCCCGGCCCGGCCGGGCGTGCAGCCCTCCACCTACCTGGCGGCCCGGCTGGCCGGGCCGAGCGAGGTCTCCAGCACCGACCCCACCCCCGCGTTCGGGTTCGGGCACGGCATCGGCTACACCACCTTCGACTGGAGCGACCTGGAGGTGGAACGGGGGACCGCCGGCACCGACGGCACCCTCGAACTCTCCTTCACCCTGCGCAACGCCGGCGAGCGGGCCGGCAGCGAGACCGTGCAGCTCTACCTGCACGACCCCGTCGCCAGCGTGGTCCAGCCCGTCCAGCGGCTGATCGGCTACCGGCGGGTCGACCTGGAGCCGGGCGAGCAGGCCCGGGTCCGGATCGCCGTCCCCGCCGACCTCGCCTCCTTCACCGGGCGCGACGGCCGCCGGATCGTCGAACCCGGCGCCCTGGAACTGCGGATAGCCGCCTCCAGCACCGACACCCGCCTCACCGCCGCCGTCCGCCTCGACGGCCCGGTCCGCACCCTGGACCACACCCGGCGCCTGCACGCGGACTTCCGCACCGCCTGACGCCCGCAGCACCGCCGCGGCCGCGCTCCCCGAGGAGGGGGCGCGGCCGAGGTCTTTCCCGAACTCCCCTGCCCGGCAGGCCCGCTGAGCCGTCGGGACCGCCCGCCCTGCCCGCCCCCTTCCCGGGGCGCGCGAAGGGCCGGCCCGCAGGGGCTCCCCGTGGGGGTGGGGGCTCCTGCGGGCCGGCGGTTCGGGGGTGCGGGGTGCTACTTCCTGCCGCCGTGGTGGGCGGCCAGGGCCAGGTCCTGCTGGAGGGCGTAGTAGGCGGGCTTGGGGGCCATGTTCACGTCGTAGAGCAGGCCGTAGCCGGTGCCGGCGAAGGTGCCGGGGATCCAGGAGTCGCCGTCGTAGACGCCCCAGGCGGTGAACGAGATGCACTGCTCGACGAGCTGGCAGCCCTTCAGCATCTCGGAGAACTCGTACGGCTGGGCGAACGCGGCCAGCTGGCTGGTCGGCACCTGCTCGGTGGAGTTGTTCACGAAGGTGCGCACGTCGGCCTCGGTGACGGCGACCTTCAGGCCCAGGTCGCCGTACGCCTGCAGGTCGGCCTGGAAGCGCTGGGCGTCGAAGCCGTACTGGGTGTCCAGGTGGCCCTGCTCGCCGATGCCGTCGATCGGCACGCCCTGGGCGCGCAGCTTCGCGAAGAAGTCGTGCACGGCCTGGAACTTGGCGTTGGTGCCGTCCTGGCCGGCGATGTTGTAGTCGTTGTAGAACAGCAGCGCCTTCGGGTCGGCCTGGTGGGCCCAGCGGAAGACGTCGGCGACGACGCCCTCGCCCAGGTTCTTGATCCAGAAGTCGTCGCCGTTCAGGCCGTTGGGCAGCGCGTTGGCGTCCCAGGAGTTGGCGAACACCTCGTTGGCGACGTCCCACTGCCAGATCTTGCCGCGGAAGTGGGTGACCTCGTCGGTGACGTGCTTGCGCAGGATGTCGCGCAGCTGGTCCTTGGTGACGGTGCCGTTGTCGACGCCGGTGGTCAGCCAGGACGGCAGCTGGTTGTGCCACAGCAGGGTGTGGCCGCGGACCTGCTGGCCGTGCTGCCCGGCGAAGGCCACCAGCCGGTCGGCGGCGGTCCAGTCGTAGGTGCCCCGGGTCGGCTCCACGGCCTCCCACTTCATGGCGTTCTCCGGGGTCACGACGGAGAACTGGTTCGCGACGAGGTCGGTGTACGGCTTGTCGCTGCCCAGGTGGGCGTCGTCGACGGCGGTGCCGATGCCGAGCTTCTGCTGCGCGCCCAGGGCGCGCAGCGAGTCGGCGGGCACGGACGGCTTCTTGTCCTTCTCGGGGGCGGCGGACGCGATCGCGGACGGGACGAGCATGAGGACGGCGGCGGTGGCGGCCGCGGCCGCGAGCTGGCGGCGTAGCTTCACAACGAACTCCTTGACGCCTGCGGGTGGGGAGGGAAGGAATTTCGAAAGTTTCGAAATATCGATCGAACTTCCAAGAAGCTAGTGCCGAAAATCGGCCGCAGTCAATAAGGCTGCACACACCAGGAGTTGCTTCTTTCCCCGGAGACCACCCCGAGTCGACCGCCGGGACGACCCGACTGGGCAGCGGAAACTCCCGAACCGGCCGGTAGCAAAACTTTCAGGCCCATTGTCGGTAGTTTTCATTGACGGGCCGGTCGGCGGCCGCCTACTCTCCTGCTCGGCGGAGGCCCGCCGACACGGAACCGCCCGCCGCACCTCAGGGGGTGCGGCGGGCGGCCGGGCGGTCGGCGCGGGCCGGGTCAGCCGTCGGTCTCCGCCGACGGGAGGTAGGCGCCGGGGACGTCGGCCGGGGCCAGGACGCTCTGCTCGCCCGGGTACGGGGCGGCCCAGTCGTGGGCCTCGTACCAGGTGAGGTGGTTCATCTGGGCCGGGTTGGCGCGGTCCGCGGCGGCGTCCGGACCTGACAGCCGCTGCTGCTGCTTCCAGTCCGACCACTTCCGCGCGGTGTCCGCCTCGGCGGCCGGGACGGTTCCGGCCGGGGCGGCGGCGGCCGCCGGGTTCTGCGGGGCCGGGACGTCCAGGCCGCAGGAGGGCGCGGTGGCCAGGCCGTTGGTCAGCGAGGTCCGGTTGGGCAGGGCGGTGAACGGCGTGTAGTCGGGGGTGGCGGTGAAGGCCCCGGTCATCGGGGTGGCCGCGGTGTCCTTCTGGTTCATCGGCTTGATCCCGAGGATCTGCTCGATGGTGCGGACCACGTTGATCTGCGAGTAGTAGCGGCTGTCCACCACCCCGTGCCGGGCGTACGGGCTGATGATCTGGATCGGGGCCCGGTGGCCGTCGACGTGGTCCAGGCCGGCCTGGGAGTCGTCCTCGACGACGAAGACCACCGAGTCCTTCCAGTACGGGCTGTGGGTGATCTCGTCGACGATCCGGCCGACCGCGAGGTCGTTGTCGGCGACCTGGGCGGCCGCGTTGGCGGGGCCGCCGGTGTGGTCGCTGGAGAGCCAGAGCATGTTGAGGTTCGCGGGACCGTTGCGCTCGAAGTCCTGCTTCCAGATCTCGGCGCGGTAGACGTCCGGGACGCTGGTGTCGAACTTCGGGAAGGCGGGCACCGACACCGCGTTGAGCGAGGGGATCGGCGAGGAGGAGACCAGCTGGTAGGCCGAACCGGCGCCGGTGGCCTGCATGTTCTTGCTGTCGCAGTACAGGTTCTGCCAGGTCGCGCCGGACGGCTTGGTGAGGAACTGGTGGAACTCGCCGAAGTCCCGCACCGACCTGCCCGCGGCCTGGGCGCCGCTCCACAGCGTCCCGCTGGCCTGGTGGCCGAGCGCGTCGTCCTCGGTGTCGTAGCTGCGCAGGTACTCGCCCGCCGAGGACTCGGTGTACTCCGGGTTGTCGGCCTGCATCAGCCAGTTGTGGCCCTCGGCGGAGTTGGTGCCGATGTCGTACGTGTTGTCGTACAGCCCGAACCGGGCGGCCAGCGCGTGCTGGTTGGGCGTCACGTTCTCGCCGAACTGGGCGAGTGCCGCGTCGCCGTTGCCCTGCGGCATGTCGCCGTAGACCTGGTCGTACGTCCGGTTCTCCTTGACCAGCAGGAAGACGTGCTTAATCGTCGAAGGGTCGCCGATCCGGTCCGGGACGGGCACGGCCTTGGCCTTGTCGCCGGTGGCGAGCTTGGCCGCGTTGTTGGTCCAGTTGTTCTGCGCGAAGACCTTCGCGGTCTGCTTGCGGATCTCCTTGTCGCCGGGCAGCGCGAAGCGCACCACGCTGGAGGTGGTGTCGTGGGTGGCGTGGCCGGCCGCGGCGGTGGGGCGCAGGGCGTCGATGCCTCGGGTGCTGGAGACCAGCACGTCGTTGCCGGAGGAGGTGATCTCGGCGGGGAAGTAGTCGGTCGGCAGCAGGCCGACGTAGCTCGCCGGCTCCTGCGGGCCCGCGTACCGGTAGACCGCGACCGCGTTGGCCCGGCCCAGCGTGACCAGCAGGCGGCCGTCGTCGGTGAGCGTCACCGCGTTGGGCTCGTAGCCGATCGAGGCCTCGGACCAGGGCCGGGTGGCTATGGTCTGCACGACCCGGTCGTTGCGGGTGTCGATCACCGAGACGCTGTTGGACGCGGTGTTGGTGACGAACACCGCGCCGTTCTTCGCGTACACGGCGGTCGGGTGCAGGCCCACGTCGACGCTGCGCGGCGCGGCCGACGGGTCGGCCGGGTCGATCACGCTGACCGTGCCGGTGGTGACGGCGCCGGTCTCCCGATCGGCCGGGACCTGCGTGCCGTACGAGTTGAGGGTGCTCTCGCCGGGCTCCGCCGGGCGGCCGCCCTCGTTGCCGACGTACAGCTTGCCGCCCGCCAGCGCCAGGCCGCGCGGCGCGTTGCCCACCGCCCAGCTCCGCTCGACGGTGCCCGTGGCGGTGTCGATCGCCACCACCCGGTTCTGGCCGTTGACCGCCGCGTACGCGGTCGAGCCGTCCGCCGAGAAGACCAGCCCGGCCACCAGCGCCTGCTGCGAACCGCTCTTGGCGATCTTCACGTACACCGGCCTGGTGACGCTGCCGTCCGGGTCGACGTCGAAGCGGGTGTAGCCGTCGGGCTGCCCCAGCCACAGCTGCTTCCCGTCCGGCGAGTACGTCGGGCCCTCCTGGCCCACGTTGTTGCCGCTGATCCGCGGGACGGAGGCGGCCGCGCTGCCGACGAGCTGCTGCACCTTCCAGTTCCGCACGTCCACGATCGCCAGCGCGGCGCCGCCGTCGGTGATCGCGGCCGCCAGGTGGGCGCCGTCCGGGCTCACCGCGGACGACACGATCTTCCCGTTGGGGATGACCAGCCGCTCGCCGTACGGGTCGACGTACTGGTTGTCGGAGACCAGTCGGCCCCGCTCGTAGACCTGGCCGACCTGGTTCTCGCCGAAGGCGTCGGTGTGCGCGAAGCCCACGCCCGCGCTCGCCGTCAGCACCACCGCGGTCGCGGCGGCCGTGAACAGCGTCCGGCGGCGGGCGCGGGGCCCGCCGCTTCCGGGAGCGTCGTCACCGAGTCGGCGACGTGTGACCTGCATGCTGCGTCATCCCTTCGAAGGAGCGGGGAGCAGCTCGACGTCGCCGTCGAACTGCCAGAGCGGGTTCGGTGCGTCTCCGGTGGGGGTGCGCACCAGGAAGTAGCCGTTCACTTCCTTCGGCCCGTCGCCGTCGGCGACGAACCGCCCGTCGGGGGCGATGTCCAACTGGTAGACCGCCGTGCCGGTCGCCTCGGTGCCCGGCAGGTGCCAGGTCACCGTGCAGCGCCAGTCGTTGCCCGGGCCCTCCGGCTCGACCAGGGTGCTGCCCTTGTCGCACGCCGCGGAGACCCGCAACTCCTCCTCGCCGACGTCCGGACGGTTCAACTCGGCGGTCTGCAACCGGTACAGGTGCGCGAAGGCGGTGGCCAGCGCACGCTGCACCTTCTGCTGCCCGATGCCGGAACCGGCGCCGCCCACCGCCGGGGTCAGCACTCCGGCCGACACCGCCAGCAGCGCGACCAGCGGCAGCGCCCCCAGCAGCACCGCCCGCCGCCCCGAACCGTCGTGCGCCGGAGCGGTGAAGTCCCGCCGCAGGAACAGCGCCCGGGCCAGCAGCGTCGCCGCCACCGCCCACACCAGGCTCACCACGACCCCGACCAGCAGCGGACCGAACTGCGCCGGGCCGGTGAACAGGCCGTTCCAGGAGACGAACGCGTACCCCGGCAGCGCCAGGCGCACCCCGACCGGCAGCGGCATCAACTGCGCCAACTGCACCGCCAACGCCACCAGCGCGGGCAGCAGCAGCCCCATCGGGGACCGCCCCAGCGCGACCGAGCCGAGCAGGCCGATCCCGGCCAGCGCCAGCGTCGGCGCCAGCGCGCACAGCCAGGCCAGCAGCACCCGCAGCGCGGCGTCCCCGGGCGACAGCAGGTGCCCGTCCAGGCCCACCAGCGGGTGGTTCCCCACCGCCAGCAGCCCGCCGACCGCCCCCGACACCGCCAGACCCGCCACCAGCAGCACCAGCACGCCCGCCCCGGCCAGCGCCTTCGCGGCGAAGATCCGGCGCGGCGAACGCACCGCCACCAGCAGGTGCCGCCAGGTGCCGAGCCGGTCCTCGGCGGCGAACACGTCACCCGCCACCACCGAGGTCAGCAGCGGCAGCGCCCAACTCCCCGCGAACCCCAGCACCACCAGCGGCCCGGCCCACCCGGTGGCGTGCATCCACCGGCCGAACAGGGTGTCGGTGGGCAGTGTGTCCTGCTGCGCCACGGCGGCCACGAACAACCCCGGCGCCAGCCAGCAGACCAGCACCAGCAGGCGGATCCGCCACTGCGAGACCAGCTTGACCAGCTCGAACCGGCAGACCCGGGCCACTCCGACCCGGCCGGTGGGGGAGGCTCCGAACGCGGCTCCGGCGACGGCTTCGGCGACGGGTTCCGTCCCGGGTCCGGCCCCGGGTCCGGTCCCGGTGCGGGCGGTGGTCATCGGCGGGCTCCTTCCGGCTGCGGCCGCTGTTCGGTGAGGGCGAGGAAGGCGGCCTCCAACGGCGAGACCACGGGCGCCAGTTCGCGCACCGCGACGCCGTCCCCGACCAGCTGGGACACCAGGGCGTCCAGCGCGGGCACCCGGGCGCGCAGCACCAGCCGCTCGGCGTCCGGGCGCGGTCCGGCGGCCGCGGCCGGGTCGGGGTCGAGCAGCCGGACGCCGGGGGCGCCGGCGGCGGTCCGGCGGGCGGCCGCCGGGTCGGAGGTGAGCAGCCGGTAGTCCAGTTCGCGGTCCCCGGCGGCGAGTTCGCGCAGCGGGCCGGAGAAGGCGACCCGCCCGGTGGCCAGGATGGTGACCTCGGAGCAGAGCGCCTCCAGGTCGTCCATCCGGTGGCTGGAGAGCACGACGGCGGCGCCCTCCGCGGCGAGCCGGTGCAGCACCCCGTGCACGTGCCGCTTGCCCGCCGGGTCCAGCCCGTTGGCGGGCTCGTCGAGCACCAGCAGCCGGGGCCGGGCCAGCAGCGCGGCGGCCAGGCCGAGGCGCTGGCGCATGCCCAGCGAGAAACCGCCCACCCGGTCGTCGGCGACGTCGGTCAGCCCCACCTGGTCGAGCGCGTCCGCGACACCCGCCCGGTCCGCACCCCGGCCGCGCAGGCCGGCCAGCGCGACGAGGTTCTGCCGGGCGGTCAGCGAGGGGTACAGGCCCGGGCCGTCCACGAACCCGGCGACGCCCTCGGGAGCGGCGAGCGCCCGCCCGACCGGCACGCCCAGGATCTCCAGGCCGCCCCGGTCGGCGACCGCCAGCCCCAGCAGCAGGCCCAGCAGCGTCGTCTTCCCGGCGCCGTTCGGCCCGACCAGACCGTGGATCCGGCCCCGGGCCACCGCCAGGTCGACACCGTCGAGCGCGACGACGTCACCGAAGCACTTGGTGACGCCCCGGGCCCGGACCGCGAGGAGCGCGTCCATGAAGTCCCTTCCTCCGTAGCCGAAGGAGACCCTAGGGACTTGTCGCCGTACGATCAGGAGGCGGTTCCTGAACGCTCGTGGAACGAAATGCGATGACCGGCCGCACAATTGACGCCCGCCGACCGGCCCGCCGTGGGCCGCTCACCGGCTCACGCGGGCGGCTCCGGGGCGGTGGCGCAGGCCGGGCGGGTGCGGGCGGCGAGGGCGAGGTGGGCCACCGGCGGGTACGTGGAGTGCGCCTTCCACGGCACGCCGGTGCGGGTCGCCGCCCACCCCGCCTGGACGACCGCGTACAGCACGCCCCAGGCCGCGGCCGCCGCCGGCGCCCGGTCGGGCCAGCGCCGGTGCCAGTGCTGCCGCTGCCGCTGCCGGTGTCCGGGCGCCGGCACCGGGCCGGGGTCCGCCGACGGCCGTGGATCCGCGGGGACTGCCACCCTGACCTCCGTCACACGCTCCGGGCGCGCCGAGCCGCACCCGTCCTCACGTCCTCCCGGCCTTCCGGCCCGCCGGGCCGGGGGCGTCCACCGCTCGGGCCGCCCGGCCTCAACCCGCAGGCGGAGAGGGGGTCGTGGGACTCCGCCTGACGGAGGATCAGCTGCGCGGTCCCCGCCCCGGCGGTCCACGGACGCGGTAGCGGGCGGCGGCCGGGTACCGCGGACGCGGTACGCCGGGTGTCCGCGGACGGGGGACGACGCCGGGCGGGGCCGCGGGGGAGGGTGGGGGAGACCGGGAGAAGGCCGAAAAGGGGAGTCGCGCATGTCCGTCCTCGCACGCTGGTGCCACCGGCACCGGCTCGTCACCGTGCTGCTGTGGTTGGGCCTGCTGGTCGGCCTCGGGGCGGTCTCGGGCGCGGTCGGCACCAAGTACAGCGACAGCATGTCGATGCCCGCCACCGAGTCCAGCCGGGCGCTGGAGCTGCTGAAGGAGCAGATGCCCGCCGCGGCCGGCGACACCGACACCGTGGTGTGGCGCACCGCGACCGGCACGGTGGACGACCCCGCCGTCAAGGAGCGGATGACCGCGGCGCTGGACGCCATCGCGCACAGCCCGTCCGTCGCCTCGGTCTCCGGCCCGTACGCCGAGCGCGGCGCCCGGCAGATCAGCGCCGACGGCACCACCGCGTACGCCCAGGTGACCTTCACCGGCGACGCGCGCGCCGTCCCCAAGGCCGACGTCGAGCACGTCATCGACCTCGCGAAGCAGGCCCGCACCGACGGGCTGGACGTCCAGCTGGGCGGGCAGGCCGTGCAGAACACCGAGACCGAGATGGGCGGCCTCAGCGAGATCATCGGCATCGTCGCCGCGCTGGTCGTGATGACCCTGGTGTTCCGCTCCGCCTGGGCCGCCGCGCTGCCCGTCCTCACCGCCGTCGCGGGCGTCGGCACCGGCGTGATCGGCACCGGGCTGCTCAGCCACGGCATGAGCATCGCCTCGGTCGCGCCCACCCTGGGCGTGCTGGTCGGCCTCGGCGTCGGCATCGACTACGCGCTGTTCATCGTCAACCGGCACCGCAAGGGCCTGATGGCGGGCCTGAGCGTCCAGGACGCCTCCGCGAAGGCGCTGAACACCTCCGGCCGGGCCGTGCTGTTCGCGGGCCTGACCGTGGTGATCGCGCTGCTCGGCATGCTGATCCTCGGCATGGGCTTCCTCAACGGCATGGCGGTCTCCGCCGCGCTCACCGTCGCCCTGACCGTGCTCGCCGCGGTCACCCTGCTGCCCGCGATGCTCGGCCTGCTGAAGCTGCGGGTGCTCAGCCGCGCCCAGCGCCGCCGCCTGGCCGAGCAGGGCCCCGGCGAGGAGCACACCACCGGGTTCTGGCCGCGCTGGGCCGCCAAGGTGCAGGCCCGGCCCACCGGCAGGGCGCTGGTCGCCCTGGTGCTGATGCTCGCCGTGTCGCTGCCGGTGCTGTCGCTGCGCCTGGGCAGCTCGGACGCGGGCAACAACCCGAAGTCCAGCACCTCCCGGCAGGCGTACGACCTGATGGCCGAGGGCTTCGGCCCCGGCTCCAACGGCCCGCTGCTGCTGGTCGCCGAGGCCCCCGCCGCCGCCGACCGGGCCGCGCTGGACAGCCTGGTCGACCGGCTGAAGGGCCTGGACGGCGTCGCGCAGGTCGCGGCCGCGCCGATGAAGGACGGGCAGCGGGTCGGCATCGTCCAGGTGGTGCCGACCACCTCCCCGCAGTCCGCGAAGACCTCCGAGCTGATCACCGAACTGCGCGAGCACACCGTCCCCGCCGCCGAGGCCGGCACCGGCCTGCAGGTGCACGTCGGCGGCGCCACCGCCATCTCCGCGGACTTCGCGGACGTGCTGATCTCCAAGCTGCCGCTGTTCATCGGGATCATCGTCGGCCTGGGCTGCCTGCTGATGATGGTGGCCTTCCGCAGCCTGCTGGTGCCGCTGATCGGCGTCGCGATGAACCTGCTCACCATGGGCGTGGCGTTCGGCGCGATCGTCGCGGTGTTCCAGTGGGGCTGGGGCTCCGAGGCGCTCGGCGCGGGCGCGGCCGGGCCGGTCGAGGCCTTCGCCCCCGTGATGATCATCGCGATCCTGTTCGGCCTCTCGATGGACTACCAGGTCTTCCTGATCAGCCGGATGCACGAGGAGTGGACCCACACCCGGGACAACCACCGCGCCGTCCGGGTGGGCCACGGCGAGACCGGCCAGGTCATCACCGCCGCCGCCGTCATCATGGCCTGCGTGTTCGCCGCCTTCCTGTTCGGCGGCCAGCGCATGATCGCCGAGTTCGGACTCGGCCTGGCCCTGGCCGTCCTGCTCGACGTGCTGGTGCTGCGGATGGTCCTCGTCCCCGCGTTGATGCACCGCTTCGGCGCCGCCAACTGGTGGCTGCCCGGCTGGCTCGACCGCCTGCTGCCGCACGTCTCCGTCGAGGGCGAGCCCGACCCGGCCCCCGTCCGGGAACCCGAGCTCGCGGACGCCCGGCGCTGACCCCCGCGGGCCCGGCCGGTCACCGCCACCGGTCGGGCCCGCTGCGTACGGTGCGTACGGTGAAGGAGTGCGAACGGTGGAGATGCTCAGACGGTGGTGCGGCGGACGGCCGCGACGGACCGACGTGGCGCTGGCGCTGGCCTGCTTCCTGATCGCCGCGCCCGTCACGGCGGCCACCGCCTACCACCGCGACGCCTCGATCCCCGGCTACCTGCTGTTCCTGCTGCTGTCCTGCCTGCCGCTGCTGGTCCGCAGCCGGTGGCCGGTGCAGGTGGCCGCCGCCACCGTCGCGGTCGGCGTGGTCGAACTGCTGCTGCTCCCGCTCTCCCCGGGGCGGCGGCCGGAGTCCCTCGGGATCTCCATGTTCGCCGTCGGCTTCGCGCTGTACGCCGTCGGCACCCGCACCGACCGGCGCACCGCCTGGCGCACCGGCTGCTGCGCGGCCGCCGCGCTCACCCTCACCGCGCTGATCGTCCGCCCCGGCCTGGAGGAACTCCCGCAGAACCTCGGCCTGATCGCCTGGCCCTGCCTGTCGGTGGCGATCGGCGACGCCGTCCGCAGCCGCCGCGAACTGCTCGCCTCCGCCGTCGAACGCGCCGAACGCGCCGAACGCACCCGCGAGGACGAGGCCCGCCGCCGGGTCACCGAGGAGCGGATGCGGATCGCCCGCGAACTGCACGACGTGGTCGCCCACCACATCACCCTGGTCAACGCCCAGGCCGGCGTCGCCCACCACCTGATGCGCACCGACCCCGAACACGCCTACCAGGCCCTGGAACGCATCCGCGACACCAGCCGCGCCGCCCTCGACGAACTCCGCGCCACCGTCGGACTGCTGCGCCACAGCGGCGACCAGGCCGCGCCCCGCGAACCCGCTCCCGGCCTGGCCGGGCTCGACGACCTGCTCGACGCCTTCCGGCACTCCGGCCTGCCCGTCGCCCTGGAACGCTCCGGCGCCCCCGCCGACCTCCCGCCGATCACCGACCTGACCGCCTACCGGATCATCCAGGAAGCCCTCACCAACACCCACAAGCACGCCGGGCCCGCCACCGCCCGGGTCCGCCTCGACTTCGCCCCCGAGCGACTGCGGGTCACCGTCGAGGACGACGGCCGCGGCACGAGCGACGGGGACGGCGCGAGCGAGGGGGGCGACGGGGGCGACGGGGCACGTGCGGGCGAGGGCACCGGGCACGGCATGATCGGCATGCACGAACGGGCCCGCGCGGCCGGCGGCACCCTCACCGCGGGGCCCCGCCCCCGCCGGGGCTTCCGGGTCCACGCCGAACTGCCGCTGCCCGCCGCCACCGGCCGCACGTGCCCCCGACCATGAGAGAGGGCTCCCGCCCATGACCGTCCGAGTCCTGCTCGCCGACGACCAGGCCCTGCTGCGCGGCACCTTCCGGCTGCTGATCGACTCCGCCCCCGACCTGGAGGTGGTCGGCGAGGCCGGCACCGGCCGGGAGGCCGTCGCGCTCGCCCGCTCCCGGCGCGCCGACCTGGTCCTGATGGACATCCGGATGCCCGACCTGGACGGCCTCGCCGCGACCAAGCTGATCACCGCCGACGAGGACCTGGCCGGCGTCAAGGTCCTGATCCTCACCACCTTCGAGAACGACGAGTACGTGGCCGAGGCCCTGCGCGCCGGAGCCGGCGGCTTCCTCGGCAAGGGCATCGACCCGGAGGAGCTGCTGGACGCCATCCGGGTCGTGGCGGCCGGCGACTCGCTGCTCTCCCCGGCCGCCACCAAGGCCCTGATCGGCCGCTTCCTCGCCCAGCCCGACCCCGGCCGCCGCGCCGCGCTGCCCCGGCTCGACGTGCTCACCGCCCGCGAGCGGGAGGTGGTCGCCCTGGTCGCGGCCGGCCTGTCCAACGACGACATCGCCGAGCGGCTGTTCGTCACCCCGCTCACCGCCAAGACCCACGTCAACCGGGCCATGACCAAGCTCGGCGCCCGGGACCGCGCCCAGCTGGTCGTCATCGCCTACGAGACCGGCCTGGTCCGGCCGGGGAGCGCGTGACGCGTCACCGTCCGCCCTGCTCCGCCCCCAGGTAGGCCAGCACGGCCCGCACCCGGCGGTTGGTGTCCTGGTCGTCGGCCAGGCCGAGCTTGGCGAAGATCGCGGTGGTGTACTTGCTGACCGACCCCTCGGAGAGGAACAGCCGGCCCGCGATCGCCGCGTTGGACAGCCCCTCGGCCATCAGCGCCAGCACCGAGCGCTCCCGCTCGGTCAGCGCGGCCAGCGGGTCCGCGCGCATCGGCCGGCCCAGCAGCTTGGCGACCACCGTCGGGTCCAGCGCCGTCCCGCCGTCGGCGACCCGCTGGACGGCGTCCATGAACTGCCCGGCGTCCAGCACCCGGTCCTTGAGCTGGTAGCCGATGCCGCCGTGCCCGTCCGCGAGCAGCTCGCGCGCGTACAGCTGCTCCACGTGCTGCGACAGGATCAGCACCGGCAGCCCCGGCACCGCCCGGCGCGCGGTCAGCGCGGCCTGCAGGCCCTCGTCGGAGAAGGCCGGGGGCAACCGGACGTCGACGATCGCCACGTCCGGCCGGTGGGCGAGCAGCACCTCCAGTGCGGCCGGCCCGTTGTCGACGGCCGCCACCACCTGGTGGCCGTACGCCTCGACCAGGCGCACCATCCCGTCCCGGAGCAGGAACAGGTCCTCGGCTACGACAATTCGCACGGCACCGCCACAGTGATACGGGTTGGTCCCCCGACGGGGCTGTCGATCTCCAGGCGCCCGCCGAAGGCCGCCATCCGGCGCCGCACGCCGTCCAGCCCGGAGCCGGGGGTCGCGGCGGCCCCGCCGGTCCCGTCGTCGCTCACGGTAGCAGTGAGCGTCCGTGCCGCGTACGACAGTTCGACGCCGACGCGCTCGGCGTGCGCGTGCTTGACGGCGTTGGTGAGCAGTTCGGCGACCGAGAAGTACAGCGCCGCCTCGACCGGCCGCTCGGGCCGGGCCGGCACCCGGCTGACCACGTCCACCTCGACCACCGCGTCCAGGGCCAGCGCCCGGACGGCGTCCACCAGGCCGCGTTCCACCAGCACCGGCGGGTTGATGCCGCGCACCAGCGCCCGCAGCTCGGCCAGCGCCCCGGCGGAGTTGGCCCGGGCCTCGGCGAGCAGCCGCTTCGCCGCCTCCGGGTTGCTGTCCACCAGGTGCTCGGCCGCGCCCATCGACATGCCCAGCGCGACCAGCCGGGCCTGCGCGCCGTCGTGCAGGCCGCGCTCGATCCGCTCCAGCTCGGCGGCCTGGGTCTGCGTCAAGTCCGCCCGGATCTCCTCCAGTTCGGCCACCCGCCAGCCCAGCCGGGTCGACGTCACCGGCCCCAGCAGCGGCCGGCCGACCGGCCCGAGCACCCGCCAGGCGAACGGCGCCGCCACCAGGCCGGCCGCCGACAGCGCTGCGCCGAACAGCGGTTGACCGGCGATCAGCACCGCACCCAGGACCAGCGCGAGCAGCGGCAGCGCCGCGACCGGCAGCACCGTCACCGACGCCGCCAGCATCCACACCCCGTCCCAGTGCAGCTGCGGATCGTGGAACCTGGCGTGCACCCGGGCCCGGCGCCGGGCCTCCCGCTCGGACCTGTGGTACTCCTGCCCGTCCCACCAGAACCCGGTGGCCATCCTGGTCACCGGCCTCGGCTCCCGGTACGCCACCGCCGACTCCAGCCCCAGCCAGCGCCCCGCGCACCGCCGGGCCGCCCCCGCCAGCGCCCGGCTGGTGAACGGGTGCACCGTCCACACCGCGACCGCCACCCACACGACCACCAGCAGCGTCTCCCCGAACACCGCCAGCGCCCGCAGCGGCCACGCCGCCGTCATCCCCGCCGACCACGAGTACACCAGCGACGACCCCGCCCACCCCACCGGCACCGCCACCAGCGCGAACAGGCAGGTCAGCCCCACCAGCACGGCCGACCGCCACAACCCGGCCCCGACCGCCGCCCCCCACCGCAGGAGCCCGCCCCCCGACGCCCCACCCGTCCCGCCCGTCCTGCCCGTCCCGCTCATCGACCGGTTCCCTTCACAGCGGTGATCGATCCTGCCGGCCGGGAGCACCCGAACCGCGCGTTCCCGGCCCTCCCGACCCTCCCGACGCTACGGACCGCCCGCCCGCCCCGACATGGGCCTACCCGCACGACCGGGTGGGCCTGGCCCCACCCCGCCCGTCCGCCGGCCCGGCCCCGCCCGTCCGCCGGCCCGGCCCCGCTCGGACGGCACCCCTCAGACGACGTCGAACTCGTTGCCCTCGGGATCCCGCATCGCGGCGGCGTACAGCCCCGAGTCCGGCTCGTCCTTGATCCGCAGCACCGTCGCCCCGGCCTCGACCAGCCGTTCCACCGCGGCCTCGACCCGCCGCACCCGGACCTCCCGGGGGACGTCGCGGCCGCCACCGACCTTCAGGTCGAAGTGCCACCGGTTCTTGCCGGTCTTGGGCTCCGGAACCTGCTGGAACCACACCCGCGGCCCGTGCCCCGCCGGATCGACGATCGACTCCGGGACGTCCCCGGCCCCGGCCGGCAGCTCCTCCTCGGGCACCCCCAGCGCCGCCCAGTAGGCCCGCCAGGTGGCGTGCCCCTCCGGCGGGGGTTCCGGCACGTAACCCAGGGCCTCCGCCCAGAAAGCCACCATCCGCTGCGGGTCGGCGCAGTCGATCGTCAGTTGCAGCGTCGTCTCCATCCGGGCAGCGTCCCAGACGGGTCCGACGACCGACCCGCCGGGTCGCGGCCCTGCTCAACTCCCGTCCGAGCTGCGGGGATCGCCGTGCACCTCGCTCCAGACCAGTTCGCGGGCGGTGCCGTGGTCGCGGGACGGCGGGGAGTAGTCGTGCCCCCAGCGGTCGCCGAGGGCGAGCGCCGCCAGGACGGCCCGGTGGTCGCCGGAACCGCCCGGACCGCCGGGCCGGTTGATCGCGAGGGTGATCCGGTAGCCGGTCGGGGTGGTGGTCAACCGGGCCTCCCCACCGCCGGCTTGCGAGAGCCGCTCGGCGATCTACCAGGCCCGCCGCCGTGACGCGCCGCTCACGAGGCGGCGCCCGGCGTCGGGAGCGCGGTGGGCAACTCGCCACCCGGATCGGCCGGTTGGACCAGCGACTCGGCCGGCTGGTCCAACCGGGCGGCCCTGAACGCCTGTTCCAGCGGATCGGCGGCCTGCTCGATCTCGGTGAACCCGCCGCGCGGGAACCGCCGGAGGACGTCGGTGTCCTCCAACGGCTTTCCGGTGTGGAGCACTTGCTTCCTCGTCTCGGGATCGATGCGGACGGAGATCGATCAGTTCGCCGACCGCCGCGCGGGCCGGGTGATTCCCGCCCGCACCAGGTCCGCGAACGCGGGGTGGCGCACCCCGCACCGGTCGACCGGCCAGGGCTCGCCCCCGCCCCCGTTTCCGACCCCGCCCCCGTTTTCGCCCCCGCCCTTGCCGACGGGGAGGAGGAGCAGTTCGCCCTGCTCGGTCACGCGGGAGAACTCGCCGACCCGCCCGGTCACCGTGTCGACCAGCAACTCACCCTGCTCGTAGGGAAGTTCGATCCTGCTCGTTCCGGTGAACTCCCCGCCGCGCACGGCGTGCACGTAGGGAGCGCCCGTCCAGACCAGGGTGGCCAACTCGCTCGCCACCTCCGGGGTGACGCCACCGAGCTGCACCAGGTACCCGCCGGTGACGGTCCTCTCCACCGCCAGCGACGGCAGCTTCAGGCCCGCCGAGCGGAGGGCCTCCCGTACCGCGTCGCGCACCTTGTGCGCGAAGGCACGGTCCTGCCTCTCCAGCCGGTCGAGCAGGGAATTGCCCATCGATGGTCACCGCCTGTCTCCATGTTCTCGTCGGTGCGTAACCAGCATCGGCGGAAAGCGGTACGGTGAACAGGAGGGGAAGCCTGACATTGGCGGAGTGTCATGATCCATCCGGGGAGCGGAGTTGGCGCGTCGCGCTGGGGAGGTGGGCGAGAGCCCGGCGGACATGACCCCGGCCGCTTTCGGTTGGCTGCTGGAGGTGTTCCGGGAGAAGGCCGGCCTCAAGAAGGCCGGGCTGGCCCGGGAAGTGCACTGCGACCCCTCGCTCATCAGCCGCTTCGAGTCGGGCGAACGGGTCCCGGCCGTGGAGATGGTCCACCGGATCGACCGACTCCTCGGCGCGGACGGGCTTCTGGTCAACGCCTACGGCCGCGTGGGCTGGTACCGGGAGGTGGCGCACCCCGAGTGGTTCCAGGTGTTCGCCGAGCGCGAGGCGCGGGCGGAGGAAGTGCGGCGGTACTCGATCAGTCTGATTCCCGGTCCGTGCCAGGAGCCCGGATACGCGGCAGCGGTTTTCAAGCGGAGGCAGATCAACCCCACTCCCGACTGGATCGAGGCGAGAGTCGCCGCTCGAATCAGTCGTCAGGCTCGCTTCCTGGCCGATGACGGCCCTCTGCTCTCCGTTGTCCTCGACGAAGCGGTGATCCGGCGTGCGGTAGGAGGGCCCCAGGTGATGCACCGTCAACTCGATCACCTGCTGGCCCTGATGCGTCGGCCCAACATCGTGATTCAGGTCGCTCCGCTGGAGCTTGGCGACCGCACTCCTGCTGGCACGTCATTCACCCTGCTGACCATGCCTGACGGGCAGCGGCACCTCTACTCGGAGAGCCTGACTTCCGGGCACTTCACCACTGATCCGGACGAGATCACGTATTACTCCCGCGCCTATGATTGGCTTCGCGGCCATGTGCTCTCCGTTCCGGATTCGGCCGCGCTGATCCGCCAAGTCATGAAAGGACTGGTCAACTCCATGTCCGCACAGCGATCCGACATCGAACCGCTCCGGCCGCTCGCTTGGTTCAAGTCCAGCTCGTACAGCGACCACAACGGCGGAGACTGCGTACAGCCCGCCCTGAACCTGGCGGGTTCGCACGGCGCCGTGCTCGTTCGGGACAGCAAGGATCCGCAGGGCCCCGTTCTGTCCGTCTCTCCCGCCGCCTGGAGCGCCTTCGTCGAGGCGGCCGGGCGTGGAGGGTTCGGCGGGATCTGAGGGTCCGGGCCGAACTGCTCCGTCGCTCGCCCGACTCGAGTCCTGTTCGTGCAGCAGCAACAGCATCGGCGGGAAGCGGTGCGGTGACCGGGCGGAGGGACGTGACTCCGACGGGCTGTCACGTTCCGCAATCCGGAGCCGAGTTGACGCGACGCGCCGGGGAGGCGGTGGCGCGCGCCCGAAGCGCCCTCTGCCGGGGGATCTCGGCGGGCGACGTACCGGTGGCGGCCGGGCGCGTTCAGGGCCGGCCGGCCACGGGTCGAGAACGGACCGGAGATGCTTATCCGAGAACGGATCTGACCGTCGGGCTCACCACCGCCACCCCGTTCCTCGTGACCTCGGGCTCCCGCCCGGTGCCCGCTCCGCAACTCGGGGACGGCCCGGATCCCGGCGAGAGCCCCTCGCTCTGCTGATCAGGTGTGGAATCGCGCCAAGGACAGGGTCAACCGGGCAGGGTGGCACCGGCTTTCCGCGCCTGCGCCCGGGCCGCGCGGAGCCCGCCGTACGGGCCCGCCGAGCGCTGCCGACAGGGCATGATCGGTGCGGTGACCCGTCCGCTGCGGTGCGGCCGGGAGCCGAGCGGTGCCCGGGGCGGGGAAGGAGCGGTGCGGGTGGACCCCGTCGAGAAGGTCTTCTCGCGGGCCCGGCAGGGGAGTTTCCGCGAGGTTCTCCCCGAGCTGTTCCCCGGGCTGGTCCCCGAAGCGGAGCGGCGCGCCTGACGCGGCGGCCGCGCGGCCGAGGCCGGGACGGGCCCGGTGCGGCCCCGGTCGCAGCGGCCAACCTTCCACCGTGGAGCCCTACTTCGACCCGGTTCCCCTGCTCGGCGACGCGCGCGGGGAGTTCCGGGGCCGCTGGGCCGACCGGCAGTGGCTCAACGTGCCCGGCCCGTTCTACGGAGCCGACACGGACAACTGCGGCACCGGCCGCCTGCACGCCCCGGAACTCGTCCTCTACGAGGCCGACCACTTCACCGAGTACGTGTACCGGCAGCCCCGGACCGAACGGGAGCTCCGGCGGCCGGCCGACGCCGCCGAGGCCGAGGCGTTCTCCGGGTACGGCTGCGACGGCGACGACCACTGGACGCCGGCGGCGGTCCGGGAGTGGTGGCGCGACCGGGGACGGATCGGGGAGTACCTGGTGGACCGGCGCGCCGACTGGGAGGACTTCGACGCGAAGGCGCGGCAGGGCGTGGCCGCCGCCGCCGAGGACTACGCCGCTTACCTGGAAGGCGAGTTGGCCGACCACCTCCGGGCCTACCTCTTCTGGCTGGAGGAACGCCGCCCGCCCAGGGCCACGGACCGGCTGCCCCCGCTCTAGACCCTGTCCGGCCGGCACCCCGCGTCCCGCCCGGATCCACCGCAGACCCGGCACCGCCCGCCTCCGCCGGAACCCTCCCCGCCCGTGGCCCGCCGCTCGGCGCGGGGTCAGGGGCGTCCGGCCAACTGCTCGCGCAGGGCGGCGAGTCGGGCGAGTCGGGTGTCGAGGGCGGTCAGGGCGGCCGCCGTGTCGGAGCGGAGCCGGGCCCGCGTCTGCTCCAGCCCGTCCAGCAGTCGCTCCCAGTGGACGTCGGAGGCCCCGGGGACGGCCGGTGCGGCCGTGGCGGGGTCAGGCGCGGCGCCGGTTGCTGGCATCGCGGAGTCGGCCGGTGCGGTCGGCCAGGGCGTCGAGGCGGGTGGCGAGGTGGGCGTGGCCGGCGCCGAGGTGGGGGCGGATGTCGCTGAGCGGGGCGAGCAGGTCGGCGGCGTCGGCGGTGCCGAGGGCGGCGGTGAGCGTCTCCTGGGCGGGGCGGGCGCCCGGGCCGAGGCCGAGCCCGGTGAGCTGGGCGGCCAGGACGCGCAGCTCGGCGGCGTGCTCGCGGGCCCAGGCGCTCACGGAGCGCTCGGCGGCCCGGTGGTCGCGGACGGCCTTGACGCGCTCGGCGCCGGTCTCCGCGGCGAGGGCGGCCCCGGCGCGGCGCAGCCGCAGGTAGCGGTTCTCGGCGGCCTGGCGGCTGGCCACCCCCATCGGGTGGGCGAGGTCGGCCCAGGTGGCGCCGGCGGCGCGGGCGTCCTCCACCAGGCCGGCCTCCCACCCGGCGAGCTGGGTGCGGAGCTCGCGGAGCAGGAGCAGGGCGGCGAGGGCCGGTTCGGGGCCGGTGTCGGCCCCGGGGCCGGACTCCGGGCGCCCGGCGGCCGCCGCCGCTCCGGGCTGCCGGGCGGTGCGGACGGCGTCGTCGATGGCGGCCAGCGCCGCCGCTGCGGCGAGCAGCGGCACCGGCTCGGCGGGCGTACGGCCTGTGGGCTCGCGGCCGACCGGTGCTCGGTCGACCGGCGTGCGGTCGGTGG
The DNA here is from genome assembly GCF_000716545.1 of Kitasatospora phosalacinea. Lineage (GTDB taxonomy): Bacteria > Actinomycetota > Actinomycetes > Streptomycetales > Streptomycetaceae > Kitasatospora > Kitasatospora phosalacinea. The sequence goes on from NZ_JNWZ01000026.1 coordinate 55,803, forward strand.
GCGGCTTTCGAGTCATGTTGTCACCCTAATGACGACACCCCTGTTTTGTCATCCATCCGATGACGTGTTACAACGGATCCAGGTGATGTGCACCGGCACTCTTCGATCCGACTGGAGGTGTTTCGCGATGCTGCTGCGCACCGACCCCTTCCGCGAACTCGACCGGCTGACCCAGCAGTTCCTGGGTTCGACCGGTACCTGGTCGCGTCCGACCCCGATGCCGCTCGACGCGTACCGGGCCGGCGACGAGTACGTGATCTGCTTCGACCTGCCGGGGGTGGACCCGGAGGCGATCGACATCGACGTCGAGCGCAACATGCTGACCGTCAAGGCCGAGCGCAGGCCCCGCCACCAGGGCGACGACGTGCAGTGGGAGCTGTCGGAACGGCCGCTCGGCGTCTTCTCCCGCCAGGTCATGCTCTCCGACACCCTCGACCCGGAGGGCATCACCGCCGACTACGAGGAGGGCGTGCTGACGCTCCGCATCCCGGTCGCGGAGAAGGCCAAGCCCCGCAAGGTGGCAGTCGCGCACAGCGGCACCCGCAAGGAGATCCGGGCCTGACCCGGGCCTGGTCCGGGCCCGGCCGCGCCGTACCCGCGGGCACGGCGCGGCCCGGACCCTCCGCCCACCGGCCCGCACCCCCGTACGGGCCGACCGTGAACAGCGAGCAGCCCATGACGGACGGATCGGACCACGCGGCGGCCCCCGCCCTGGTGCGGGCCGGCGGCGAGATCGACCTCGACACCGCCCCCGGGGTCGGCCGCGAACTGGCACGCGCCCTGGCCGCGCACCCGGAGGTGGTGCTCGACCTCTCCGCCGTCACCTTCATGGACTGCGCGGGCCTGCGCGTCCTCCTCGGCGCCCGCGCCCTGGCCGACCGGAACGGCGCCCGCCTCGCCCTGCGCGGAGTGGGCCCACCCGTCGCCCGCCTGCTGGAACTCACCGGCCTGGACGACAGCCTCGCGCCGCGCCCGGCCGCGCGCGTCCCCGTGGTCTGCGCGGCGCGCCCAGCGGCCGGGCCGCCGGGAGCCGGCCCCGACACCTGACCGGCCCCGCTCGGGGGCCGGCCGGCGGGAGGGCCCGGGCTCAGGGCCGGGCGGCGAGGGCCGGGTCGGGGGTGTCGAGGGACTGGAGGATCTGGTCGACGCTCTGCTTGGCGTCGCCGAAGAGCATGCTGGTGTTGTCGCGGAAGAAGAGCGGGTTCTGGACGCCCGCGTAGCCGGAGGCCATGGAGCGTTTGAAGACGACGACGCGTTCGGCCTCCCAGACCTTGAGGACGGGCATGCCGGCGATGGGGCTGGCGGGGTCGTCGAGGGCGGCGGGGTTGACGGTGTCGTTGGCGCCGATGACCAGGACGACGGAGGTGCGGGCGAAGTCGTCGTTGATCTCGTCCATCTCCAGGACGATGTCGTAGGGGACCTTGGCCTCGGCGAGCAGCACGTTCATGTGGCCGGGCAGGCGGCCGGCCACCGGGTGGACGCCGAAGCGGACTTCGACGCCGCGTTCGCGCAGGCGGCGGGTGAGGTCGGCGACGGGGTGCTGGGCCTGGGCGACGGCCATGCCGTAGCCGGGGGTGATGACGACGGACTCGGCGGCGGCGAGGAGTTCGGCGGTCTCCCGGGCGCTGATCTCGTGGTGCTCGCCCTGTTCGGCGTCGCCGCTCGCGGGGGCCTCGATGCCGAAGCCGCCCGCGATGACGGACAGGAAGGACCGGTTCATCGCCCTGCACATGATGTACGAGAGGTAGGCGCCGGAGGAGCCGACCAGCGCGCCGGTGACGATCAGCAGGTTGTTGTCGAGCAGGAAGCCCGCGGCGGCGGCCGCCCAGCCGGAGTAGCTGTTGAGCATGGAGACCACCACCGGCATGTCGCCGCCGCCGATGGAGGCGACCAGGTGCCAGCCGAGCAGCAGGGCGAGCACGGTGACGGCGACCATCAGGCCGAGGGAGGGCGAGGCGGTGAACCAGGCGGTGAGCGCGACGAAGGCGCCGAGCGCGCCCAGGTTGAGAGCGTTCTTGCCGGGCAGCACCAGCGGGCGGGAGGCGATCTTGGCGGAGAGCTTCAGGTAGGCGACGATCGAGCCGGTGAAGGTGACCGCGCCGATGAAGATGCCGATGAACACCTCGGCGTGGTGGATCGACAGCAGGTCGGCGGCCACGGAGGTCTGGGCGGCGCCGTGCCGCTCCACCTCCAGGTAGCTGTTCCAGCCGACCAGCACGGCGGCCAGGCCGACGAAGCTGTGCAGGACGGCGATCAGCTCCGGCATCTCGGTCATCTCGACCCGGCGGGCCCGCCACAGGCCGATCGCGGCGCCGAGCGCCATCGCGAGCAGGATCAGCGCGACGGCGCCCGCGCTGATCGAACGGGAGGCGACCACGACCGTGGCGGTCAGGGCGAGGGCCATGCCGGCGATGCCGTAGACGACGCCGGCCCGGGAGGTGCGGTGCTGGGAGAGGCCGGCCAGGCTGAGGATGAACAGCAGGGCGGCGACCAGGTCCGCGGCGTGCGCGGCGGTGAGGGACGTCATCTCGGCTCAGCCTTTCGAGAACATGCTCAGCATGCGGCGGGTGACGGCGAAACCGCCGAAGACGTTCACGCTGGTCAGCAGGATCGCCACGAAGGACAGCACGGTGACCAGGGTGCTCTCGTGCCCGATCTGCAGCAGCGCGCCGATCACGACGATCCCGGAGATCGCGTTGGTCACCGACATCAGCGGGGTGTGCAGGGCGTGGTGGACCTTGCCGATCACGTAGTAGCCGATCACCACGGCGAGCGCGAAAACCGTGAAGTTCTCCGCCAGTTGGGGCGGTGCGAAGGCGACCAGCAGGAACAGCGCGAGCATCCCGGCGCCGATCAGCCCGAACCGGACGGCTGGCGTCATCCGCGAAGGCCCGGGGGCGGGCGCCGCAGCCGGGGGAGCGGCGGGCGCGGCGGCGGGCGCCGCCGAGACGGCGACCGGCGGGGGCGGCCAGGTGGTCTCCCCGTCGCGGACGACCGTCACCGCGCGCTGCACCACGTCCTCGAAGTCGATCGCCAACTGCCCGTCCTTGCCCGGGGTGAGCAGCTTCAGCAGGTTCACCAGGTTGGTGCCGAACAGCTGCGAGGCCTGCGCGGGCAGCCGGGACGCCAGGTCGGTGTAGCCGATCAGGGTCACCCCGTTGTCGGTGACCACCGTCCGCCCGGGCACCGTGCCGGCCACGTTGCCGCCCTGCGCGGCCGCCATGTCGACCACCACGCTGCCCGGCTTCATCGCCGCCACGTCCTCGGCGGTGAGCAGCTTCGGCGCGGGCCGGCCGGGGATCAGCGCGGTGGTGACGACGATGTCCACGTCCGCCGCCTGGGCCCGGTACAGCGCGGCGGCGGCCCGGTCGTAGTCCGCCGAGGTGGCCTTCGCGTACCCGTCGGAGCTCGCCTCCTGGGCGGCCTCCACGGCCAGGTACTCGCCGCCCAACGACCGTACCTGGTCCGCGACTTCGGGGCGCGGGTCGGTGGCCCGGACGATCGCGCCGAGGCTGGACGCGGCACCGATCGCGGCCAGCCCGGCCACGCCCGCACCCGCCACCAGCACCTTCGCCGGCGGGACCTTCCCGGCCGCGGTGACCTGTCCGGTGAAGAACCGCCCGAAGGCGTGCGCCGCCTCGATCACGGCCCGGTACCCGGCGATGTTGGCCATCGAACTGAGCACGTCCATCGACTGCGCCCGGGAGATCCGCGGCACCGCGTCCAGCGACAGCGCCGTCACCCCGCGCGCCGCCAGCGCCGCCAGCAGCTCGGGCCGCTGCGCCGGCGCCAACAGCCCCACCAGGGTGGCGCCTTCGCGCAGCCGCTCCACCTCGGCGTCCGACGGCGCGTTCACCTTCAGCACCACGTCGGCGGCCCAGGCGTCCCCGACGGCGGCACCCGCCGCCTCGTACGCCGCGTCGTCGAACCCGGACGCCGCACCGGCCCCCGGTTCGACGACCACGTCGTAGCCGAGGGCCAGCAGACCGCGCACGGTGGCCGGGGTCGCCGCCACCCGGGTCTCCCCGGGTTCGGACTCGGCGGCCACGCCGACCCGTTGGGGCGGGCGGGGTGAGGAGTCGTATCCAGACATCGCTCGTTCTCTCTCGTCGGAGGAGGTGGTGCCGGACGTGTTCCGTGACGAAGGGGAAGTACTTCCCCTGGTCGCAGGAACCTAGACTCCCGACCCCCTCCGGCAGAACGGGGCGAACGGTGAAATGTGTCACCACAACTCCCACCGACCGGACTACACCGCCACCCGCCGACCCGCCCCGACCGGGCACGGGGCCGGGGGCCGGACGCCGCGCGAACCGTCGAAGACCCGAACGGTGACCGAGGAGACCTCCCCAGACGGACGCGACCGGGCCGGACCCGGAGGTGAGCGGGGCCGCCCCGCCCGCCCGCCGCTGACTGATCGTCAGTCTCGCCTGGCACGCTGCCTCCCATGACCGACAGCAACCCCACCCCGCGGCGCGCCGACTGGGGCACCACCTTCCTCGGCAGCCAGCCGATCCCCGTCCACTGCGGCCGCCTCGCCTACGACATCGACCTCGGCGAGTGGGAGTGCGCCTGGTGCGACGACCGCGTCCACGTCCGCGACGTCCCCGACTGGCCGCACCCCGCCAGGAGTCAGGCCCCGACGCCCCTGACCTCGGAGGCACTGGGCACCGGCCGGGTCGGAACGGGCCGCGGCGGCACCGCGTGAGCGGCACGGGCACCCTGACGCGGCGTCGGCGCCGCGGTGCGATCGGGGCGGGTGCCTCCGGGCACGGGCCCCGTTACGGAGGGTGATTCGGAAACAGGCCGATGTGTCGGAATTTACCTGGCAGGTCTCGCTTGCTGGACGGGCGTGTCGCGACTGCCGGGCGGTCCGCGGGGGCCGGGGGGCCGGGGGACCGCCGGTGGGCGGGGCCGCGGGGGCCCGCGAATGCCTTGACGGGCTCCCGGCCGATCGCGCGGCCCGGTCGAGGGGCGGGTCGGGGCCGGGGAAAACGCCGACGGCGGTCGCGATGTGTCGTCCAGAAAATGTTAGTCAGTATCATTTCCGGCCGAATCCGCGGCTTTCGCGGAACCGCTCGCCTGTGGCGGCTCCGGCGCGGGGCCTCGCGGTGGAGCGCGGAGCGCTCCTCCGGCGGGCCGCGGTCCGGTGGCGGTCGAACGGAGCCGGGAACGCCGCCCCGGCCCGGGGCCGAGGGCGGACGCCCGGCCCGCACCGGGGGTGCGGGCGGAGGCGGATGCGTTCCGCGGTCGCCCGGAACCCCGGAGGGAATCCGGCGCTCGGGGCCGCTGAATCCTCCCTTTTACCTGGGAGGGTGATTCGGAGTTCTCTTCCGGGTGGATTCCCGGTGGTTTCCCCGATGCGGTGCGATCAGGTGGTGCGACTGGAATGCGTGCGAGTCAGTGCGAGTTCCAGGAGTTCGTCGAGATCGTATTCGGCTCGTCCGGGGCGGCCGTACCGGGTGAGTTTCCCGCGGCTCGCCCATTTCCGGATGGTCGATTCGGCGACCCCGCTCGCCATTGCGGCGAGATTGGTCGGCACGGTGCGCCGACGCGTTCTCCGGCTGTTGGTCTCCGTCATTCCTGTTCCCCGTTCCCTGCTGCGCGCACCCCGGCGGCGGGGTGGATTCCGCGAGACAGCAGCAGCCATTGGTGCGGCGGCCAGAAATGCCCGGCGCCGCAGCGTATCTTCCGGATCGGGGCGGAGTCCTCGGCCCGCATGGTGGAGAACATGACACCGTCGCAACCGGGCTGGACGCAGGGGCCGAGTTCGAGCCGGACGGCGGTGTCCGGGTGGGCGGCCCGGTCGGCGGACGCGACCAGGGCGGTGACCTCGTCGGCGAAGTCGGTGGCGGCCGGGTGGGCGGCCAGCCAGTCGAGGTGGTCGGTCAGGAAGCGGACCAGCGCCGGGACGGTCTGCTGCTCGGGGGTCTTGGAGCGGTGCTCGCCCACCACCAGGGCGGTCCAGCAGCGCAGGACCGCGAGCATCTCGGTCCGGGCCGCCAGCGCGGCCTCGTCGAGCGGCGGGCCGGTGCCGCGGGTGCCGCTGACCCGCTCCTTGGGCCGGCCGGCCGGCGGGGCGAGGGCGAGCGCGCACTCCTCGAACAGTCCGGGCAGGGCCGCCAGGTCGCGCTGGAGCCGCGAACTCCAGCCGGCGGGGGCGGTGCGGTGCCGGGTGGCAGGAGCCGCGGCCGCGCGGGTGCGGGGCGCGGCCGTCCGGTGCGTGCTTGTCGGACGGAATTGGGTGCTTGACTTCACGTTGCTAGTCCGTTTCGTCGAACCGTTAAAACGGGAGCCACAGAACGTGGGGCGACATGTGGAAAAGGAACGAGAACACGCATAAGGAAACCACGGCCCGCGGGTGTGGTGGATTCCGCTGAATGGCCGGTGCGTGAAATCCGTCCGAAGGTGTCGCGCCGGGCGGTCGGGGGAGCGGCTATTCCCTGCCCGGGGGGCGGCGCCGCCTCGGTGACGCAACCGCCCGATTGTCGTATTCGAATGGACATGCCTGCCGTGAGTCCATGAGCGCTCTTCCCCCGTGTGCTCGTGCCGTGGCCAGAGCATAGATGCCGCTTGAACGTCGCGGCCGAAGCATTAATACCATCACGACAGTGATGCCAGTCACATGAATGACATGGGCATGCCTCGAGGGTTACTCGCCGACTTGTTGCTTGCCGGTCCATAAGGTTAGTGACTAACATGTTAGTCACTAACCTTATGGAGGCGTCATGGAAGACCGCGGCTCCGTCCGGCAGTGGTGGATGCTGGGCGTGCTCTGCTTGGCCACGCTCGTGGTCAGCCTGGACATCACGATCCTCAACGTCGCGCTGCCCACCATCTCCGAGTCGTTGCACGCCGACACCGCCGAACTGCAGTGGATCGTCGACTCGTACTCGCTCGCTTTCGCCGGCGCGATGCTCCCGGCCGGCCTGCTGGGTGACCGCTACGGCCGCAAGCGGATCCTGCTCGCCGGGCTGGTGGTCTTCCTGGCGGCCTCGGCGTGGTCGGCGCTGGCGGGCTCGATGGGGTCGCTGATCGCGGCCCGCACCCTGATGGGCGGCGGCGCGGCGATCGTGATGCCGCTGACGCTCGCCTTCGTGGCGGCCACCTTCGCGGACGCGGACCGGCCCAAGGCCATCGCGGTGATCACCGCGGCCATCGCGGGCGGCCTGCCGCTCGGCCCGATCGTCGGCGGCTTCCTGCTGGAGCACTTCTACTGGGGCTCGGTCTTCTGGATCAACGTCCCGGTGGTGGCCGTCGCGGTGGTGGCGGGCGCGGTCCTGCTGCGCGAGTCGGTCAACCCCGCCGCGCCCAGGCTGGACGCGGTCGGCGCGGTGCTCGTGGTGGGGGCCGTGGTGGCGCTGGTCTACGGGTTCATCAGCGCGCCGGAGGTCGGTTGGGGCTCGGTCCGGACGGTCGGGCTGCTGGCCGGGTCGGTGCTGCTGCTGGCGCTGTTCCTGTGGTGGGAGCGCCGGGTGACGGACCGCCTGGTCGACCCCGGGCTGTTCCGGAACGCCAGGTTCACCTGGGGGACGATGGCGGCGGTCGCGGTCTCGGTCGCGCTGTTCGGCGTTCTGTTTGTGGTGCCGCAGTTCCTCCAGGCCGTCCAGGGCAACAACGCGTTCGGCACCGGCCTGCGACTGGTCCCGCTGATGGGCGGGCTGCTGGTGGCCGGCGGCGTGGCCGGTCCGCTGGACAGGCTGATCGGCACCAAGCTGGCGGTGGCCGGCGGCCTGGTGGTGATCGCGGTCGGCCTGGTGGTGCTCTCCCGGGCCGCACCGGACACCGGCTACGGCGTGACGGCCACCGGCCTGGGCCTGGCCGGGCTCGGCGTCGGTGCCGCGATGGCCCCGGCGATGGACGCCGTCACGGCCGAGGTCGGCGACGAGGCGGGGGCCGGCGCGGCGGTGACCAACACGCTGCGGCAGGTCGGCGGCGCGCTGGCGATCGCGGTGCTCGGCAGCGCGATGTCCGCGGTCTACGTCGACCGGCTGGGCTCGGCCCTGACGGGGCTGCCCGAGTCGGCCGCCGACGCCGCCCGGGAGTCGGTGATGGCCGCCGCCGCCGTCGCGAGCGGAATGGGCGAGCAGGGCGCCGGGCTGCAGGCGGCCGCCGGGTCGGCGTTCGCCGACGCGATGGCGGTGGTGATGCTCAGCTGCGCCGCGGTGGTGCTGCTCGGTGCGGTGCTCTGCCTGTGCTTCCTGCCGGCCCGGGCCGCCGGCACGGTGCCCGGTGCGGCGTCCGGGCGGCCGGTGACGGCGTGACGGCGTGGCGCGGGCACCCCGGGCGGGCCGGATAATCGCCGCATGACAGCTGCTGAGGGGCCTGCGGACTGGCGGGCGCGCAAGAAGGCCGCCACTCGCAAGACGATCCAGGAGCAGGCGATCCGCCTGTTCCTGGAGAAGGGTTTCGACGCCACCACCGTGGAGGAGATCGCGGCGGCGGCCGGAGTCTCGCACATGACGTTCTTCCGGCATTTCCGGACGAAGGAGGAGGTGGCGGCGGGCGACGACTACGACCCGATGATCGGTGAGCTGGTGGCCTCCCGGCCGGCCGCGGAGCCGGTGGTGGAGAAGATCCGCCAGGCGTTCGGCGGCGGCCTGGCCCAGGTGTACGCGGCGGACCGGGAGGCGTTGCTCGCCCGGTACCGGCTGATCCTGGAGACCCCGGCGCTGCGCGCCCGGCTGTGGGAGAACCAGAACCAGACCCAGCGGCACGTGGTCGAGGCCCTGACCAAGGCGGCCGGCGGCCCGCCCGACGACCTGCGGCTGGAGGTGGTGGTGGGGGCCTGCCTGACGGCCGCCGCGACCGCGATCCGGGTCTGGGCGGAGAACCCGGAGGGCACCGAGCTGCCCGAGCTGATCGACCGGGCGTTCGCCGTCCTGCGGGAGGAGTTCACCCCCGGCGGCTGAATTGCCTTCCGGGGCGGCGGCTCGCCGTACTCAGGCCAACCGGTGCTCGGTGTGCAGCAGTTCGCCCACCGAGCCGACCACCGAACGCAGGAAGCCCGGATCGAACGGCCCGTACGTGCGCAGCTCGGACGCCGTGCGGTGACAGCAGGTGGCCGAGGTGCGGGTGGACGGTCAGCCGGGACTCCAGGCCGGCGGCGGTCGCGGCTCGGTGCAGCAGGTGGGACCGGCGGGAGTGGCGGGGCGGGGCCGTCCGGTCCTCGGTGCCTCCGTACACCGCGACCCGGCCGCGCAGGTCGGACAGGCGCCGGTACGGGGCGGGTCGGGCGTACCAGTCGCGCCAGAACGGGGCGGGGGCCGAGTCGTCCGCGCCGACCAGCGCGTCCCGTTCCCAGGCGTCGTACTCCAGGGCCGGTTCGGCGCGCACCTGCACCTGCTTCGGCTGCCGGGTGGGCGCCGCCTGCGCGGGCGGCTGCCGCACCCGCTGGACGGCCCGCCGCCACCCGTCCCCGTCCTGCTCGACCGGATCGCCGCGGCCGGCGACCCGGCGACCCGGCGGTGCTCTCCGACGCGCTGCACTGGCTGGGCATGCGCCGCCGCGGCCCCGTCCCCGCGCTGGCCCCGCTCGCCGCCCACCCCGACGCCCGGATCCGCGCCGAACCGGTGTGGGCGGTCGCCCGCTGGTCCACCCCCGGCGTCACCGAACTGCTGGACGCCCTCGCCGCCGACCCGGACCCGGAGGTGCGCGAGGCGGTCGAGGCCGTCCGCAAACCGGACTGACCCGGGCCGGCGGAGGGTTGCTCTGCCTGCCTGCCTGCTGGCGGCGGTGTCCTTCGCCGAGTTCGCCGCCATGCCGTCCCGCGGCACCCCGGCCCCCGCACCCGCTCCCGAGCGGCTGCGTACGCTCACCCCGCGCGAGACCGAGGTGCTGCGGCTGGTCGCCGAGGGCCTGCCCAACCCGGAACGGGCCGCCCGCCTCACCGTCACCGAGGAGACGGTGAAGACCCGCGTCAGCCGCATCCTGGCCAAGCTCGGCCTGCGCGACCGCACCCCGGCCGTGGTGACCGCGTACGAGACCGGGTTGGTGGTGCCGGGCCGCGACCGCCGACGGGCCGTCGGTCACCCCGTGTGACATCCGGTCGCCGGTAGTGACCGTCGGCGGAAGGACCGATCGAGGCGGCGGGGGGAGACTGGACGGGGCGGCGGCGATGAGTTCGCCCGCCCCGATCCGTCTGCACTCCTGACAGGACCACCCACTTCCCGGGAGCACACCATGGGATCCATCGACATCGAGCTGTTCACCACCCTCGACCTGGTCGGCCAGGCCCCCGGCGGCCCCGAGGAGGACCCGGACGGCTTCACCTTCGGCGGCTGGCAGGCCCCGCTGATCGACGAAGTGTCCGGGGCGCAGGTCGACGCCGCCTACCAGGGCACCGACGCCCTGCTGCTCGGGCGCCGGACGTACGACATCTTCGCCGCGTACTGGCCGCAGGCCGGGGACAACCCGTTCGCCGAGCTGTTCAACCGCGTCCCGAAGTACGTCGCCTCGCGCGGCAAGCCCGAACTGACCTGGGCCGGTTCGGAGTTGCTCGGGGCTGACCTGCCGGCCGCCGTGCGGGAGGTCCGCGAGCGGCACCAGCGGGTGAAGGTGGTGGGCAGCCTCGACCTGGTGCAGACCCTGCTGCGGGAGAAGCTGTTCGACCGGCTCGACCTGTGGGTGCACCCGATCGTGCTGGGCAGCGGCAAGAAGGTGTTCGGGAGCGGCGCCGTCCCCAGCAACCTCACCCTGCTGGAGCCGCCCGCCGCCGGCCCGCGCGGCACCGTCCTGCTGCGCTACGGCCTGGCCGAGGGGGTTCCCGCCACCGGCGACATGAGCGAGCACTGACCCACTCCGGCGGGGGGAGGACGCCGTAGCTCCCGCGAGGGGCGGCGCCCGCCCGGGGTGCCGCTGCGACTGCTGGCCGACCGGGCCCGCGCCACCCGCCGCCTGCTGCCGCTGTGCGGCCCGCGCCCGCGCGCCCTGGCCGGCCCGGCCCTGCGCGCCCTTGGCATCGCCGTCCTGATCACCGTCCACGGCTCCACCCTGCGCCGCGCCGCCCCGCCCCGCCGCCGAGCGCGGCCCGCCCCGGCGGCCGGGGAGTTCGGCGGGAGCTGAACGCCCGTCACGCCGGTCTGACTTCGAAGCCTCCGCTGCCTTCCGGGCGCGGGGGCTCCGGCGCTCCGGCGCTTCGGCGGAGGGGTGACGCCGCGTCCGGTGGGAAGCGATGTCTCCGGGCAAGTGGCGTCGCGTCACGGAACCGTTGCGGCGGGCGGGTTGGGACGGTGGTGGGACGTGCCGGGTGCGGGGCGGCGTTCCTCCTGGTCAGCGGCGGGGTGCTGGGCGGGTTCGCGGGCCGGTGTGTCACAGCACTGTCTTGGGTGCGGTGGAGGTGGAACGGTTCGGGCGGGCGGGCGGTCCTGTGCTGCGTAGACCCGCTCGCACCGAGCAGCCGGCACTGCCGCCCCACCCTGAGGAGAACACCATGCGCGTCCGCAAGCTCGCCTTCGTCACCCTGACCGTCGCGGCCGCCCTCACGCTCACGGCCTGCCAGGACGACGAGACGGACACCGCGAAGGGCGCCCCGACCGCCCCCGCCGCGTCCACCGCCGCCCCGGCCGCGTCCGCCGGGTCCACCGCCGCCCCGAGCGCCGCCGCGAGCGGCAGCCCGGCGAAGGGCGGTACGGCGTCCACCGCCGCGCCGGCCGGCTCCGCCGGGGCCGGGAAGGCCGCCAAGTGCCGGACGGAGGACCTGACCATCACGGCCGCGGACCGCACCATCACCGGCGACGCCGAGAACACCGTCGTGGTCGAGCTGAAGAACCGCAGCGGCAAGGACTGCACGATCTCCGGGTACGCGGGCGTCGACCTGCAGACCTCGGCGGGCGCGCTGTCCGCGCAGCGCTCCGGCGAGCCGGTCGTCACGAGCGTCCTGAAGGCCGGCAAGTCGACGTACTTCGGCATCGGCTACCCGGCCAACACCTCCGGCGGCTCCGGCGTCCGGATCACCGGCCTGGTGGTCACCCCGCCCGACGAGACCCACCCGGTCACCCTGGCCTGGCCGGGCTCGGGCTCGCTGCCCGTCACGGACGGCAGCGGCTCCCCGGTGAAGATCGGCCCGATGGGGAGCGCCGGCCAGGGCGAATGACGGCCGGGGCGAGTGACGGCCGGAGCCCGCAGCGGCGCTCACCCTCCCGAGTGATGACCAGCATGGTGACCCACCCGACGGGGGAGTGCGGCGGGTCCAGTGCGGCAGGACGGGTAACCACCAGGGCTCCCCGGCAACAGAGTCGAGACGTCATGCACCTCACTCGACGCCGGGGAGCCCTGCCGGTTCTTCCCCGCCCAGGAGCACCCGACCGTCACCCGATCGGTGGCCGCCTTGAAAAGGCCCGGTGCGGCCGCTTCGCTCAGGCGGCATCCAGGTTCTCGGTGAAGTACTTCGTCAACTGCTCGACGGCCCGGCCGACATACTCCGGCTTGTCGTACAGGTCGACGTGGCTGGCACCGTCGATCCAGTGCAACTCGGCGGGGCCCGTGGCCCGGCGGTGCGCCTCCAGACCCATCCACGCCGTCACGGCGCGCTCGCCGAGGATCTGCAGCATGGGCCGCGGGCCGATCAGCGGGACCGCGTGGAAGACGTCGCTGGACGCCATCCTGTCGATGCTCTCCCACGCCAGGAACTTCGCGGAACGGTCGTGGTGCCCACGCGGACCGCAGTAGTACTCCCAGCCCTCGACGCCGTGGGCGCCGCCGAGCGCGCCGGCCTCCTCCGGGGTGCTGGGAAACATGGTCATCACCCCGGGGTCGTCTCCACGGGCCGCGGCCGTGCGGGCCGCCGCGGCGGCGTCCAGCAGGGCTTGGAAGACGGCCGGTGACTGGGTGCCGTCGGCACCGAAACGGAACTGGCGGGCGGGTTCCGCGGTGGACACCGTCGCCACCGCCCGCACGCGGTGGTCCCCGGCCGTCGCGGCCAGCGCGTAGCCGCCCGACGCACAGACGCCGAGCAGCCCGATGCGTTCGGGGTCGACTTCCGGACGAGTGGTCAGGTAGGACACGGCCGCCTTGAAGTCCTCCACGCGCTGCGCCGGGTCCTCCAGGCCCCGCGGCGTGCCGCCGGACTCGCCCTGGAAGGCCGCGTCGAAGGCCAACGTGACGAAGCCCCGTTCGGCCAACCGGCCGGCGTAGAGGCCGGACGTCTGCTCCTTGACCCCCGTACCCGGGTGACCGACCACCAGCGCCGGCAGTGAGGCGGCGGCCGGGCCGTCCGGCAGGTACAGGTGCGCGGCCACGGTGATGCCGGCACTGTCGAAGGTCACGGAAGTTCTGTTCATGGGATGGTGCTCCTTCTGTCGGGTGTGCGGGTGCTCGCCTGGCCGTCCTCGTCCTCGTCCTTCGACCGAGTCGGCCGGCACACTTCAGTCATCTGACGGCGCGTGTGAAGGCGGTGGTCGCACGCGCCCCCGCCCCGCCGGCCCGTCTGCGGTGTTCCTCGGCAGAGGCACGGGTCGCCCCGGGGCACGGGGGCACGTCGATGCATGAGGACGGCCCGTGTCGAGTGAGGGGCCGTGCGGCCGGTCCGCAGTCGCACGGTCGGCCGCACGGACGGGATGACTAGAGGTGGTCCGCGTCGATGACGGCCTGGGCGAAGTCGGTCGGTGCCTCCTGCGGGAGGTTGTGACCGACCTGGATCGTGCGGTGGTCGTACGGGCCGGCGAAGAACCGGCGGTAGCCGGCACCGTTGTCAGGGGCGGTGAACGGGTCGAAGGCGGGGTCGAGGGTGATCGTCGGAGTGTGGATGGTCGGTCGGTCGGCCAGCTTCTTCTCCCAGCCGTCGTAGCGTCGCTCACCCGAGGCCAGACCGAGGCGCCAGCGGTAGTTGTGGATGACGATGGCGGCGTAGTCGGTGTTCTCGAAGGCGGTCGCGCTGCGCGCGAAGGTGGCGTCGTCGAACTTCCAGGTGGGGGAGACGAGTTCCCACACGAGTCGGCAGAGTTCCGGACGGTGGTCGGGGCTCTCCATGGCGAGCTTGCCGCGCTCGGTGGCGAAGTAGTACTGGTACCACCAGGTGTGCTCGGCGGCGGGCGGCAACGGATTCGCCTGCGCGGCGACGTTGGTGATGAGGTACCCACTGACCGAGACCAGCGCTTTGACGCGCTCGGGCCACAGCGCGGCGATGATGTCCGCCGTTCGTGAACCCCAGTCGAAACCGGCCAGGGTGGCCTTGCGGATCTTCAGGGCGTCCATCAGCGCGATGACGTCGAGTGCGACGGCGGACTGCTGGGCGTTGCGGAACGTGCGCGCGGAGAGGAACCGCGTGGTGCCGTGCCCGCGGAGGTAGGGGACGATCACGCGGTAGCCCTGCTCGGCCAGGAGCGGGGCGACGTCGACGAAGCTGTGGATGTCGTAGGGCCAGCCGTGCAGGAGGATCGCGGCCGGGCCGTCGGCCGGGCCCAGCTCCGCGTAGCCGATGTCGAGCACGCCCGCGCGGACCTGCTTGAGCTCGGGGAAGTCGGTGTGCGTCCCAGGCGTGATGGTCGGCACAGTCGGGGCGGGCGTGGGAGCCGGCCTCGGTGCCGCCCCGCTCCCGGGGGTGTCGGCGGCGTGCGCGGCGGTCTGGAGCCCGGCCAGCGAGAGGGCGCTCGCGCCCACACCGAGGCCGATCGCCTTGTTGAAGCTTCGCCTGTCGATCACGATTGCTCCTCACGTTGTGTCGTGACTCTTGATGTGTCTGGAACAGCGGGCACATGTGCCCGCTGCGACGTCCACCGGAACCGGGACGGTCCCGACAGTCGGCGCTCCGCCCGTGGTGATCGGGCCGCATCCACCTTCCGCCGGGCGGCGAAGCGGGAAATCAGTCAGTTGACGGTGGAGCGGAAATGCAGTGACGCGACCGGGCGGCGACGGGTGTGCCCGTCCGTGCCGCATCACGGCCGGCCGGCGGCCGGCATCAGCCGGCCCTTCGTCCGGACTCCGGCACACCGTGGCGCCGTGAGCGCCCTCACCGCCGACACCTGCATCGTGACAAGCCGACAGGACCGCCACGTCGGGCGCTTGGTGAGGAACCGTCAGTAGGTGAGCGCGCAGGTGAGCGGGGCGGAGGCGTTGTGGAGGGCGAGGCGCTTGAACTGGTGGAGTCGGGCGGAGGTCCCCAGGGCGAACAGGTGGGCCCACGGCTCGCCACCGCGTTCCGGCATCGGTCTGCGGCCGATCCGGCAGTCCCGTGCCCCGCACTTGTGTGACCTGTCGAGTGGTCTCCCGTCTTCCACGCCTTCGATTGAGCGCCTAATCTGAGGGCTCTCGTCTATTCAGGGGGAGATGTGACAGAGCCGTCTCGGAAGATGCAGAAGGATCTGGCCAAGGCCGGCTATCGCACGACCAGGGAAGTCGAATCCGGAGAAGAGACGATCTTCCTCTGGCACCCCGCCTACCATGACGGGATGATGGCGATCGGATGGGCCATCAAGTCCGGTAGTTGGGGAGCGTACGGGCGAGACCGTCGCGATGCGGGCGTGCGCCTGGGCCGGGGCGCCAGTCTCGATCAGGCCCTGATTGCCATCATCGCGTGGGCCGCCGAACACGGACAGGTGTGACTCCCTGCTGACCCCGGCGGGTGCTACTTGGCGGTCGACCCGGCGGTGCCGGACCTGCTTCGAGCCCGTAACGCGATCACGGCGTCGGCCTGTTGAGCCTTCTCCGGCAGATGAGGGCGTACGCGAGCGAGACGAGTGGCTCGTGGAGGCCGAGGCGTCGTTCCCCGCGGGTGGCGAAGCGCTCGAACCGCTGGAGCAGGGCGGAGGTCTGCTCGATGAGGTAGCGGAGCCGGCCGAGGCCGCGGACGTCGGGTGCGTTGCCACCAGTCGTGATGACCTTGAGGGGGGCGTCGCCGTCGCAGAGCAGGTGGTGCTTGCTGCCCGACTTGCCGCGATCGATCGGGGACGGACAAACCCCGGCACGTCCCTTTCGCCACGGACGTGGAGGGCGTCCGCGCGGGCCCGGGGCCAGCCGTTCCGCCGAGCCGCGTTCAGCTCGGCGAGCAGTATCCGGTGGATCTGGTCGAACACTTCCGCTTCGGTCCACCGGCGCACCAGGCAGGGCTCGTCAGCCCACATCCACAAGATCCTGTCACAGGCATTGCGGACCGGCACGAATGTGCTCCGCCGTCCGAACTCCTCCGAACTTCTCCGAATTCCTCCGGACCCGTTCCGGACCCGTTCCGGACCCGTTCCGGACCCGTTCCGGACCCGTTCCGGAACCGCGAAGGCTCCGCCCGCCGCCCGGCGGCCGGCCGGTGACGGCGCGCGCACGGGGCGCTTGCCGGTTCCCGAACGGCTGGTTCGCCTTGCCCGTCGCGACCGGGCTATCCTCTGGCCCAGGTTGCGGGCATGGGGCCCGGAAGGTGTCTGGGGGTTGGCATGGTTGCCGGTCGCGTGGTGCGGTTCGACGGTTCGCGGGGTTACGGGTTCATCGCTCCCGACCAGGGCGGGGAGGACGTCTTCCTGCACGTCAACGACCTGCTGATCCCCGAGTCCTACATCCGTACCGGCCTGGCCGTGGTCTTCGAGATCGAGGACGGCGACCGCGGCCCCAAGGCCTCCTCCGTCCAGCTCGCCCCCGGCGTCGACCCGAAGGCCCCCGCCGTCGTCCACCCCGAGCGCGTGGTGCGCCACGTGGACGACGACGACCAGCTCGCCTCCGACGACTACCTCGACGACGTCACCGAGGCCCTCCTGGAGTCCGCCCCGTCCCTGACCGGCACCCAGATCCTCCAGGTCCGCACCGCGATGCTCCAACTGGCCAAGAGCCACGGCTGGATCGGCTGATCCCCGACCCGGGCCCGGCACCGGTACGCACCACCCGCACACGGCGGCCACCCACCCGGGGCGGCCGCCGTCCGCGTTCCCGCCGCGAGCGTCAACCGGACGACGCCTCCGGCGCCACCGCCGGGCCGGTCTCCAGGTGCCTCCCCGCGCTGAAGGCCCGCGCGCCGAGGGCCCCCGCGCCGGTCGTCTCCGTGCCGAGCGTCCCGGCGAGGAGGGCCAGGGCGGCGGCGGACGGGGTGGCGGGCGCGGTGCTGTAGAGCAGGAGGCGGTGGGTGGTGCCGTCGGAGAGCGGGAGGCTCTCGAAGTCGAGCTCGATCGGGCCGACCAGCGGGTGGTGCAGGGACTTGCTGCCGACGGCGCAGTCGCGGACCGGGTGGCGGGCCCAGAGCGCGGCGAACTCCGGGCTCTGGATGGCGAGTTCGCCGACCAGTTGGGCCAGTCGCCGGTCTTCGGGGTGGCGGCCGACGGCGAGGCGGAGCGCGGCGACGGCGATCCTGGCGTCCTCCTCCCAGCGGGTGTGCAGCTCGCGGGTGTGCGGGTCGAGGAACAGCAGCCGGGTCAGGTTGGGGCGGTCGGCGGGCCGGTCGGGGGAGGCCGGGTCGAGGTGGCCGGCCAGCAGGGCGTGGCCGAGGGCGTTCCAGGCCAGGACGTCGTTGCCCCGGTCCAGGACGACGGCGGGAACGTGCGGCATCGCGTCGATCAGGTGCTTGGTCGCGGGCCGGACCCGGGCGGGCCGGTGCTGCGGTGCGCGCCGGGCCCGGGCGGGGCGGGCCAGGTCGTAGAGGTGGGCGCGCTCGTCGCCGGTCAGGTGCAGGGCGCGGGCAAGCGCGTCCAGGACGCCGTCGGAGGCGTTGGCGCTGTGGCCCTGTTCGAGCCGGGTGTAGTAGGTGACGCTGACCCCGGCGAGCAGGGCGAGTTCCTCGCGGCGCAGCCCGGGCACCCGCCGCCGACCCGGGTACGGGGTCAGCCCGGCGTCCTCGGGGCTGAGCCGGGCGCGCCGGTTGCGCAGGTACTCGCCGAGTGCGGTCGATGTCTCCATGGCGTCCAGTCTGCCCGCGCGGGACGGTTCCGGGGTCGGCGCAGGGTATCCCTGCCGGTGCTACCTTCCGCAGGGGTCTGGGTGGGCCGCCCGGCCCGGTGGAGGCTCCTCTCGTACACCGGACGAACGCGGCGAGCGCAACGAGCGCAACGCTCGCGACGATCGCAACGCTCGCGACGAGCGAGACGAGAGGAAGGCCCGCCATGGCGACGGCCACCGCACCCGAAGAGACCCGAACCCCTTCCACCACGAGCAAATTGACGAGCCGTCAGCGAACCGTCCTACTGGTCCTGCTGGTGGCCCAGTTCATGCTGGCGGTGGACTTCTCGATCCTGAACGTGGCCCTGCCGGCGATCGGCCAGGGCCTCGGCCTCCCACTGGGCCAACTGCAGTGGATCGGAACGGCGTTCGCGCTGTCCGCCGCCGGGTTCACCCTGCTGTTCGGGCGGGTCGCCGACCTGTTCGGACGGCGGCGGCTGTTCCTGCTGGGGCTGGCCCTGCTGGGGGCGTCCTCGCTGGTCGGCGGGCTGGCCACCGGCCCGGCGGTGCTGATCGCGGCCCGGGTCGCGCAGGGCCTGGCCACCGCGATGGTCACCCCGGCGGGCCTGTCGCTGCTGACCACCTCCTTCCCGGAGGGGCCGCTGCGCGACCGGGCGCTGGGCCTCAACGGGGCACTGATGTCGGCGGGGTTCACCACCGGCGCGGTGCTCGGCGGGGTGCTGACCGACCTGCTGTCCTGGCGCTGGGCGTTCTTCGTCAACGTGCCGGTCGCGTTCGCGGTGCTGCTGGCCGCCCCCGGCGTGATCCGGGAGAGCCGCCCGGACACCCGGACGAAGCTGGACGTGCCCGGTGCGTTCTCCGTCACGCTCGGCCTGCTGTCCCTGGTGTTCGGCCTGACCAGGGCGGGCACGGCCGGCTGGGGCGACGCGCTCGCGCTGGGCGGGCTCGGCCTGGGCGCCGCGCTGCTGCTGGTGTTCCTGGCGGTCGAGCGCCGGGCCGCGGCGCCGCTGGTGCCGGTGTCGATCCTGCGGCGGCGCAGCGTGGTGTGGGGCAACGCGGCGGGGCTGATCGCCTTCCTGACCGAGACCTCGCTGGTCTTCCTGCTGACCCTGTACCTCCAGGAGGTGCTCGGTTTCTCCGCCCTCGCGGCCGGACTGTCCTTCGGCGTGCTGGGCCTGGGCACCGTGCTGGGCGGCGCCACCGCCGCCCGCCTGATCGCCGCCGCCGGCACCCGGGCCGTCCTGGTGACCGGCGGGCTGGTGCAGGCCGCCGCGACCGCCGCCCTGCTGCTGCTCGGGCAGAGCCACTCCTCGCTGTGGCTGCTGCTCGCGGCGACCTTCGTCGGCGGCGTCGGCAACATGTACGTCATCGTCGGGTTCATGGTCACCGCGACCTCCGGCCTGCCGGACCGCGAACAGGGCCTGGCCACCGGCCTGGCCACGATGACCCAGCAGATCGGCATCACGGTGGGCACCCCGGTGATGAGCGCCGTGGTCGCCGCCCGGGCCGGCGCCCACCCCTCCGTCCAGGCGGTCCTGGACGGCATCACGCTCGCCGTCCTGGTGAACGCGGCCCTGGTCCTGGTGGGCGTCCTGGCCACCGGCTTCCTCCGCCGCCGCGCCTCCTGACCCGGCTGTCGGACGGCCCGCGGGCAGCAGCCCGCGGGCCGTTGCCGCGCCCCGCCGGGTGCGGGGGAGTTCGGCCAGGCGCGGCGGCGGGCGAGTTCCCGGGGGTCGCGCGCGCTCACCACGGTGACCCGGTCGCCGCCGCAGCCGTCGTAGCCCGCGGCCCGCGCAGCCCGTACCGGCTCCGCCGTGGCACCCGCCGTCGTCGTCGCAGCAGCCGTCGTCGCGGCCGTCGCAGCCCACGGCCGGTCCGCGTGGCGCGGGCCGTGGGCGGGGGCTGGCATGATCGAGGGATGGTTGAACGAGTCATCGCCGCCTGCGACGGAGCGGCCAAGGGCAACCCGGGGCCCGCCGGCTGGGCGTTCGTGGTCGCGGACGGGAACGGCGTGCCGCAGCGCTGGGAGTCCGGCGCGCTGGGGCGCAACACGAACAACGTCGGGGAGCTGACGGCGCTGCAGCGCCTGCTGGAGGCCACCGACCCGGCGGCCCCGCTGGAGGTGCGCCTCGACAGCACCTACACCCGGGACGCGGTCACCAAGTGGCTGCACGGCTGGAAGCGCAACGGCTGGAAGACGGCGGCCGGCAAGCCGGTCGCCAACCAGGAGCTGATCCAGCGGATCGACGCGCTGCTGGCCGGGCGGGACGTCGAGTTCGTCTACGTGCCCGCCCACCAGGTGGACGGCGACCCGCTGAACGCCATCGCCGACAAGGCCGCCAGCGACGCGGCCCGCACCCAGCAGTCCGCCGCCGGCACCGCCGCCGACCTGCCGGTGCCCGACCCGGCCGCCGCCCCGGCCCCGCGCGCCCGCCGGACGGCCGGCGCCTCGTCCGCCGCGTCCTCCGGCACCGTCGGCGCTGCGGCGAAGCGCGGTTCGACCGGTGGCGGCGGCCGGACGCTGGCCGCGAAGTTCCCCGGCCGGTGCCCGTGCGGGCGTTCCTACGGCAAGGGCGAGACGATCACCAAGGTGGGCGCCGGCTGGGGTCACCCGGACTGCGCCGCCGCCCGCGTCTGACGCCGCCCGGGCGGACCGGGCGACCCGAGGAACCCGGATAACCCGAACTGCCCCGGCCCGCGCCCCCGGCCCGCGCCCCCGGCCCGCGCCCCCGGGCCTTCCCCGTCACTTCGCGGCGGGGAAGGCCGCCCGGAGCGCGGCGCCGCGGGTGAGGAAGGCCACGCCGACCAGCGCGAGGGCGGACAGCCCCTGCAGGACGGCGTACCAGGCCGGGCACAGCCCGGGGACCAGGTCGACGCCGATGACGGCGACCGGGGCGACGGCGGAGAGCGTGCGCAGCCGGTCGAACGCCTTGGCGTCGCCCGCGCGGACCCGCCCGAGGTAGCGGTGCAGCAGGAAGGTCGCCAGGAACAGGACCGTGCCGCGCACCCACATGAAGGCGGTGGTCCGGTGCCCGGTGGCGGCCGTCACGGCGACGGTGGCGAGGACGACCGCGCCGACCGCCCCGAACAGGGTGACGCAGGTCCGGACGGTGTCGAGCGCCTCCCCGGTCCGGGTGTCGGTCTCGGCGGCGGTTCCGGTGGTGGTGGCCATGGTGCCGGGCTCCTCGTGTCTCGCGGTGTCGTCGTGCCTTCGACGCTACGGAGCGCGCGGCCGCCCCGACATGGGTCTGCCCGTACGACCGGGTGGGCCTGGACCCACCTTCCACGGGGTTTGTCCGCGCCGCCGCCGGTGTGTCAGATTGCGACGGAGCGCGTGCTCCCGTACCCGTACCGTCACCCGAGCGAACCTGAGCGAAAAGGACCCCATGACCACCGAGACGCTGGAGTTCCAGGCCGAGGCGCGGCAGTTGCTGCAGCTGATGGTCCACTCGATCTACTCGAACAAGGACGTCTTCCTGCGCGAGCTGATCTCGAACGCCTCGGACGCCCTGGACAAGCGGCGCCTGGCCGGCCTCACCGACGAGCGGCTGCGCGCCGACGACCTGCACATCGACGTCGTCCCCGACCCGGACGCCCGCACCCTGACCGTCCGCGACAACGGCATCGGCATGACCCGGGACGAGGTCGTCGGCCTGATCGGCACCATCGCCCGCTCCGGCACCGCCGAGACGCTGCGCCGCCTGCGCGAGAGCAAGGAACCCGCCGAGCTGATCGGCCAGTTCGGCGTCGGCTTCTACTCCACCTTCATGGTCGCCGACCGGGTCACCCTGCTCACCCGCAAGGCCGGCGAGCCCACCGGCGTCCGCTGGGAGTCGGACGGCGAGGGCACCTACACCGTCGAGACGGTCGAGGACGCGCCCGAGGGCACCTCGGTCACCGTCCACCTGCGCCCCGAGGACGGCGAGGACGGGCTGCACGACTACACCGACCTGGCCACCGTCCGGCGGATCGTCAAGCGCTACTCCGACTTCATCGCCTTCCCGATCCGGGCCGCCGCCCCCGACGGCGGCGAGCAGACCCTCAACTCGATGAAGGCGCTCTGGGCCCGCCCGCGCTCCGAGGTCGCCGAGGAGGAGTACCACGAGTTCTACCGGCACATCGCGCACGACTGGACCGACCCGCTGGAGACCATCAGCCTGCGGGCCGAGGGCACCTTCGAGTACGAGGCGCTGCTGTTCATCCCGGCCCGCCGCCCGCACGACCTGTTCCAGCGCGACGGCAGCCACGGCGTCCAGCTGTACGTGAAGCGGGTGTTCATCCTGGAGGACAGCCGCGAGCTGCTCCCCGACCACCTGCGCTTCGTCAAGGGCGTGGTGGACGCCGCGGACCTGTCGCTGAACATCTCCCGCGAGATCCTCCAGCAGGACCGGCACATCCAGCTGATCCGGCGCCGGCTCGCCAAGAAGGTGATGGCCACGGTCAAGGAGATGATGACCGGCGACGCCGACAAGTACCGCACCTTCTGGCGCGAGTTCGGCCCCGCCGTCAAGGAGGGCCTGCTCGACCCGGCCGAGGACCGCAAGGCCATCCTCGACGTCTCCTCCTTCGCCAGCACCGCCGGCGAGGAGCCCACCTCCCTCGCCGAGTACGTGGCCCGGATGAAGGACGGCCAGGACAAGATCTACTACATGACCGGCGAGAGCCGCGCCCAGGTCGAGAACTCCCCGCACCTGGAGGCGTTCCGCGCCCAGGGCTACGAAGTCCTGCTGCTCACCGACCCGGTGGACGAGATCTGGGTCGAGGGCGTCCCCGAGTACGAGGGCAAGGAGTTCAGCTCGGTCGCCCACGGCGCCGTCGACCTGCCCGTCGAGGAGGTCTCCGAGGAGCGCACCGGTTCCTACGCGCCGCTGCTCGGCTGGCTGGGCGAGACGCTCGCGGACGTCAAGGACGTCCGCCTGACCAGCCGCCTCACCAACTCGCCGGCCTGCCTGGTCAGCGACGCCGGCGGGCTCACCCCCACCCTGGAGAAGATGTACCGGGCGATGGGCCAGGACGTCCCGACCGCCCGGCGGATCCTCGAACTCAACCCCGACCACCCCCTGGTCGAGGCCCTGCGCACCGCCCACGAGCAGCGCGCCGACGACCCGGCCCTCACCGAGACCGCCGAACTCCTCTACGGCACCGCCCTGCTGGCCGAGGGCGGCGACCTCGCCGACCCGGCCCGGTTCGCCAAGCTGCTCGCCGACCGGCTCGCCCGGACGGTCTGACGCCCGACGCCGCGGTCCCGCCTCCCGGCTCACGCCCGGGGGGTGGGACCGCGGCGTTCGTGCGCCCGGGGGAGTGACGCAGCGTGACTGTCTCTGTGGGGGATTCTGGCCCTCCTTGACAACGTTGTCCAGAGCTTGGCGGTCGCAGTCCGGTAACGAGACTAATTCGTCATCAAGTTAAGTAAAGTTTTAGTTCACTACTGCTTTGCGGCCGAGAATCCGCTGTATTTCAGTGTTGACCGGTCTATGGACATGGCCCGGATGTGACGTCTACGTTAAGCGTCCAACAGCCCGGGTGCCGCTCGCGGTCACCGGTCGCTGCTTCCACGAGCCGATGAAGAACAGCGTGAAGGATGAGCGAGATGCGCAGAGGATGGCTGGCCGTCGGGGCCGCTTCCATGGTGGTGCTCACTGCCTGTAGCAGCGGTGGCGGCGGGGCGA
>NZ_JNWZ01000027.1 GCF_000716545.1 Kitasatospora phosalacinea
TCGCCCCGCCGCCACCGCTGCTACAGGCAGTGAGCACCACCATGGAAGCGGCCCCGACGGCCAGCCATCCTCTGCGCATCTCGCTCATCCTTCACGCTGATCGTCCGTGTGACACGGGGGAAGCGGCAGCCGACAGGGCGTGATCGACCTTCCGGGCTGCTCGGCTGCTTAACGTAGACGTCACATCCCGGCCATGTCCATAGAGCGGTCAACATTGATATCCATGAGTTTTGTTGCCGAACAAGGCTGGATTTACTAAAACTTTGCCTAACTCACTAGTGGATCAGGTTCGTTATCGGACCGCGACCGGGAATCGCTGGACAACGTTGTCAGAGCGAGTCAGAATCACCGGGTACGACCCGGCAGCGCCCTGCCCAGCACCGTGGCGCTCCCCTGCCACACCTGCGGAGACGTCACGATGAGTTACGACATGGCCGGTACCGCCGTCGCACCCGGGCCCAGCGCCCAGTCCGGCACCGGGCCCCGGTCCGAAGCCCCGTCCGGACCGCTGATCGCCGCCCTCGACATCGGCGGCACCAAGATCGCCGGTGGCCTGGTCGGCACCGACGGCACCCTGCACCACCAGCTCCAGGTGCCCACCCCCGCCGACGGCGACCACCACGAACTCATGACCGCCGTCGACCACGTCCTCGACGACCTCGCCCGCCACCCCGGGTGGCAGCACGTCCGGGCCCTGGGCATCGGCAGCGCGGGCCCCGTCGACACCGCGCGCGGCACCGTCAGCCCGGTCAACATCCCCGGCTGGCGCGAGTTCCCGCTCCGGGACGAGACCGGCCGCCACCCCGCCGCCGCCCACCTGCCCGTCACCCTCGGCGGCGACGCCGTCGCGATGACCGCCGCCGAGCACTGGCAGGGCGCCGCCCGCCCCTACCGCAACGCCCTGTGCCTGGTCGTCTCCACCGGCGTCGGCGCCGGACTCGTCCTCGACGGCGCCCTGCACGCCGGCGCCACCGGCAACGCCGGTCACCTCGGCCACATCACCGTCGACTACAACGGCCGCCCCTGCCCGTGCGGCTCACGCGGCTGCCTGGAGGGCCTCGCCTCCGGCACCGCCATCGCCCGCACCGCCGCCGAACTCGGCTGGCGCCCCGGCCCCGACGGCGACGCCACCGCCACCGCCGTCGCCCGCGCCGCCCACGCCGACGACCCGCTCGCCCTGGCCGCCTTCGACCACGCCGCCCGCGCCCTCGCCGCCGGCATCGCCGCCACCGCGACCCTGGTCGAACTCGACGCGGCGGTCGTCGGCGGCGGCGTCGCCAGGGCCGGCCGCGTCCTGTTCGACCCGCTGGCCCGGCACCTCGCCGACTACGCCACCCTCTCCTTCACCCGCCACCTCACCCTCCACCCCGCCCGCCTCGGCACCGACGCCGGCCTGATCGGCGCCGCCGCCCTGGCCCGCCACCAGCTCCCCACCCACCACTGACCGTCCCACCACCGACCGTCCCAGCCGGACGCCCCCGCCGGGCCGCCGCGCGCACGCGAGATCACCCCGCCTCCTCGGCGGCCTCCAGCGCGTAGGCGGCCCGGCAGCGTTCCACCTGGTCGGCGGCCAGCTCCGTGAACCGGCGCGCGATCTCGTCCGGGACCACCCGCCCGTCGCGGCCGGGGACGCGGACGGTGGGCTCCGCCGCCGGATCCTCGTCCGGGACGTACGCCAGCAGGAAGGCCGCACCCGCCCGGTGGCCCTCCCCGTCCGGTGGCCCTCCCCGCCCGGCTGGAGCACCGCCGCGTTCGGCATCCACGGCCTGACCTCGGCGTTCATCGCGGTCACCGGGCTGCTGCTGCTCCGCGAGACCCGCCGGGCCCCCACCACCGCGCCCGCACCCGCCCAACCGGCCCTCCGCTGACGGGACCGACTCCCCCACCACAGCCGCCCGAACGCCTCCTCCGCGTCGGCCACGGCCTCGGGGGCGGACGCCGCGCAGGCCGCCGACCGGCCGTCAGCGGGATTCGGCCGCCGCCGGGAAGCGGACCTCCCGGTAGGTGACGGCACCCGGCCACTGCGACCGGGACCCGACCCGGGCGGCCGCGCCGGCGGGCAGCAGGCGCCGGGCCTCCTCGGGAGCGGCCCAGCGCCAGGCGGCCGACTCCCCCTCCGCCAGGGCGATCCGTTCGGTCTCGGCGCTGCTCAGCATCGGCCCGCTCCACAGGAACACCAGCCCGGCCCGCTCCCCCGCGCGGCGGGCCTCGGCCCACTCCACCCCGAGCAGGTCGTCCGGCAGCAGGTCGAGCACCAGGCCCAGCCCCTCGCGCACCTGGCGGCGGACGGCGTCGAGCGGCGACTCGCCCTCCTCCACCGCCCCGCCCGGCAGCTGCCAGCCCCCGGGCCCGCCCCCGGTCGCCCGGACGATCAGCAGCCGGGAGGCGGGGTCGGTGCACAGCACGTACGAGGCGACGGGGCGCCCGGCCGCGCTAGCCATCGAGCGCCCCGCGCCCGGCGCCCTCCGGCAGGTCGCGCGGCGGGCGGGCCAGCGGCGGGTGCAGGTGCCCCTTGCCGCCGGCCAGCAGGTAGTCGAGCTCGCCGCCCGCCAACGCGTCGCGCAGCGCGGCGAGTTCGCCCGAGGTGAGGAACAGGACCTGGCTCGGGTCGTCGATGTGCGCGAGCGCGATCCGGCCGTCCTCCGCCTCCGCCAGCACGACCCCCCGGACCTCCTCGTCCGCGTCCTCCGCGGTCGCCTCCCAGTGCAGGCCGAACACGCCGTGGGGGTAGAACTCGACCAACTCGCTCACTTCCGACTCCCGTTCGGGTCCGTCACGCGCTTCCCACCGATCTCCGCCCACACGTACTCCCCCAGCGCCGTCCGCCGGTGTCCGTACCTGTCCCCCTGCCCCAGCACCGCCAGCACCGTCGTCGCCAGCTCCGCGTCGTGCAGCCCCAGCACCCGGACGGACACCCGCAGCACCCCGCCGTCCCCCCACGTCACCGAGGGCCGGTCCCCCGTCAGCCTGTTCAACTCGGCCGCGATGTGGTTCACCCGCTCCTGCGCCGTCCGCAACGGCGTGATCCCGAGCCGCCGCCCCAGCGTCCGCTGCTCGCGGCCGGTGGGCGGCGGGGTGCCCGCCCGGCTGGAATCCATCGGTTGACTGAACGTCATATCGCCTGCTCCGTACTGCCGTTCGACCGTCACGGATGTCACTTTCCGTGCCCCCATCCTCACGGTTCGGGACTAGGCTTGAGAAGCGGAAAGTCCATGATCGCCGGAATCTGCAAGGACCGTGCGGGTCACGCACGAAGGGCACCGGGCAGTCGAAGGCGCGGGGAAAGGGGCGGAGGTGGCCGGGAAGTCACGCAAGGTGAATCCGATGCAAAGCATGCGGCACTACTACGGGTCCGAGGCGCGACTGATGCGGGAGAAGCGGGGGCTGAGCCTGGAAAAGCTCGCCGCCCTGGTGCACTTCTCCCCGAGCACGCTCTCCCGAGTCGAGACCGGCGACATCAAGGTGCCCAACGGCCTCTCCGAGCGCCTGGACGAGATCTTCGAAACGGACGGCTTCTTCGCCCGCGTCCTCCCGCTCGCCCGGCAGGAGGCGCACCCGGCGCGGTACCAGGAAATCCTGGCAACAGTCGATCAGGCCATGTTGTACGAGTGCTACAGCCCCATCGTTCACGGCCTGCTCCAGACTCCTTCTCACGCACGGCACTTGCTTCGCGCAGCCAACCCGTTCTCGCCTGCGGAGGAAGTGGAAGAGCTGGTGAAGGCCCGGATGGGGCGGCAGTTGAGGCTGCACAGCCAGGAGTGTCGGTACTCGTTCATCCTGGATGAATCAGCCCTCCGCCGCCGAATCGGCACTCCGGGGGAAATGATGGAGCAGTTGCAGGTGCTTCTGAACGTTGCAGAACAACCCAACGTGGAAGTCCAGGTGTTGCCCTTCTCCGCCGGCGCCCACTCCGAGTACGCCTCACTGTCGTTGCTGACGATGCCGGACGGTGAGCGGCTCGCCTACGAGGAGAGCAGCCGCATCGGAACGATCTTCGAGGAAACACAAGAGGTCACTGAACGGCAGGCGCTCTACAATCGACTGCGGTCTCAGGCGCTGTCTTTCGAGGAGTCTGAGCTCATGATCAGATCCGCGCTGGAAGGACTAGCCCCGATGCAGCCCAATGTTTCCCTCGCCTCCACCGAACCTCGCTCTTGGCGGAAGAGCACGTACAGCAACGGCAACGGTGGTGACTGCATCGAGGTGGACGACGCCCACCCCGGCCACGTCCGCGACTCCAAGGACCCCAGCGGCCCCGTCCTGGAGTTCAGCCCCGCCGCCTGGTCCTCCTTCGTCTCCGCCACCGTCACCGGCGAGTTCGGCACCGTCTGACCCGCCACCAACCGCCTCGGCCCCGCTCCGCCCTCACCGGCGGGCCGGGGCCGATGTCGTTCCCGGCAGTCCAGCCCAGCCCAGCCCAGCCCAGCCCGACCCGGCTCGGCACCGGCGGAGGGCGCCCCCCGAACGCCCCGGTGCGCCCTGCCATCTGAGGTCGGATCAGCCGATGATGTTGCGGCAGTTCCCGAGAGCAACGATCACGCCCGCGCCGAAAGGATCCACCATGACCGCGCCCGACAGCGCCCGTTGGCGCAGGAGCAGTTACAGCAACGGCAACGGTGGCCAGTGCATCGAGGTGGACGATGCCCACCCGGGCCGCGTCCGCGACTCCAAGGACCCGGGCGGCCCCGTCCTGGAGTTCACCCCTGCCGCCTGGGCGGCCTTCGTCGCCGCCACCGCCACCGGCCGGTCATTCGCGTACGGGGGTGACGGCGTAGGCGAGTTGGACGCGTGAGTGCAGGCCGAGTTTCCGGTAGCCCCGGGTGAGGGTGGCCTCGACCGTCTTGACGCTGACGGTGAGGGTCGCGGCGATGTCGCGGTTGCTCGCCCCACCGGCGGCGAGGCGGGCGCAGCGCCCGGACGTCCTCCAAGCCGACCAACTCCTGCGGCAACGGCTCCACTTCGAGCCGCGAGAGCGCCGCAGTGGACGCCTTCAACCGCTCCGGCATCCGCAACGACGGCCGCGGCGCCCCGGCGTACGTGCACGTGGACAACCAGCTGCTGAACGCCTTCTACGACGATTCCTGCTTCTGCATGTCCTTCGGCGACGGCTCCTCGCAGAACGGCAACACCCCGCTCACCGCGCTCGACGTGGCCGGTCACGAGATGAGCCACGGCGTCACCGCCGCCACCGCCAACCTCAACTACTCGGGCGAGTCCGGCGGCCTCAACGAGGCGACGTCCGACATCTTCGGCACCATGGTCGAGTTCTACGCCGGCAACAGCACCGACCCCGGCGACTACTACGTCGGCGAGAAGCTCCGGATGGGCAACGGCTGCCTGCGCCGGATGGACAACCCGGCCGCCGACGGCAGCAGCCTCGGCTGCTGGACCTCGGGCCCGCTTCGGGGGTCGGGCCCGACCGCAGGGCCTCCGCGTGCCGCCGGCCGGCCGGGCGTCCGGACCGGACCGCGATAGGTAAGCAATCGACATATGGCGACAGTAGCCCTATGCTCGCCCCATGACCGAACGTCAACTACGGGAACCCACAAGGCTCGTGCTCACGGCACTGGCCGACGCCCCCCGGCACGGGTACGCGATCATCCAGGAGGTGCTGGCCATCTCCGGAGGCCGCACCAGGCTCAGCACGGGCACCCTCTACACCGCGCTCGACCGGCTGCTGCAGGAAGGGCTGGTCGGGATCGAGAGCGAGGAGGTGGTCGGCGGACGGCTGCGCCGCACCTTCACCCTCACCGAGCAGGGGCAGGACCTGCTCCGCGAGGAGGCCCGGCGGCTCCGCCTGGCCGTCGCCGAGGCCGAACGCCGGCTCGCCGAGGGCGAACGCCGACCCGCCGCCCGCCTGCGTCCGAACGGAGCCCGCGCATGACCACCCCCGACGCGCCACGGGCCGGGCGCCTGCTGATGAACCTCTACCCGGTCCACTACCGGGCCGCCCACGGCGAGGACATCGCCGCCGTCTTCGCCGAGACCACCGAGGGGCTGCCCGGGCGCGCCGTGCTCCGGGAACGGTTCGACCTCGCCGCGCACGCCCTGCGGCTGCGGCTGCGCATCGGCCCCACCGACCCGGCCGGCCGGGTCCTGGCGGGCGCGGCGCCCGTCGCCCTCGCCATCGTCGCCGGCCGCTGCCTGTTCTTCCTGCTGCCGCAGCTGCACCCGATGGTGCACCGGCTCCGGTACCCGTACCCCAACCTCGGCCTGGGCTACGCCGTGCAGGGCGCGATCCTGCTGCTGGCCGGCAACCTGCCGTGGCTACTGGCCCTCGCGTTCGCCGTCACGGGCCGCTGGAAGGCGGCCCGGATCACCGGCGCGCTCGCCGCGCTCGTCGGCGTCGGCGTCCTGTGGTCGCTGGGGGTGTTCATGCTGTGGGAGGTCGGCCCCATGGTGAGCCTGGCAGCCGTCGGCGCGCTGCTCCTGCTCGCGCCGTCCGGGCTGGTGGACGTGACGGCCCGGGGGAGGTGGGAGGCCGCGGGCCTCGCGCTGGGCATCGCCGTTCCGATGCTCGCGGTGGCCCACTACCAGATCCCGCTCCTTGAGAGCCTGTTCCTGTGGGACGGGACGTTCTGGCTGTACACGGCGACGGCCGTCGTGCTGCTGCTGCGCCTGTCGGGCCGGCGGCCGGACGTGCTCCGGGCGGCCGGGGTGGCCCTCGGCCCCCTGCCCTGGCTGCTCCCCCTCGCGTTCGCGGCCCTGGACGGCTCGGAGCCGCTGTTCCTGCTGGCCCAGTACGGGGGAGCCTGCCTCGTCCCGCTGGGGGCCGCGGCCGCGGGGGCGGGAGTGGTCCAACTCGTCCGCCGGGCCCGGGCGGGCCGGCCGTCCCCCTCCGCCTGACCCGCCCCCGGGGGGAACCTCTTCCGGCCCCGGCACCGTCCGGACGCGGGCCCCTCGCGCACGTCCGCGAGGGGCCCGCCCGGCCGCGAGGACCGGGCGGCACCGCCGCCCGGATGTCCCCCCGGGACGGAGTGGCGGATAAACTGGGGTTCCTCGGCGCCTCCTGGCGCCGGACGGCGGTGGGGCCCGCCGGACCCGAACCGCGGCGATCGCCGCCGACGGTCCCTACTCGGCTGTCGCGCCCGCCTGCCCGGGTGCCTCGCGAGTAGGAGAAGTGTGTCCGTGGAACGCCTCCCGGCCGAGCGGCCGGCCGAACAGCCGGCCCCCGTGACAGCGGCACCGGCGCCCGCACCGCACCGGGCCCGGGCGACGCTCGGCGTGATCGCCGTCGGCGGTGCGCTCGGCGCGTGCGCCCGCTACGCGGCGGGGCTGGCGTGGCCGACCGAACCGGACGGCTTCCCGTGGACCACGCTGGTGGTGAACGCGGTGGGCTGCGCGGTGATCGGCGTCTTCCTGGTGGTGGTCACCGAGGCGTGGGCGGCGCCCCCGCTGGTGCGGCCGTTCTTCGGCACCGGCGTGCTGGGCGGGTTCACCACCTTCTCCACCTACGCGGTGGACGCCCAGCGACTGCTCGACGGCGGGCACGCCGCGACGGCGCTGGGCTACCTGGCCGCGACGCTGGGCGCGGCCTTGCTGTCGGTGTGGGCGGGCGCGGCGGCGGCCCGCCGGGCGATCGGGCGGAGGGCGGCACGATGACCAGGCTCACCGGCCGCGCGCTGCGGGTGACGGTGTTCGTCGGGGAGGACGACCTGTGGCACCACCGGCCGCTGTACAGCGAGATCGTGCACCGCGCGCACGCCGCCGGCCTCGCGGGGGCGAGCGTCTTCCGGGGCGTCGAGGGCTTCGGCGCGTCCTCCCGGGTGCACACCGCCCGGCTGCTGTCGCTCGGTGACGACCTGCCGGTGGCGATCGTGATCGTGGACAGCGAGGAGCGCGTCCGGGCGTTCCTGCCGCAGTTGGACGAACTGGTCACCGAAGGGCTGGTGATCCTCGACGACTGCGAGGTGATCCGCTACGTCGGCGGCGGCGCGGAGGGCCGGAAGTGAACTGGCTGCTGGTGATCGCCGGGGCTGCCGTCGGCGCCCCGCTCCGCTACCTGACCGACCGGGCGGTGCAGTCCCGCCACGACACCGTCTTCCCCTGGGGCACCTTCGCCGTCAACGTCTCCGGCTCGCTGGTGCTGGGCCTGCTCACCGGCGCGGCGACCGCCGGCGCGGTCTCCCCCCATCTCCGACTGCTGATCGGCACCGGCTTCTGCGGCGCCCTGACCACCTACTCCACCTTCTCCTACGAGACGCTCCGGCTCGCCGAGGGCGGCGCCCGCTCCTACGCCCTGGCCAACGTCGCCGCCAGTCTGGCCGCCGGCCTGGGCGCGGCCTTCACCGGCAGCGCGCTCGCCCGCGCCCTGTGGTCCTGAGCCGGCCGGGGCCGGTTGTCGTCGCGGGGTGAGAGCGTTCACGGGTGACCGACGAAGCTGACGACATCACTCACCACCGCGTCCGGCGGGCCGCCGAACAGCCCGTCGAGCAGTCCGTCATCGCGCGGTTCCGGCTCCCGGGCGGCGGTGACGGCACGCCGGGCGACCGGGCGACCGTCCGCGCGGCCGAGCGGCTGGTGGCCGAGCTGGTCGAACGGGCCGGTGTCGGCGAGTGGGACGGCAACGAGTTCGGGGGCGGCGAGGTGCTGCTCTTCGCCTACGGCCCGGACGCCGACGCCCTGTTCGCCGTCGCCGAACCCACCCTGCGGAGGCTGCCGTTCCGCCCGGCGAGCGTGCTGCTGCGGTACGGGCCCGCCCTGGACCCGGCCACCCCGGAGCGGCGCGTGGAACTGTGACCCGGCGGGCGGCGCCCCCCGCCCCTCGCGGGCGCTCCCCCGCCATCCGTGCCCCCTCCCCCGTCCTCCGCGCTCCCCGGCTCCGGGCCCCCGGGCGGGCGGAGGGCTCCCGTAGGATCGAGGCCGACGCCAGCCCCCTCGGCACGGGAGGACCTCACCGCATGACGGAACGCGAGACCGCCGGGCGCGCCGCGTTCGACGGCCTGCCGGGGGCCGGGGAGCCGCTGCCCGGGGAGGGACGGCCGTGCCACGAGCCGTGGTGGACCGGGGCGAGGGCGGAGCGCGCGGCCCTGCCCCACCCGCCGCCACCGGCGCTGCGGGCCGAGTTGCGCGCGGCGCTGGACACCGCCCGGCTGGCGCCGGCCGGACCGCTGCCGCCCGGCCGCCGCGCCGAGGCCGACGCCCGGATCGCGGCCGCGCTGCGCCGCCCGGCGCGGGTGGACGTCCACGTCGAGTCGGTCGTCGCCGAGTGGCGCGACGCCCGCTCCTGAGGCCGGTCGCCCACCGCGCGTCACGTTCGGAAGGCCGCCTTCGGAAAACGGTTCGACCCGGGTGGTGACGGCGACTCGGACCGGGCGCGGGCCGCGGCGGCGCGGCTCGGCTTCGTCCGGCCCACCCGGCCCTGACCTACGCCCGCTCCGCCGCGTCCTCCCCCTCCAGGCGGGTGCGCAGGGTGTGCGCGAAGTCCTCGGCGCGGGCGAGTTGGACGCGCAGGCGGTCGACCTGTTCGGCGGCGGCGCGTTCGTAGGTGCGGACGAGGTCGAGCAGGGCGGGTCGTCCGCCGGCCGCCCGGTCGTAGGGGCCGTCGGCGTCCAGCCGGTCGGTGGCGTCGAGGAGTTCGCGCATCTGGTCGAGGGTGAAGCCGAGCGGTTTCATCCGGCGGATCACCATCAGCCGGGCGACGTCGCGCTCGGTGTAGAGGCGGAAGCCGCCCCGGGAGCGGGCGGAGGGGACGACCAGGCCGGTCTCCTCGTAGTGGCGGATGGTGCGCAGGGAGAGTTCGGTGCGGGCGGCGACCTCGCCGATCTGCATGTGCCCGTCCTCGCGCCCGCCGCTGCCCTCGTCCACGCTGTGCCCTTCCCTCCGCTCCCCGAACGAACCCTACCCTCACGTTAGGGTAGGGTTCGGGTCCTCCCTCCATTCTCCCCCGCCCATCCCCACGTCCCGACGGGTTGCCGCCTCTTGTCCTCCTCCGCCGTGTCCCGGTCCCTCCGGCTGCCCGCCTGGTGCTCCGATCCCAAGGTGTGGCGCACCGAAGTCCTGGCGGGCCTGGTGGTCGCGCTGGCGCTGATCCCGGAGGCGATCTCGTTCTCGGTGATCGCCGGGGTCGATCCGAAGATCGGCCTGTTCGCGTCGGTGACGATGGCCGTGACCATCTCGGTGGTGGGCGGCCGGCGGGCGATGATCTCGGCGGCGACCGGCGCGGTGGCGCTGGTGATCGGCCCGCTGAACCGGGAGCACGGCCTCGGCCACCTGGTCGCGGCGGTGATCCTGGCGGGGGTGTTCCAGATCGTGCTGGGCGCGCTGGGCGTGGCGAAGCTGATGCGGTTCGTGCCGCGCTCGGTGATGGTCGGGTTCGTCAACTCCCTCGCCATCCTGATCTTCCTGGCCCAGCTGCCGGAGCTGACGCACGTCCCGTGGGCGGTCTACCCGCTGCTGGCGGGCGCCCTCGCGGTGATGGTGGGGTTCCCGAAGCTGACCGGGGTCGTCCCGGCGCCGCTGGTGTCGATCGTGGCGCTGACACTGGTGACGGTCGGCGCGGGCATCGCGGTGCCCACCGTCGGCGACAAGGGCGCGCTGCCGTCCTCGCTGCCCGTCCCGGGCCTGCCGGACGTGCCGTTCACCCTCGACACCCTGGCCACCGTCGCGCCGTACGCGCTGGCGATGGCGCTGGTGGGGCTGATGGAGTCGCTGATGACGGCGAAGCTGGTGGACGAGATCACCGACACCCGGTCCGACAAGCGGCGCGAGTCGATCGGGCAGGGCGTCGCCAACATCGTGACCGGGCTGCTCGGCGGGATGGGCGGCTGCGCGATGATCGGCCAGACGATGATCAACGTGAAGGTGTCCGGCGCCCGCACCCGGGTGTCGACCTTCTGCGCCGGCGCGTTCCTGCTGCTGCTCTGCCTGGTCTTCGGGCCGGTGGTCTCGCGGATCCCGATGGCCGTGCTGGTCGCCGTCATGGTGATGGTCTCCTTCGGCACCTTCGACTGGCACTCGATCGCCCCGGCCACCCTGCGCCGCCTCCCGGCCGGCGAACTCGCCGTCACGGCGGTGACCGTGGTCGTGGTGGTCGCCACCGGCAACCTGGCGATCGGCGTCGTGGTCGGCTCGCTGCTCGCCATGGCCGTCTTCGCCAAGCGCGTCGCCCACCACGCCGAGGTCACCGCCGCCCCCGACCCGGACGGCACCCGCACGGTCTACACCGTCACCGGCGCGCTCTTCTTCGCCTCCGCCAACGACCTCACCACCCGCTTCGACTACGCCGGCGACCCCGACCTGGTCGTCATCGACCTCACCGCCGCCCACGTCTGGGACGCCTCCTCGGTCGCCGCCCTCGACACCGTCCGCGCCAAGTACGCCCAGCGCGGCAAGACCGCCGAGATCACCGGCCTCAACCACCCGAGCGCCGCCCTGCACGACCGCCTCAGCGGCGAACTCGCCACCGCGCACTGACCGGTGGGACGGTCGGTCGATCCGGCGCCCCCTTCGACGTCCTCCTGCGCGCCGGGTCGGTAGGGTGGGGGCGTGGTGAGTCCCGAGTCGGACGAGGTGGGGGCTTTCGGTCACGCCGTCAGCCCCCGAGACGTCCTGAGCGCCTGATGCCCGGAGTGTGACCGCGCGGCTGTCGTGCCGCCGTGCGGCGGCCGGGCGCGTGCGCGTGGCGGGGTTGGCCGTGGTGGCCGAGACGGAGTCCGTTCTCGTTCCCCACTTCGCCCGGAGTCACCTTCGATGCCCCTCCCCCTGTATCTGCTCGCCCTGGCCGTGTTCGCCACGGGCACTTCGGAGTTCATGCCGGCCGGCCTGCTGCCGGACCTCGCCGCCGACCTCGGCGTGTCCGTCGGGACGGCGGGCACCCTCGCGTCCGGCTTCGCGCTCGGGATGGTGGCGGGCGCGCCGCTGATGGCGGCCTGGGCGCGGCGGTGGCCGCGCCGGGCCGGGTTGTTCGCCTTCGTGGCGGTGTTCGCGCTGGCGCACGCGGTCGGCGCGGTGACGGGGTCGTTCGCGGTGCTGTTCGCCACCCGGGTGGTGGCGGCGCTGGCGAACGCCGGGTTCCTGGCGCTGGCGGTGGCCACCGCGGCCGCGCTGGTGGCGCCGGACCGGAAGGGCCGGGCGCTGGGCGTGCTGCTGTCGGGGACGACGGCGGCGACCGTGGTGGGGGTGCCGGCCGGCGCGCTGCTGGGCCAACTGCTGGACTGGCGGGCCGCGTTCTGGGCGGTGGCGGTGCTGTGCGTCCCGGCGGCGGTCGGGGTGCTGCTGGGCGTCCCGGCGGGGGCGGACGGTTCGGGTCGGCCGCCGCTGCGCGCCGAGCTGGCCGAACTGGCCCGTCCCCGGGTGTGGTTGACGCTGGTGCTGGCGGCGCTGGTGAACGCGGGGACGTTCGGCGCGTTCACCTTCCTGGCCCCGGTGGTGACCGGCCCGGCGGGGCTGGGGCGGGGCTGGGTGCCCGTGGTGCTGGTGCTGTTCGGGGCGGGCACCTTCCTGGGGGTGAGCGCGGCGGGGCGGCTGGCCGACACTCGCTCCCGGTGGGTGCTGGCCGTGGGCGGGCCGCTGCTGCTGCTCGGCTGGCCGGCGCTGGCTGCGGGCGCGGGGCGTCCGGCGGTGCTGCTGCCGCTGGTGCCGCTGCTGGGGGCGCTGTCCTTCGCGGTCGGCGCGACGCTGATCACCCGGGCGCTGTACGAGGCTTCGGGTGCGCCCACGATGGCGGGCGCGTACGCGACGGCCGCGCTGAACCTGGGCGCCGCCGTCGGCCCGCTGCTGGCGGCCGGGACGCTGCCGTCCGCGACCGGCCCGTTCCGTTCGGCCGCGGTGCTGGTCGGGGTGGCCCTGCTGCTCGGGGTGCTCGGCCGCGCCCGGCTCCGGGTCCGTGACTGACGCCCCGCCTCCCCCCTGAACCGGGGCGGTTCGTGAACGCCGGGGCCGGTGCCGGCCCCGGCGGGGCTGTCGGTAAAGTGCTCGCGCACGACAACCGGAAGATCAGATTCCACCACCCGAGGAGAGCCGGTGCCGGACCCCGCGCAGGAGCAGCAGGCGCAGCCGAGACCGCAGGAGCGGCCGGAACCGCGGTCGATCGACAGCCTGCGGTCGTTCTGGGCGGCCGGCGACCAGCCGCAGCCGGTCCTGCCCTGGTACCGGAAGGTGACGCGCAAGCAGGTCGGCGCCGTCTCGGCCTGCCTGGCGGTGCTGCTCGCCGCGTACCTGGCGATCCGGTCGGTGGACTCCGAGGCCACCCGGCACAGGGTCGCGCTGCCGACCGACTTCGCGGGTCTGACCCGGGCCGCCGACGACCAGGGCCTCACCACCCTCCGGACCTCCTACGAGAGGCAGAAAGCCGGGTTCCACGTCCCGTGGAGCACCCAGGTGCAGGGGTACGGGCAGCCGGGCGCCACCGGGCTGTGGGACAGCGAACTGGTGGCCGTGGCGATGGACAGCAAGGGCTCGGTGCCGGACGCCGCGCAGGCCGCGACCAAGATGCTCGGCGGCTACTCGCCCGACGGCGGCTCGCTGGAGGACGGCACCCCGGTCCACGACATGCAGACCTACCCGCCGGGCCCGCTGAAGGGCGCGCTCGCCTGCGCGACCGTCGGCGAGCCCGGCCAGGAGTACGGCGTCTGCGCCTGGGCGGACGGCAACACCATGGGCAGCCTGACCGACCTGACCGGCGAGCTCACCCACGAGCAACTGGCCGACCGCACGCGCGAGTTGCGCGCCCTGACCGAGCAGCCCGAGTAGCCCGGTCCGCCGGCCCCCGGCCCCCGCTACTTCAAGCCGCCGCTGCTCTGCAGGAGTTGGCCGTTGATCCACTGGCCCTGCGGCGAGCAGAGGAAGTCGACCAGGTGGGCGGCGTCCCGCGGGGTGCCGAGCCGGGCCAGCGGGGTGTGCCGGATCATGTCGGCCCGGTGCTGCTCGCTCATCCAGCCGGTGTCGGTGGGGCCGGGGTCGACCGCGTTGGCGGTGACCCCGAGGTGGGCGAGTTCGCGGGCGGCGGCCCGGGTGATCCGGTCCAGCGCGCCCTTGCTGGCCCCGTACGGGAGGTTGCCCGCGGTGTGGTCGCTGGTCAGGGCGACGATCCGGCCGGTGCCGAACTCGCCGGTGAAGCGCAGGCCGAACTCGCGGACCAGCAGCCAGCTCGCCCGGGCGTTGACCGCGAAGTGCCGGTCGAAGCTCTCCACCGTGGTGTCCAGCAGCCCGGAGTCGACGGACTCCGCGTGGCTCATCACCAGCGCGGTGACCGGCCCCAGCCCGGCCTCCACCCGCTCGAACAGCCGGGCGGGCGCCGCCGGGTCGGCCAGGTCGGCCGGCACCGCCAGGTGCCGCGCGCCGTGGCCCGCGAGCAGCGCGCCGACGGCCTCCGCCGCGCCCTCCTCGACGCCCCAGCTCATCCGGCTGTCGTACGGCGTCCAGTAGCTGTACGCGACGTCCCACCCGGAGGCGGCGAGCCGCTCGGCGATGGCGGCGCCGATGCCGACCGTCCGGCCCACGCCGGTGACCAGGGCGACGGGGCGCTCGGGACGGGTCTCCGCTGTTCTCGTCACAGCACCCGACCCTGTCAGCCGGTCAGCCCGCCCCACAAACCCTTTTCCCCACCCGCTACTTGTCCCCCTCGGCGTGCAGCACGGCCCGGATCGGCCCGTCGGGGTGCACGGTGAGCCCGTACCCGGCTCCGGCCGGGGCCTCGGTGACCCGCACCCGGTAGGCGGGCAGCAGTTCCTCCAGCAGCAGCACCGTCTCGCGGATCGAGAACTGCGCCCCCAGGCAGGCCCGCGGCCCGAGGCCGAACGGGAAGTACGCGCCGGTGGCGGGCCGCCGCCCGGCGTCCAGGAAGCGCTGCGGGCGGAACTCCTCCGGGTCCGGCCACAGCCGCCCGTCCCGGTGCGTCAGGTAGGGGGAGACCAGCACCGTCGTCCCGGCCTCGACCGGGCAGCCCTCCAGCACGTCGTCCTCGGCCGCGTACCGGGGCATCAGCCAGGCCACGGGGTACAGCCGCAGCGTCTCGTCCACCAGCGCCCGGATCGCGGCCGTCCGCTCGGCGGAGCCGGCCGGGCCGGCGGCCAGCGCCAGGTCGCGCTGCTCGGGGTGCGCGTCCAGCAGCAGGAACAGCCAGCTCAGCGCGGTGGCGGTGGTCTCGTACCCGGCCACCACCAGCGTCATCAGCTCGTCCCGCACCAAGCGCTCGGTGTAGTCCGGGAGTTCGGCCGCCGCCCGGAGCAGCACCTGCACCAGCCCGGGTTCCTCCGCCTGTCCGGCGAGGGCGATGGCGTGCTCGGCGACCCGGTCGACGTGCTCGTTGGCCTCCCGGAAATCGGTCTCGGCGCCGCCCGTCGCCGGCGCGAACGCCGGGATCGCGGCGAAACCCTCCCCGGCGGCGACCAGCCGCCGGTGCGTCTCCGGGTCGAGCGGGTGCGCGGTGAGCGAGCGCCAGATCACGTCCAGGGAGAAGTACCGCAGGTCCGCGTCGATCTCCCGGGCCTCCCCGGTGGCCGCGGCGGCCCGCCAGCGGGCGGCGGTGGCCGCCACCGCCGCCCGGATCTGCGGCTCGTACGCCTTGATCCCCCGGCCGGTGAACTGCGGTTGCAGCAGCTTGCGTTGGCGCCGCCAGGGCTCCCCCGCGGCGCACAGCAGCCCGCCCCCGAGCAGCGGCTTGACCCGGTGCCCGCGCTTCACGTACACCTCGGTCCGCTTCGCGAGCACCTGCTGCACCGCCTCGGCCCCGGTCGCCAGCACGACCCGCCGGTCCCCCAGCCGGAAGCCCGCGACCGGCCCCAACTCCCCCACCGCCCGCAGCAGATCGACCATCCGTCCGCCGCCGGCCCGCCAGCGGGCGAACGCCTCGGCGTCGAGTTCGGGAAGAACACTGGTGGCGGCCGTGGCCAAGGCGGTCTCCTGCCGGGTCGAACTGCACCGTACGGACACCGACCACCTTAGGTCCTGTCCGGGCCGGTCCACCCGGCTTCCCGCCGGCCGACCCCCGCCGGCCGACCCCCCGTCAGGCGGCGGCGCGGCGCGGCAGCAGGGGCGAGCGGGCGCAGGCGCGGTACCGGGCGGGAGCGCCCTCGGGAGCGGGCAGCCTGGTGAGGACGGCGGTGCCCGCGCCTGCGGACCGGATATTCGGGTGCCGGTCGGCGGGCCGGCGGCTACGGTGGCGGGCATGAAGCGTGCCGCGATGTCGACGACGACGCCGGAGAGTGTCCCGGCGCGCTGACAGCCGTGTGCGAGCCCCGGGGCCGAGTGCTCCGGGGCTCTCGCGTGCGCGCGTCCCCACCGGCGGCCCGGCCCCTCGTCCGAACGACCCGAGGAGACCGCCGTGTCCGACCGC
The DNA here is from genome assembly GCF_000716545.1 of Kitasatospora phosalacinea. Taxonomy (GTDB): domain Bacteria; phylum Actinomycetota; class Actinomycetes; order Streptomycetales; family Streptomycetaceae; genus Kitasatospora; species Kitasatospora phosalacinea. The sequence goes on from NZ_JNWZ01000027.1 coordinate 16,277, forward strand.
ATCGACCGCCCCGAACGCCCCGAACCGGCCGACCGCCCCGCCCCCGCCGACCACCGCAGGCTCGGCCGCGAGCTGGGCCTGTTCGGCACCGATCCGCTGATCGGCTCCGGCCTGCCGTACTGGCTGCCGGACGGCGCGGCGGTGCGCCGCAGCCTGGAGGACTTCGTGCACGCCCTGGAGCGGCGGGCGGGCTACCGGCACGTGTACTCGCCGGTGCTGGGCAAGCGCGAGCTGTACGAGCTCTCGGGGCACTGGGCGCACTACCGGGAGGACATGTTCCCGCCGCTGGAGATGGGCGGCGAGGAGCAGTTGGTGCTGCGTCCGAGCCTGTGCCCGCACCACGCGCTGCTGTTCCGTTCCCGATCCCGCAGCTACCGCGAACTCCCGTTCCGGATGGCCGAGCTGGGAGACATGTACCGCTCCGAGCGCTCGGGCGTGCTGGGCGGGCTGAGCCGGGTGCGGGCGATCCGGCTGAACGACGCGCACGTGTTCTGCACCCCGGAGCAGGCGGCGGCGGAGGTGCGCGGCGCGCTGGAGCTGATCGCGGCGGCGTACCGGGCGATGGGCGTGGTCCCGTCCCGCTACCGGCTGTCGCTGCCGGGCCCGGGCGGCAAGTACGCGGCGCGCCCGGAGCTGTGGGAGCGGGCGACCGCGGTCCTGGTGCGGGTGCTGGCGGAGCTGGGCCTGCCGTACGAGGAGGGGGTCGGCGAGGCGGCGTTCTACGGGCCGAAGATCGACGTGCAGGTGGTGGACGCGGCGGGGCGGGAGTCGACCCTGTCCACCGTGCAGGTCGACTTCCACCAGCCGGAGCGGTTCGACCTGCACTACGTGGGGGCGGACGGGGCGCGGCACCGGCCGGTGATGGTGCACCGGTCGGTGGTGGGGAGCGTGGAGCGGGCGGTGGCGCACCTGCTGGAGCGGCACGGCGGGGCGTTCCCGGCCTGGCTGGCGCCGGTGCAGCTGGCGGTGCTGCCGCTGGGCCCGGAGCAGGAGGAGCGGGCGGCCGCGCTGGCGGGGCGCTGCCTGGAGCTGGACCTGCGGGCGGAGGTGCTGGGCGCGGAGCGCGGTTCGCTCGGGGCCCGGGTGCGGGCGGCCCGGCCGGCCCCGTACCTGGCGGTGCTCGGCCCGCGCGAGGCGGCCGACGGCACCCTGTCCCTCCGGCTGCGGGACGGCCGGCGGCTCGACCCGCTCCCGGTCGGCGAGGCGCTGTCCGGCATCGCCGAGCGCGTCCGGGCGCACACCGTCGAACTGTGGTGAGCGCCACCCGGGGCGCGTGACGCTCCCCACCCCCGCGCCGTCCGCGGCCGCTCCCCCGGACCCCCCGCCGCCCGTCCCCCGCCCGTGCCCCGCCCGCCCGAAACCCCCTTTATGCAGGGCTTATTCACGGATCAGGCGCCCGCGGCGGGGGCCGTCCGGCCCTCGTCCCCGGGACGTTCGGCGTGCCATACTCCTTCACCATGACCGGCATTCACGCGACCAAGGCCCTGCGGGGCGCGGTGTTCACCGCGCTCGCCGTGCCGCTGGCCGCGTTCGGCCAGGTGGCGATCACCGGGCGCGCCCTGCCGCTCACCCTGGTCGCGGCGGCGAGCGTCGCGGTCTTCCTGCTGGCGGTGGTCCTCGACGGGGCGCGCCGCCGTTTCCTGCTGCTGTCCTCCGTGCTGGTGCCGGTGGAGCTGCTGCTGAACACCGCGTTCAACCTCGGCCAGGACGCCTGTGCGCGGCCCGTCCGGGGCGTGGACCTGCTGGTCTGCGGCGGCGACTCGGTGGGCGGCTCGGAGCTGTTCGCGCAGTGGACGCACGACTCGGCGGGCCTGCTGCGCCTGCTGGTGCTGGCCGTCCACCTGGCGCTGGCGCTGGCCGCCGCGGCCTGGCTGCGGCTGGCGGACGCCGCGCTCTGCGGCGTCACCGAGGCGCTGGACGCACTGGCCCGGCTGCTGCCCGCGCCGTGGCGCGCCCTGCTGCCGACCGCCCGCCCGGGCTGCCCGGCGGAGCTGCTGCCGCCCCCCGGCACCGGGCCCGCACCGCACCGTCCGCAGGTCCTCCTCCTCGCTCCCGCTCCGCGTCGCGGCCCCCCGCAGCCGGCCCTCGCCGCCTGACGGACCGCCGACCCGGACGCGTTCCGTCCCGGGCGCCCCTGCGCGCGCCCGCCCCTCCCCTTCCCTGAACCAGCACCCCGGCCGTGCCGCGCCCCGCCCCGCCCCCGCACACCCTCGTACGGGCCACGGGCGCCGGGCCGCCGCCGGGTGCCGAGGAGACGACGGATCACCATGACCAGCACCCCGAAGAACCAGAACCCGAACCAGCGCGCCACCGCCCGCGAGCGCCTCAAGCAGGCCCAGCAGGCCGAGGCCCGGGCCGCCAAGCGCCGCCGCGGCCTGACCGTGGCCGTCTCGGTCGCCGCCGCGGTGGCCGTGATCGCCGGCGGCACCGCGCTCGCCGTCTCCAGCGCTTCGAAGGACGACGGCACCCCGACGGCGGCGGCCGTCGCCCCCGCCAACACCTCGGCCACCGACGACACCGTGGTCGTGTACGGCAAGGCCGACGCCCCGCACACCCTGGCCGTGTACGAGGACTTCCGCTGCCCGGTCTGCCGGGCGTTCGAGACCTCGGCCGGCCAGACCGTCCAGCAGCTCGCCGACCAGGGCGACTACAAGATCGAGTACCACCTGGCCACGTTCCTGGACGGCAACCTGGGCGGCAAGGGCTCGAAGACCGCGCTGGCCGCGGCGGGCGCGGCGCTCGACGAGGGCGTCGACAAGTTCAAGGCGTTCCACGACGTGCTGTACGCCAACCAGCCCGCCGAGTCCGAGGACGGCTTCGGCGACGTCAACCACCTGCTCGACCTGGCCGGGCAGGTGCCCGGACTGAAGACCGACGCGTTCACCAAGGCCGTCACCGAGGGCACCTACAAGGGCTGGGCGGCGAAGGTCTCCACCGCGTTCAACAAGAGCGGTGTCTCCGGCACCCCGACCGTCAAGCTGGACAGCAGGACGCTCGCCGTCATCGGCCAGGACGGCAAGCCGGTCACCGGCGAGCAGTTCACCGCCCTGGTCCGGCAGACCGTCGGCGGGTGACCCGGTGACCCCCGCCCGCACCCCCGTCCCCGCCTCCCGCGGCTACTCCTGGCTCCTGCTGGTCACCGGCCTGATCGGCCTGGCGGCCTCCGCCGTCCTCACCCTCGACAAGCTGAAGCTGCTGGAGAACCCGTCCTACCAGCCCAGCTGCAACATCAACCCGATCATCAGCTGCGGCTCGGTCATGCGCACCGCCCAGGCCGAGGCCTTCGGCTTCCCCAACCCGCTGATCGGCCTGGCCGCGTTCGGCGCCCTCGCCGCCATCGGGGCGGGCCTGGTCGCCGGCGCCGCCCACCGCCGCTGGTTCTGGCTCGCCCTGCAGTCCGGCACCCTGCTCGGCCTCGGCTTCGTCTGCTGGCTGATCGACCAGGCCCTGTACGAGATCGGCGCCCTCTGCCCGTACTGCATGGTGGTCTGGGCCGTGGTGATCACCGCCTTCTGGTACACCACCGTCCACAACCTGCGCACCGGCGTCCTCCCCGCCCCGGCCGCCCTGCGCCGCCTCGCCGCCCTCCCCCTCCAGTGGCTCGTCCCCGTCGCCGCCTACCTGGTGATCCTCCTGCTGATCCTCAACCGCTTCTGGTACTACTGGTCGACCCTGCTCTGACCCGCCGTGCACGACGGCCCCCGGCCGCGCTCTCGCGGCCGGGGGCCGTCGGCGTGCGCGCTCCGGGCCGTTCCCGGGCCGCCCGGCCGGGGCGGGTGCCCCGGTCAGCGGGCCAGCGCGGCCGCGTGGTCGGGGTGCTGGGCGGCGACGTCGTGGGCGGCCCGGACGAAGGCGGCGACGGCCGCGGACCGCGAGGTCTCCGGCCAGGCGACCACGACCGCGCTGGGGCTGAGGCCGTCGACCGGCCGGTACGCGATGTCCGGGCGCTGGTGCAGCCTGGTGGTGGAGCGCGCCAGGAACGCCACCCCCTGGCCCAGCGCGACCACCTCCAGGAGCTGTTCGACGCCGGCCACGAGCGGCCCCTCCGGGGTGTCGGCCGGCGCCCGGCCCGCCTGGTCGCCGTCCGCCTCCGCTCCGTCGCGGCCCGTGTAGTAGGCGGTGGCGGAGGGGAGGGCCCCCTTCCAGCGCGGGACCGGTTCGCCCCGGAGGTCGCCCGGCCGCAGCCGCCGGCGCCCGGCCAGGGGGTGCGCGGCGGGCAGGACGGCCAGTCGCGGCTCGACCACGAGCGTCTCGGAATCCAGCCCCCGGCCGTCGAACGGGCTGCGCAGCAGCGCCACGTCGGCGCGGCCGTCCCGCAGCATGGCGACCGGCTCGCCGCTGCCGCCGACGACGACTTCGGGCGGCGGCAGGTCCGGGCCCGTTCCCCGGTAGGCGGCGAGGATCTCCCGCAGCAGCCCGGCGTCGCCCCCCGGCTTGACCGCCACGACGAGCCGGGGCGTCGGCTGACCGGCCCGGCTGGCCCGCCGGGCCGCCGCGTGCACCGCGTCGACCGCGATCCGGGCCTGGTCGAGCAGCACCCGGCCGGCGGCGGTCAGCCGCACCTGCCGGGTGGTGCGCTCCAGCAGGCGCGCACCGAGCCGGGACTCCATCCGGGCGATCGCCTTCGACAGCGGGGGCTGCGCCATCCCCAGGCGCTGCGCGGCCCGGCTGAAGTTCAGTTCCTCGGCGACCGCGATGAAGTACCTCAGCTCCCGCACCTCCAGCTCATTCATACCCGTGGACTATAGGTCCAGAGCCTTCCGGTCTTTCCCCGCCGCCTGTGGGCGACGGAAGACTGGCCGCCATGACGACTCCAACGACTTCGACGACCCCGACGACTCCGACGACCCCGCAGAAGACCGCTCTGGTCACCGGGGCGAACAAGGGCATCGGCAAGGAGACGGCGCGCCGGCTCGCGGCCCTCGGCATCACCGTGCTGATCGGCGCCCGCGACGCCGAGCGCGGCCGGGCGGCGGCCGAGGAACTCCGCGCGGACGGCGGCGACGTGCGGTTCGTACCGCTGGACGTCACCGACGAGATCTCGGTCCGGGCCGCCGCCGAGCGCATCGAGGCCGCCTTCGGCCGCCTCGACATCCTCGTGAACAACGCCGCGATCGCCTCCGGGCAGCAGAAGCCCAGCGAGACCCCCGCCGCCGCCCTCCGGCAGGTCTACGAGACCAACGTGTTCGGCGTCGTCGCGGTGACCCACGCCATGCTCCCCCTGCTGCGCCGCTCCGCCGCCGCGCGCATCGTCAACATGTCCAGCGAGCTCGGCTCCGTGAGCCACCTGGCCGACCCGGGCAGCCCGTGGTCCTCCTACTCCTCGGCCCTCCTCCCCTACTGCACCTCGAAGAGCGCGCTGAACGCGATCACCGTGCTCTACGCCAACGAACTGCGCGCCGAAGGGATCCTGGTCAACGCGGTGAGCCCCGGCTACTGCGCGACCGACCTCAACCGCCACAGCGGGCCCCGCACGCCGGCGGAGGGCGCGGCCGTCGCGGTCGACCTGGCGACGGCGGGCGAGGACGGCCCGACGGGCACCCTCCGGTCCGAGGACGGCCCGATTCCCTGGTGAGGCCGGGACCGCGCCGGCCCCGTCGGCGCCCCCGTGCCCCGACGGCGGCGGCATCCCGCCCGGGGTGCCGGTTCCGGTGGCGGCTACGCTGCCGAGCCCGGCAGCACGGCGAGGAGCCGTTCGGTGGCGGTGTGCAGGCGCCGGGCGGCGGCGGGGGCGAAGGCCGGGGTGTCGGTGGGGACGCGGCGGCCCTCCAGGACGGCGGTGAGGCCGGGGGCGGGGGCGTCGAGGTGGGGGAGGATCTGGGCGACGGCCTCGGTGACCGGTTTGCCCTGGACGCGCAGCCGGTCGACGTGCGCGGCGGTGGCGGGGTCGTACTCGCCGGCGAAGCTGGTGGCGACCACCCCGGGGTGGTTGACGACCTGGGGCACGTCGGGGTGCAGGTGGGCGAGGCGGGCGGCGAGCAGGTCGCACAGGGCGCCGCCGTGGCCGAGCGCACCGGTGCCGGGGTAGTCGCGGCGGAGCTGGAGGTCGTCCCAGCGGACGGGGCCGGTCAGCCCGGCACCGCCGAAGTTGAGCACCACGGGGCTCGCGGAGCGCCGCAGTCGGGGCAGCAGGCCGTGCGAGAGCAGGTAGCGGCTGAGGTAGAAGAGGGCGAAGTTGCTCTCCAGGCCGTCGGCGGTCTCGGCCCGGGTGGAGCGGTGGTAGCGGGCGCCCAGGACGAGGACGTCCACCGCCGGGTGGTGGTCGGCGACGTGCGCGATCAGGCGGCGGTTCTCGGCGACCAGGCTCAGGTCGGCGGCGAGGAAGTGGGCCCGTCCGCCCGCGCCGCGCCGGTCGGCTTCGGCCCGGAACGCCTCGCCCTTGGCCGGGTTGGTGCCGACCACCAGGACGTGGTGCCCGCGTTCCAGGTAGACGGTGGCGAGGGCGCGGCCGATGCCGTCCGTCCCGCCCGTGATCACTGCTGTGCCCATGGTCCGTTCCCCTCCCCGACCGAATGCTTTGACACATCAAAGCATTCGCCGCACCGGAGGGCAACTTCCCTTCGCACGGGACGAGTTACCGACCCGTCAGAGGGAGCCGACCCGGCCCGGTACGCTGGTCGGGTGACCGCGACCCCCACCCCACCGTCCACCGCCGCGCCGGAGCTGGCGCGGCTGGAGCTGGCGCTGTCCGCACTGGTCCGGTGGAGCGAGAGCAAGCACGTCCGCGCCGAGGTGGCCCGCCTGGCCGGGTACGACATGCCGTCCAGCGCACTGCGGCTACTGGAGCACTTCGAGGCGGCGGGCCCGATGCGGGTCTCCGACATCGCCGAGTGCCTGCGCATCGACATCTCGACGGCCTCCCTGCAGTTGCGCCGGCTGCGCGCCGACGCGCTGGTCGTCCGCCGCACCGATCCGGCGGACGGGCGCTCCGGCGTCATCGCGATCACCGCGGAGGGCCGCCGGGTGCTGGCGAAGGTCCGGGCCGCCCGCTGCGAGCTGCTCGCCGTGGCGTTCGGCGCCACACCGCCCGACCAACTCGCCCGCGCGGCCGACGTGTTGGGCCTGGTCCAGGAGCACATGCTCGCGGCCTCCCCCGTCCTCGACCGCGCGGCGGAGGCGAAGTGACCTCCCGCCGGCCCGCCCCGGGCCTGTCCGTGTTCGGCCCGGACACCGCTCCCCCGCTGGTCCTGGTGCACGGCATCCGGCTGTCCGCCGCCATGTGGCGCCCGCACGCCCGCCGCCTCGCCCCCGAGTTCCGGGTCAGCACCCCCGACCTGCCCTGCCACGGCGCCCTCACCGACCGCCCGTTCACCCTGGACGCGGCCGTCGCCACCGTCCGCCTGGCCGTCCGGGAGGCGTACGAGGCGACCGGGCGGCGCCCCCTGCTGGTCGGCCTCTCCCTCGGCGGGTACGTCTCGCTCGCCCACGCCGCCCGCCACCCCGAGGACCTCGCCGCGCTCCTGCTGCACGGCTGCACCGCCCGCACCACCGGCCGCCGGGCCGCCGCGTACGCCGCCGCCGGACGGCTGAACGACCGCATGGGGTACGAGCGTTCGGCCCGCTTCCAGGCCTGGGCGATGCGCCGGATGCTCCCGCCGGAGTCCGCCGAGGCGGTCCTCGCCGGGGGCTTCCACCTGCCCGCGCTCACCGAGGGCGTCGCCGAGCTGCGCCGCCACGACTTCCTCGCCCTGGCCGGCCGGCTGACCACGCCCACGCTGTTCCTCAACGGCGGCTCCGACCTGCCGTTCCGGGCCGACGAACGCCGCTTCCTGGCCGCCGTCCGGGCCGCCGGCACCCCGGCCCGGCTCTTCCACACCCCCGGCGGCCACCTGCTCAGCCTCACCGACCCGGACCGCTTCGCCGCCCTGCTGCGCCGCGCCCACCGCCAACTGCTCCCGACGGCCGGCTGACCGCTCAGCCGCGCAGCCGGTACACCACCGCGCGCCGCCCCGGGCCGGACGGCACGCTCGGATCGAGGAAGTCCGCCGCCGGGTCGTGCGCCATGCCCAGCCGCCGCGCGACGGCCCGCGAGGGCGCGTTGTCCTCGGCGATCACCGCCAGGATCTCTGGCAGCCCCAACTCCTCGAACCCGTACCGGAGTACGGCCCGCCCCGCCTCGGTGGCGTACCCGTGCCCCCAGGAGTCGCGGTGCAGCCGCCAACCGGCCTCGACCCCGTCGAAGGGCATCTCCTCGTCCACCGGGTCCAGCCCGGCGAAGCCCAGGAACCTCCGCTCGGAACGGAGTTCGACCGCCCACCAGCCCCAGCCGCGCTCCGCCAGCTCCGCCCGGAACCGCTCCAGCGAAGCGGCGGCCTGCGCCGCGTCGAGCAGCGTCCCGAAGTACCGGCGCACCTCCGGATCGGTGTTGAGCTCCGCCCAGCGCTCCAGGTCGGTGTCCCGCCACTGGCGCAACAGCAGCCTGGACGTCGTCAGTTCGGCGACCGTCATGGCCGCACGCTCCTTCCCGGTCGCAACCGCACGGTTCGGTCTCCGACGGACAGCAGCCGACCGCCGGGCGTGGCCGTGCGGTCGGCGAGGGTCCGGCCCGGCTGCCGGACGGCCTCCCGCTGCCCGTACGGGCTGCGCAGCGGCCGGGCCCGGCGGTGCGGGCGCTCCGGGTACGGCTCGATCCCGGTGCCCATCAGCCGCGCCCCGCCCCGGCCAGCACCTCGGCGGTCAGGGCGTCCGCCGAGTCCAGCGCGGCGGCCAGGCTCACCGGGTCGGTGCCGGCGAACCGGAACAGCTCCTGGGCGCGCCGTTCGAACTCCGGTGGCGCGCAGGGCAGTCGTCCGGCCGAGGCGATCGCCCCCTTCTCGTTGACCACCCACCGCCCGGCCCGCGCGTGCAGCGCGTGCACCAGCAGGCCGACGGCCCGGAACAGGCACCCGGCGACGTGGGCGGCGTCCCCGCGCTTGGCGCCCTTGCGCGCGTTGGCCAGCGCGAACGGCGCCTCCCAGGCGGCGTCCGCCTCCAGCGTCCGCCTCAACTCCTCCGGGAACTGCGCGACTTCGGCCCGCAGCGCGGTCAGCTCCCCGGCCGGGTCGGCCAGCACTCGGGCGAGCGCGAGTTCACCGAGGTAGGAGTAGGAGGGCACGCCGTACGGGTGCCCGGGCTGTTGGCCGCTCTCGTACCGGCCGCGGCGGGCCTCGGCGGCGTAGTGGCGCACCCGCTCCACGTCCCGGTACAGCCAGTCGACCCGGGCGGGGCCGATGTCCAGCCAGGCGCCGCCGTCCACCCAGGGGCCCCAGCCGCCGGGTTCGGTGACCTCGACCGGGCTGCCGCACAGGTCGGCGGCCAGCTCGCGCAGGGCGCCGGTGTCGAGCTCGCCGGGGCGGTAGTAGAGGCCGAGGTCGTAGTCGGACCCGGGAGCGTGCGCGCCGCGCGCCCGGCTGCCGCCCAGGCAGACCCCGACGATCCCGCCCACCCGGGCCAGCCGCCCCGCCATCCGGCCGAGTTCGGCCTCACCCAGCTCCGCCGCCGCACCACCGCTGTCCTCAGTCATCACCCGCCACGATGCCGCACCGCGCCGCCCGCCGCCAGGCATTTCCCGCCGGACGCCCCGCGACGCCCGGACACGAAGACGCGAAGACGCGCGGTGGGGGCGCCGCACCGCCCCCACCGCGCCGCCGGCCGCCACCCGCGAGGCGGCCGGCTCGGGGCCGGGCGGTTCCCGGCCGCACCCGTGGCGCGGCCCCGGTCCCGCCCGGCCCCGGTTCAACCGACCGGGGCCGCCCGCCCCGGGTCAGTCGGTCCGGATCAACCCGCCGCGCAGGCCACCCCGTTGAGGGTGAAGCCGCTCGCGGCGGCCGCGTTGCCGGTGTGGTTGGCCTGGAAGCCGAAGGTGGTGGAGCCCCCGGCCGGGATCGCCGCGTTGTACGACAGGTTGCTCGCGCCGACCTGGCCGGTGGCCGGGCTGACGGTCGCGTTCCAGGCGTTGGTGACGCTCTGCCCGCCGGGCAGCGCGAAGGCCAGCGTCCAGCCGTTCACGGCGCTGCCGCCGGTGTTGGTGATCGTCACGTTCTCGGTCAGCCCGGTGTTCCAGGCGCTGACCTGGGTGCTGACCTTGCACGCCGCGCCGGTCGGCGGCACCGACGGCGAGGCGGACGAGGACGGCGAGGCGGAGACCGACGGGGACGGCGAGGAGGAGCCGCCGAGCGCGGTCACCACCGCGTTGTACGCGGCCTTCGGCTGGTAGTTGTCGTCGTACATGGTGGCCGCGCCGTAGCCGGAGAAGAAGTCCGGGATCCAGGAGTCCGGGTCGCCGACGCCCCACTGCGAGACGCCCACGCAACCGGTCACCGCCAGGCAGGAGTTGACCACGTAGGCGTAGTCGGTGGCCTGCTGGGCGAGGTTGGCGGCGCTGGCCGGGACGGGCATCCGGTCGTCCAGCTCGGTGATGGCGACGTTCACGCCGAGCGCGGTGAAGCGCTGGATGTTGGCCTTCAGGCTGCTGGGCACCTGGCCGACGATGAAGTGGCTCTCGAAGCCGACGCCGTCGATCGGCACGCCCTGCTGCTTGAGCGAGGACACCAGCTGGTACATGGCGTCGCTCTTCGCGCCCAGGCCCTCGATGTTGTAGTCGTTCAGGTAGAGCTTGGCGTTCGGGTCGGCGGCGCGCGCGGTGCGCAGCGCGTCGGCGATGTAGCCGGAGCCCATCGCGTTGGTGAAGGCGTCGGTGCGCAGCGTGCCGTCCTCGTTGAACGGCTCGTTGACGACGTCCCAGGAGTAGACCTGGCCCTTGTAGTGGGTGGCCTCGGTGGTGATGTGGTTCTCCATCGCGGCCTTCACCTGGCTGGTGGGCAGGCTGCTGACCCAGTTGGGCAGCTGGCTGTGCCAGACCAGGGTGTGGCCGCGCACCCGCATGCTGTGGGCCTTGGCGAAGGAGACGATCTGGTCGCCGGGGCCGAAGTTGAAGTTCCCGGCGGAGGGTTCGGTGGTGTCCCACTTCATCTCGTTGCCGGGGGTGACCACGTCGAACTGGGTGCCCGCGATGGCGGTGATGGTGGAGCTGTTCAGGTTGGACTGGGTCAGGGCGGTGCCGAAGTAGCTGCCCTTGGCCTCGGCCAGGTCGCGCAGGGTGGTGCCGGCCGCGCCGGCCGGGCCGCTGCCGACGGTGGCGGCGGCCAGCAGTCCGCCGGCGGCGGCGAGGGCGAGCGCCGCGAGGGCGCGCCCGGGCCGGTGTGCTGCCCGCAACTGTACAGCCATGGTGGGTCCTTCCGGGGTGGGTGGGGTGCACGGACCGTACGGCGGCCCGCGCGGCCCCGGCAACGGAGCGCCGGGCCGTCCGCCACCGGGCGAACTCCGAAATTTTCGACGGGCGTTCGACTGTCCTTCGACGCCCACCGCCCCGACCTGCGGAGGGATCCCGAAACGGCGCGGCGGCCGTGGACCCGGCACCCCGGGTCCGCGACCGCCCCGATCCGGTTCGCGGGCAAGAAAGTTACAGCTACCGCACGTCAGCGCCCTGCACGGCGGCGGCGGGGACCGCGACGGGGGCGAGTTCCTTGCCCATGCAGATGCTCTGCTCGTGGTCCTTGTAGTAGCCGAACTTGCGGATCTCGGCGTAGCCCTCGGAGGCGTAGAGCGCGATCGCCTCGGGCTGCAGGGTGCCGGTCTCCAGCACCAGCCGGGTGCGGCCGGCCGCGACGGCGGCGGCCTCCAGGTGGCGCAGCACGGCACGGGCGTAGCCCCTGCCGCGGGCCTCGGGGACGACGTACATCCGCTTGAGCTCGGCGTCGCCGTCGCGCAGCCCGTCCGCGTCCCGCTCCTTGGCGCGCCACCCGCCGCAGGCCACCGGCCGGCCGTCCTGGTAGCCGATCACGAACAGCCCGGCGGGCGGGTCGAAGTGGTCGGTGTGGATGGCGGTCTGGTCGCCGTCGCCGTACCTGCGGACGTACTCCTGCTGGACGTCGGCGGCGAGCTGCTGGGCGTCGGGGTGTCCGAAGCCGGTGGTGCGGATCTCCATGGCGCCCAGGTTACGGTCCCGCCCCCCGGCCCCCGGAGCGGACCCCGCGCGACCCGCTCCGGGGGCCGGCCCGCGCCTGTCTCGCGCCCGCCTGGCCTGGGCCCGTCTCAGGCCCGGGTGAGGCGGGCCACCAGGTCGTCCTTGCCGAACATCCGGGCCGCGTCCAGCGCGGAGGGCGTCCCGGCCAGCGGGTCGGCGCCGTGGGCGAGCAGGGCCTCGACGACCTCGGTGGCGCCCTTGAAGACGGCGCCGGCCAGCGGCGTCTGCCCCCGGTCGTTGGCCCGGTCGGCTTCGGCACCGCGCTCCAGCAGCGCGGTGACGGCGGCGGCGTGGCCGTGGTAGGCGGCGAGCATCAGCAGGGTGTCGCCGCGGTCGTTGGTCAGGTCGGCGGGGGTGCCCGCGTCGAGGTACGCGGCGAGCAGCGCGGCGTCGCCGGTGCGGGCGGCGTCGAAGAGCCGCCCGGCCAGCGCGATCACCTCCTCGTCCGGCCGCGGGGCGGAGTCGGTCTGCCGGGTGGGGTCGGTCATCGGGGTGTTCCGCCTTCCGGTGGGCGGCCGCACAGGGCCGCCGGTCTCGTCCTGGTCGTGTCACCGCGAACGCTAGCGGACGCCCCCGCGGCCCCGCCCGGACGCCCCCGCGGCACCGCCCGGACGCCCCCGGGGCCCCGCCCGGACGTGCCGCGACCCGGCCCGGGCGCCCCGCGGCGCCGCCGTTCGGGCGAATTCCGGGTGCGCGGGGCACGGGCGCGCCCGGCGCGGGGACGCCTGACCGCGCCGGTGCGGTCCACTGGCCCTGTGCACCGGCGACCGGCGTCCCGCACCCCGGACGTATACCGCCGATCCGGGTGTCCGGGTGAGATCCACCCGTTTGCCGCACCTCATCATCTATTACTTCTTGTCACCATTGAGGCACTTTCCGTAACACCGTCCCCGCCCCTCGTGAGGAGCAATCCCGTGATTCTCTCCATCTCCGGCATCGTCCTGTTCGGCGTCATCGCCTTCCTCTTCTTCCGCCGGGACGGGTTGAAGATCTCGCACGCCCTGGTGTGCGCCCTGTTCGGCTTCTACGTCGCGGGCTCCTCGATCGCCCCGAGCATCCAGGCGGGCGGCGCGAGCCTGGCCAGCCTGATCGGCGGCCTGAAGTTCTGAGCGGTCCCTGCTCCTCACGGCCCGGGCGCGGAGATCCCACCGCCCCGGGCCTTCTGCCAGCCCCCGCCGGCCCGTCCCCCGCCGGCCCCGCCGTCCCGCTCCCATTCCCCCCTCCCCGCCCTCCGGAGCCCGCATGTCCCTCACCCGCCACTTCACCCGGGGCCGCGACCTCGCCCGCAGCGCCGGCGACCACGCCGCCGACGTGTTCGCCCCGCTGGCGCTGATCGGCCGCGGCCTGCGCCGCCACGTCGACTGGGCCAGGTCCCACTGGTCGGCCACCCCGAAGGAGCGGCGCGGCCCGACGCTGCTGGTCGGCGCGGCCGTGGTGCTCGGCGTCTTCCTGCTGCCGCACGGCCCGCTGCTGGCGATCGTCGCCCTGGTCGCCTCGGCCGCCTGGGTCGGCCGCACCCCCAGGACCCCGGCGGAGCCCGAGCCGGACCCGGCGGACGTCAAACTGCCCGCCCTGTACGCGGCGCTCACCCCGTACTTCGGCGGCTACGCCGACCCGGGCGCGCTGTACCGGGTGGACGGCGAGTGGAAGTCGGCGCTCTCCGACTGGGCGTTCGACCCGGACGGCCGGCTGGCCGCGCTGGAGATCGCCTACCCGGCGTACTTCACCGACACCGAGCCGACCGCCCGGGCCCGGATCGAGCAGGTGGTGCAGGGCAAGGCGGGGCGCTCGCGGGAGTACCGCTTCGACTGGGACGAGGAGTCCAACCGGCTGCGGGTGACGGCGCTCTCCCCGCTGCCCGCCGACATCGCCGCGCAGCGCTTCGTCACCGCGCCGGGCGAGATCGTGCTCGGCTTCACCGACGACGCGGGCAGCCACCGCACCATCCCGGTGGAGCAGGGCGGCGTCACCGACCAGCAGCCGCCGGTGATCTGGCGGGTCGGGCCGCGCTCGGCCGAGCCGCACCTGCTGGCGCTGGGCGCGTCCGGCCACGGCACCTCGACCCTGCTGCGCTCGATCGCGCTGCAGGCGCTGCCGCACGGCGACCTGGTGGTGGTGGACGGGGCGAGCACCGGCGAGCACGCCTGCCTGGTGAACCGTCCGGGCGTGCACACCGTGGAGACCAGCCTGCACGGGGCGCTGGCCGCGCTGGAGTGGTGCGCGCAGGAGACCGAGCGGCGGCTGGTGGCGCTGAACGCGGCCCGGCACCACGGGATGGCGGCGCCCGCCGACGTGACCCGTCCGCTGTGGATCCTGCTCGACCGCCTCACCGAGCTGTCCGAGCTGGCCCGCGCCGAGGGCCGCACCGATCCGCAGGAGCTGCTGGAGGTGCCGCTGCGGCACGGCCGGGCGGCCCGGGTGACGGTGGTGTTCGCGGACGCGCTGGACGCCCGGGACCGGATCTCCGCCACCGTGCGCACCTGCACCCGCGCCCGGGTGGTGCTCGGCCCGGTGAACACGGAGTCCGGCCCGGCCGCGCTCGGCGGCCCGCTGGACATCGCGCCCGCCGCGCACACCCCGCCCGGGCGCGGCTACGCCCGGATCGGCACCGCGGCCCCGGTCCGGCTGCAGGTCCCGGTGACCGTCGACCCGCTGGACGAGGACGCCCCGGCCCCGCTGCGGGACGCGGTGGTCGCGCTGCTGCCGCACCGCGACTCCCGCACCGGGGCGGCCGAGCCGGCGCCGCCGGTCGCCGGGGCGGCCGAGCCCGCCGAACCGACCGCCGCCGAACCGGGCCCGGCGGATCTGACCAAGGAGGCGGCCCGGGTCGACCCGAGCCCGGCCTGGTAGGAGGCCCGTCCGACCTGCGCTTTCCGGCCGACCAGAAGTGCACAAAATGTGACACGCCGGGTGATAACACCGCTCAGATGTGACAAAACGGGCGACCATGGGTACAAACAGGGGCGGCACGACAGGCGACGTATGTCCCGGACGGGAATCTTCGTCGGAGGTCGAGCGTTGGACCCAGCGACGAAGACAGCGACCACTAGTCCTGTGGGCAAGAAGCCCGGGAGGCACGATTCATGAGCGAGCGAGCTCTCCGCGGCACGCGACTCGGGGCGACCAGCTACGAGACCGACCGCGGCATTGACCTGGCACCGCGCCAGACCGTCGAGTACGCATGTCAGAACGGACACCGCTTCGAGGTCCCGTTCTCGGTCGAGGCGGAGATTCCCGTGGTGTGGGAGTGCCGCTTCTGCGGTCAGGAGGCCGCCCTCCTCGACGGCGAGGAGCCGGAGGAGAAGAAGACCAAGCCCACCCGCACCCACTGGGACATGCTGATGGAGCGCCGTACCCGCGAGGAGTTGGAGGAGGTCCTGGCCGAGCGCCTGGCCGTCCTGCGCTCCGGCGGGATGAACCTGGCGATCCACCCGCGTGACTCGCGCAAGTCGGCCTGACACGCACACCCCGCACCACCGCCGAAGGGCCCCGGTTCCCCCACCGGGGCCCTTCGGCGTTCCCGCTCACCTCACCCGCGGCGGTGCGCTCCTCACGGGCCGTCAGGGCGCGATCGGCGGGCGGTGCCCGGTGTCCGGGCCGGACGGGCCGCGCGGGCCGGCCGGCGGGTCGACGACCTCGCCCTGGACGACCTTGCCGTCGGGCCGGTGGATGCGCAGCTGCTCCTGCAACCGCATCGCGTCGGCGAACCGGTCGGCGCCGAGCGGGGAGGTGGAGCGCAGCGCCGAGCCGGTGATCCGGCGGCCGGCCACGCGCCACAGCGCGCGGGTCGGCGGCAGCAGGAAGGTCGCGGCCAGCAGGTCGGACAGGAAGCCGGGGATCATCAGCAGGACGCCCGCCAGCACCGTCATCGAGGTGCCGGTCTGCGGCTGCGCCGACTGCGGGTCCTTGGACAGCTCGACGGCGGCCCGGAACGCCCGCGCCCCGGCGCGCTTGATCACCGTGCCGCCGAGGAACACCCCGCCGACCAGCAGCAGGAGCGTCAGGAACCAGCCGATCCAGCCGGCCACCACCGTGACCAGCCAGATCTCCAGCACCAGCCAGGCGACGACCAGCAGCGGCACGGTGCGGGCGAGCCTGCCTCGGCGGGCCGGGCGGGCCGGGGTTGCTTGCTGGGACACGGTACGGATCCACTCCATCGCGGTGCTCTCCGCGGCGGCCGGCCTGCCCGGCCGCGTCCACGGCACCACCCAGCACAACGGCCCCGGGGGGCGCCGTGTTCCTCGGGGTTCCCTCGGCGCGCGCCCGGGGCCGCGGGGCCCGGCTCCGGTTCAGGCGGTGGTCCCGGCCTCCCGCTCGGCCGCGGCGCGGCCCTCCGCCCGGCGCCGGCGCACCGCGCCGGCCACCGCGAACGCGCACGCCAGCACGCCGCCCAGGGCCAGCACCCACTCCGGGGCGGCGCCGACCCGGTCCGCGACGGTCCTGCCGTCGCGCAGCGGCACCACCGCGTTGAGCACGGCCTGCTCCATCTCGCCGGTGCGCTGCTGCACCGTGCCGTCGGGGGCGATCACCGCGGAGACGCCGCTGGTCGCCGCGATCAGCACCGCCCGCCCGTGCTCGACGGCCCGCAGCCGGGACATCGCGAGCTGCTGCTCGGTCTGCCCGGTGCGGTTGTAGGTGGCGTTGTTGGTCTGCACGACGATGACCCGGCCGCCCTGGTCGACGGCGTCCCGGACGATCTCGTCGTAGGCGACCTCGAAGCAGATCACGTCGCCGATCCGGGCCGGGCCGAGCTGCATCACGCCGTTGTGGGTGCCGGGGTAGAAGTCCCGGGCGACCCGCTGCAGGCGGCTGATCACCTTGGACAGCTCCTCGCGGAACGGCACGTACTCGCCGAACGGCACCGGGTGCTGCTTGGTGTAGGAGGCGCCGGGGCCGGTGGCCGGATCCCAGACGATGCCCTCGTTCTGGACGTGCTGCTCGTCGGGGCCGTCGACCAGGGCGCCGACCAGGGTGGGCACGCCGACCGCCTTGACCGCCTCGTCGATCCGGGCGTACGCGGCCGGGTCGGTGAACGGGTCCAGGTCGGAGGCGTTCTCCGGCCAGATCACGATGTCGGGCTTGGCGACCTTGCCGGCCGCGATGTCGGCGGCGAGCTTCTCGGTGGCGGTGGCGTGGTTGTCCAGCACCTCCATCGGGCGGCCCAGGAAGTCCATGCCGGGGCGGTCCACGTTGCCCTGGACGAGGGAGACCTTCACCGTGTCGTCGGCCGAGGTCGGCACCGGCACGGCGTAGCCGGCCAGCGCCAGCGCGAGCGCGCCCACCGCGCCGGCGGCGGTGCGCCAGGGCATCTCGGTGTCGGTGCGCCGGGCCCGCACCGCGCTCAGCGCGGCCCAGGCCAGCAGGGCGCCGGCGGCGGCGACCGCGAAGGTCACCAGCGGGGCGCCGCCGAGCGCGGCCAGCGGCGTGAACGGGCTGGCGGTGTTGGCGAACGCCAGCCGGCCCCACGGGAAGCCGCCGAACGGCAGCCGGTCGCGCATCCACTCCTGGGTGACCCACAGCACCGCGCCCCACAGCGGCCAGCCGCGCAGCTTCGAGGTCAGCGCCAGGCCGGCGCCCATCAGCGCCAGGAACAGCGCCTCGATCAGCGACAGGCCGACGGTGGCGTCCCAGCCGACCGGGCGCAGCCAGGACAGCAGCACCACGAAGAACGGCACCCCGAACGCGAAGCCGATCCAGGCGCCGTGCCGGGCGGTGCGGCCGCGGGTGAGCAGGGCCAGGGCGGCGACCGCGAGGACGGACAGCGGCCACAGGTCGAACGGCGGGAAGGCGAGGGCCAGGGCGAGGCCGGACAGCGCGGCCAGCCCGGTCCTGGCCCACCAGACCCGGCGGCGCCCGCGCGCGGGGGCCACCGGCTCCGCGTCCTGCTCGGCCACCGGGCGCTCCTGCTGCTCGTGCGAAACCGGCAGTGCCACCTGCGCACCACCTCTCTACCTCGGGATCGTCTCCGCGCGTGCGAGGGGCACGGCTGTCCCACCTCGTTCGACGTCCCAGGAAAGGTACCTCACTCCCCCGGCCGCACCGTCCGGCCGACGGCCCGTCAGCGGCAGGCCAGCGGGCGGTGCCCGGCGGCGGGCGGCGCCCGGCGGCGGGCGGCGCCTCCTCCGGGGTGCGGGCGTCCCGGAGGAGCAGGTCCCCGCGCCAGGGGGGCGACGACCGGCCGGACGCCGAGCGGCAGGCCGGTGGCCTCGTCCCGGGGCGGCAGGCCGGCCGTGGTCGGGACGACCGGCAGGCCGAGCCGGCCGGGAGGCCCTCGACCAGGGGCGGGGGAGCCGCTGGGCGTGCTGCGCGGCCTGCGCGCGGGCCCGGGGAGTCGGCGGCGTGCGCGGCCTCGCGCAGCCCCCGGTCCTGAACGGACGTCAGGGCCGACCGGGGCCGGGCCGCCGCGCCACCCCCCGATGGTCGGAACGGCGCCGGCGCGCCTTCCTCCCCCGGGACGACCCCCGTGCCCGGCCTCCTCCTCCCGGCGAGGGACGCCCCCGCCGCCCGGAGCGGTGAAGCTGGGCTGCGACGAACCCCGGCCGTCCCGTACTTCCGAAGAAGGAGAATCGCGTGAAGCAGTACCGAACGGGCGCACTGCGACTGGCCGCCGCACTGCTCGCGGGCGCCTCGGTGTTCGTCCCGGCCGCGTCCGCCGGGGCCGCGGCGGCGGAGCCGCCCACCGGCGCTCCCGAAGGCCCCGGGTCCCGGCCCGGGGCGGAGGCCCGGCCGGGCCTGCTGCAACAGGGGCTGGACGCGCTGACCGGCCGGGCCGGGGCCAGCGGGGCGATCGGTGAGCTGCGGCAGGACGGGCGGGTGGTGTGGCGCGGCACGTCCGGCGTCGGGGACCTGGCCACGGGGCGGCCCGCGCCGGTGGAGGGCGGGTTCCGGGCCGGCAGCGTCACCAAGCCGTTCCTGGCCACGGTGGTCCTGCAACTGGTCGGTGAGGGCCGGGTCGGGCTGGACCAGCCGATCGAGCGCTACCTGCCCGGCGTGGTGCCGAACGGCGCGGCGATCACGGTGCGCCAGGTGATGAACCACACCGCCGGGTTGTTCGACTACACCGAGGACAGCCGGTTCGCCTACGACACCGAGGCCGACCTGCGCCGGCTGCTCGACCGGGACCGCTGGCGCACCTGGTCGGCGTCCGAGCTGATCGGCATCGGCGTCTCGCACCCGCCGTACTTCGCGCCCGGCCGGGGCTGGCACTACTCGAACACCGACTACCTGCTGCTCGGCGAGCTGGTCGACCGGGTCACCGGCCACGACTGGCGGAGCGAGGTGCGCCACCGGGTGATCCAGCCCCTGGGGCTGCGCCGCACCTCGCTGCCGGGCACCTCCACCACCGTTCCGGGCCCGCACAGCCACGGCTACCTGGCGCTCTCCGACGGCCCGGCGGACGTCACCGACCTCAACCCCTCGGTGGCGGGCGCGGCCGGCGAACTCGTCTCCAGCCTCGACGACCTGGCCCGGTTCGACGCCGCCCTGCTCGGGGGTCGGCTGCTCGCCCCGGCGCAGCTGGCCCAGATGACCACCACGGTCCCGGCGGACGCGGAGCCGCCGACCTCCTACGGGCTCGGCCTGATGGAGCTGAAGCTGTCCTGCGGGAGCGTCTGGGGCCACCCCGGCGGGATCTACGGCTACTCCACCTACCTGTTCGGCGACCGCGCCGGACGCCGCCAGCTCGCGGTCTCGGTCAACCCGTACGACCCCGTCAAGGGCGCCCAGTTGACCCCCACCGCGATCTCGCTGGTGGACCTGGCCTTCTGCGGCCCGACCGGCGCCTCCTGATGCCTGCCCCGGCCCGGTGACGACGCCTGACGGCCCCGCCCGGCACCGGGCCGGGGCCGTCAGGCGGTGCGCCGGTGGACCGTGCGGCCGCGGACCACGGTGCGCAGGCAGACCGGCAGGGGCTCGCCGGGGGTGAGGTCGGGCAGGCCGGGGGTGCCGGAGCGGGGGTCGGTGGACCAGCCGGCGATCCGGGTGTCGGGGGCCTGGACGACCAGGTCGGTGGTGGCCCAGATCGCGTAGGAGGCGACGGCGCCGGGGACGAGGACGCCGTCCGCGTCGTGGCCGAGCGCGCGGTGGCCGCCGCGGGTGTGGGCGGTGAAGGCGGCGCGCACCGAGATCCGGTGCTCGGGGGTGCGGTGGAAGGCGGCGGCCCGGACGGTGCCCCAGGGGTCGAGCGGGGTGACCGGCGCGTCGGAGCCGAAGGCCAGCGGGAGGCCGGTGCGCAGCATCGCCGCGAAGGGGTTGAGCGCGGCGGCGCGCTCGGCGCCCAGGCGGGCGGCGTACATGCCGTCGGGGCCGCCCCAGGCGGCGTCGAAGGCGGGCTGGACGGAGGCGGTGAGGCCGAGTTCGGCGAACGCGGCGAGCGTCTCGTACGTGAGCGCCTCGGCGTGCTCGACCCGGTGCCGGGCGGCCTTGACGCGGTCCGGGCCGAGCTTGTCGGCGGCGGCGCGCACGCCCTCCACCACGGCGCCGATCGCGGCGTCGCCGATGGCGTGGAAGCCGGCCTGCAGGCCCGCCTCGGTGCAGGCGGTGACGTGGTCGGCGATCTGGGCGGCGGTGAGGTAGGCGGTGCCGGTGTGCGCGGCGTCGGCGTAGGGGTCGTGCAGGCAGGCGGTGTGCGAGCCGAGGGCGCCGTCGACGAAGAGGTCGCCGCCGGCGCCGACCGCGCCCAGGCGCTTGGCGGTCTCGATGCCCTCGGGGCCGAGTTCGCCCCAGTAGCCGTACACCTCGGGGCCGTCGGTCTCGGCGGCGAGGGCGAGCAGCGCGGCGAGGTCCTCGGCGGAGGAGATCTGCGGCCCGGCGCACTCGTGCAGGGTGCCGATGCCGAGTTCGGCGGCCCGGCGCAGGGTGGCGTGCTGGGCGTCGCGGCGCTGGAGGGGGGTGAGGTGGGCGAGGGCGGCCTGCCGCACGGCGTGGTGGGCGTCGCGGGTGAGCGGGCCGGTGGCGTCGTACCCGGGGAGCGCGTCCAGGCCGGGGACGAGGGCGCGCAGCGCGCTGGTGGCGAGCGCGGAGTGCACGTCGGTGCGGGAGAGGTAGAGCGGGACGGGCCCGGCCGCGGCGTCGAGTTCGGCGAGCGCGGGGGCGCGGTGCTCGGGCCAGCGGGTCTCGTCCCAGCCGTGGCCGATCAGGGCGCCGCCGGTGCGGCTCGCGCCGAACGCGGCGATCCGGTCCAGTGCTCCGGCGAGCGAGGCGCAGTCGGTGAGGTCGAGGCCGGTGAGGGCGAGGCCGGTGGAGGTGGCGTGCACGTGGGCGTCGACGAAGGCGGGGGTGACCAGGGCGCCGTCCAGTTCGACGATCTCGTCGGCGGTGTCGGCGTACGCCTCGGCGGCTCCGTCGCTGCCGACCCAGGCGACGTGTTCGCCCTCGACCAGCATGGCGGTGGCGAAGGGGTCGGCGGGGCTGTAGACGTTGCCGCCGCGCAGCAGCACGGTCCGGTCGGTGCGTTCGGTCATGGCGTCCAGTCTCGCACTCTGGACGGCCCGGTCAGAGCTTCGGGGGGCGGGCCTCGTACGGGGTGGAGAGGACGACGGTGGTGCGGGTGGAGACGCCGGCGGCGGAGCGGATCCGGGCGAGCAGGTCCTCCAGGTCGCCGGGGCCGGGGACGCGGACCTTGAGGATGTAGTTCTCGTCTCCGGCGACGCTGTGGCAGGCCTCGATCTCGGACAGGCCGACCAGGCGCTCGGGGGTGTCGTCGGGGGCGCTGGGGTCGAAGGGCTTGACCGAGATGAACGCGGTGAGCGCCAGGTCGACCGCCTCGGGGTCGACGATGGCGGTGTAGCCGCGGATGACACCGCGCTGTTCGAGGCGGCGCACCCGCTGGTGCACGGCCGAGGTGGACAGGCCGGTGGCCTTGCCCAGGTCGGTGTAGCTCATCCGTCCGTCCTGCAGCAGCAGCTGGACGATGCGCTGGTCGAGTTCCTCCACAAGGCGTCAACCTACTCGATCGCGGCCGGGCTGTGCAGACAGCTCACCGGGGGGCGCATCCGGGGGGCACGTGCCAGGGGAATGTGGCGAGGAACACAGTCGGTGCATCACCGTGCGCCGGAGCGCAGGGTTATGACACGCCCTCAATGGGAAGTGCTGCTGGTGGCCCGGACAACGAGAGGCTCCGGCCCGATCCTAGGGGGATCACGATGCCTTCCACCGACCAGCGTTCCGACGTCGAGGACGAACCCGAGGCGCCCTTCGGGGCGGACCAGGGCGCGACCGACACCTGGGAGACCGTCCGGGTGCACTGCCCGGTCTGCGACCGGCCGATCGCGTTGATCGGCGACGAGGAGCGCCTGCCGCAGCACGCGGTGCTCACCTCCGCGTGGAACCCCTTCCAGCCGGCGATCTGCCGGGGCACCGGCGCGCCGACGGCCGACCTGCCGGAGTGCGAGGAGCGGCCGGAGCGGGACGGCCCGGCCCACCTGGTGGCGCTGCCGACGGCGCTGGACTGGCGCACCCAGCCGTTCTCGCACGCCGGGGCCCACCGCGCGGTGCGCGCGTCCGTGCCCGCGCAGCGCGACCGCCGCGCGGCCTGAGCCCGCGCGCACCCGAGAAGCCGGGCCGCCCCCGGCGGTCCGACGTCCTGGTGAGGGCGCCGCACGCGGTGCCCTCCGGGATCACCCCCCGGGACGACGGGCCCGGCCCCGTACCCTGGCCGGATGGACGCCGTCCCCCCCGCCGCTCCTCCCGGCGCCTCCCCCGGCGCCGCCCCCGACCTGTCCGCGACGGCCGCGGGCCTGCTCGCGCTGCCGCCCTCGCTGGGGCCGGTGCGGCTGGTCGCGGTGGACGGGCACGCGGGTTCCGGCAAGACCACGTTCGCGGGGCGGCTGTCCGCCGCGCTCGGCGGCGCGCCGGTGGTGCACCTGGACGACCTGGCCACCCACCGGGAGCCGTTCGGCTGGACGGAGCGGCTGCGCGCGCAGGTGCTGGAGCCGCTGGCCCGCGGGGTCACGGCCCGGCACGCGGTGTACGACTGGACGGCGCGGGAGTTCGGCGCCGTGCGGGAGGTGCCGGCGGCGCCGGTGGTGCTGCTGGAGGGGGTGGGCGCGGGCCGGCGGGCGGTGCGCCCGCACCTGGCGGCGCTGCTGTGGATGGAGCTGGACCAGGCGGCGGCGCGGGCCCGCGGCGAGTTGCGGGACGGTCCGGAACTGGCCGAGTTCTGGGCGGGTTGGTCGCGTGCGGAGCACGCCCACTTCGCGGCCGACCCGAGCCGCCCGCACGCGGACCTGCGGGTCGACGGGGTCACCGGGCGAATCCTCCGCAGCACCCTGAGTGAACCGAACACACCCCTCTTGACCTGCGACATCGACAGGATTTAAGTTCTGCGTGTCGCGGAAAGCAGTTGAATCCGCAACCACAGACACGGCGCCTCCGGCTTGTTCCCCCGTGAGCCGGAGGCGCCGTCCTGCCCTCCCCCGCGCCCGTCGGGATGCGATCGTCTCGCGCCATTCGAGCCGCGCGTCACCCTTACGGATCAGCGCCGCGCCGGTACCATGCCACGCAGGCGCGCAGAGGAGCGCCCCGAGGTCTGGCGGGGGGCGTCAGTGACGGTGGAGAGTTCCGGCGGCAAGGGTCCCGCCGCGGCGGGTCCGGATCCGGACGCCGACCGCGCCTGGTCGCGTGCCATGGACGCCTACACGGCCGGTTCGTACGCCCGCGCGGAGGAGGAGTTCCGCGCCGCGGTCTACGTCGACCCCGGCATGGCCGACGCCTGGCTCGGGCTGCACGCGCTGCGCAGCGACACCGCGGGCGCGCTGCTGGCGATGCACCGGCACCGGGACCGCTTCGGCGAGCAGCGCGAGCGCCACCGCCGCCCGCTCAGCTCCTGGTACTGGCTGGGCTGGTGGGTGCAGCCGGTGCTGGAGACCCCGCGGGACCTCGCGCTGGCGCACGCCTCGCACTGGCTGGACGGCCGCCACCTGACCGAGCTGGACCACGCCCTGACGACCTGTCCGCCGCCCGAGCAGGAGCCCGCGGTGCGCTTCCTGCACGCCTGCCGCTCCTACCTGCTCAAGGACTGGGAGCAGCTGATCCGGGACACCGACCGCCTGCTGGACGACCCGGTGCTGGGCATCGAGGCGGGCCTGTTCGCCGGCATGGCCCGGGTCCGCCTGGACATGTGCGCGCAGGCCCAGCGCCCGCTGGCGGCCTCGCTGACGCGCTGCCGCTCCGAGCAGCCGCAGCGCAAGGAGCTGCGCTACTGGCTGGCCCGGGCGTACGAGGGCGCGGGGCGCAGCGCGGCGGCGCTGCCGCTGTACCGGGCGGTGCACCGGGCGGACCCGGCGTTCATGGACACCGAGCAGCGGCTGGCGGCGATCGCCGCCGAGGACGGGCTGCTGGACGGCGAGGCGTTCGGCGGCTACCGGGGCACGGCGCAACCGCCGGGCGCCCTGGAGGAGTTGGAGCTGGTGGAGTTCCGCGGCGGCTCCGGCGGGGTCAGCGAGGAGGCCTGCGCCGAGGAGGAGGAAGAGGAGCCGGCCCCGGCCGAGCCGGGCCGGGCGCAGCTGGCCGAACGGGCCGTCGGCGCCTCGCCGCTGTCGCCGCGGTCGGGCGGCTGGCCCGCCGCGCAGGCCGTCCCGCCCTCGGGCCCGAACCCGGCGCCGGCCGCCCGGCTGGAGCTGGACCAGGCGCTGGCCGAACTGGAGGCGATGGTCGGCCTCGACCCGGTCAAGCGCCAGGTGCGGGCGCTGTCGGCCCAGTTGCGGATGGCCCGGCTGCGCGCGGACCGCGGGCTGCCGGTGCAGCCGCCCAAGCGGCACTTCGTGTTCTCCGGCCCCTCGGGCACCGGCAAGACCACGGTGGCGCGGATCCTCGGCCGGGTCTTCCACGCCCTGGGGTTGCTCTCCGGCGACCACCTGGTGGAGGCCCAACGGGCCGACCTGGTGGGCGAGTTCCTGGGCCAGACGGCGGTGAAGGCGAACGAGCTGATCGACTCGGCGCTGGACGGCGTGCTGTTCATAGACGAGGCGTACTCGCTGGCCAACTCCGGCTACAGCAAGGGTGACGCGTACGGCGACGAGGCGCTGCAGGTACTGCTGAAGCGGGCCGAGGACAACCGGGACAGATTGGTCGTCATCCTCGCGGGGTACCCGGACGGCATGAATCGACTACTGGCAACGAACCCGGGTCTGAACTCCCGATTCACCACCCGGGTCGACTTCCCCTCCTACCGGCCCGCCGAACTGGCCGACATCGGCGTGAAGTTGGCGCGGGCCGACGGCGACGACTGGGACGTGGACGCGGCCGAGGAGCTGTCCTCGATCTGCGGGCACGTGGTCGCCGAGGGCTGGATCGACCAGCTCGGCAACGGCCGCTTCGTCCGCACCCTGTACGAGAAGTCCTGCGCCTACCGGGACCTGCGGCTCTCCGCGCTGCGCGGCACGCCCTCCCGGGAGGACCTGTCCACCCTCCGGCTGCCCGACCTGCTGCAGGCCTACGGCGAACTGATCGAAGGCCGGCAGTGAAGGGCCTCGGGAAGTCCCGCGCGGGCCGGGCGGACGACGAGGACCCGACGCCGAGAGCCGAGGACGGGACGCGGGAGCTCCGCAGGGCCCGGGACGACCGGGACGACCGGGAGCCGCTCGGCCGGACGGGCGGCGGGCGCCGGGTGCCCTGGTACCTGTCGCTGCCGATCACGCTGGCGGTGGTCTTCGCGCTGTTCCTGGGGATGGCCAACCTGGGCTGGCTGCCCGGGATCCCCAACCCGTTCGCCGAGAAGACCGTGGACCGCAGCCAGCCGGTGGTGCTCAAGTCCATCCAGAACATGAGCCGTTACAACGCGGCCACCGGCAACTTCCAGGTCATCGTGGACCTCGCCAACGAGGCGAAGTTCCTGCCGTCGGCGATCCTGGGCACCCGCAGCCTGTACGTGGGCGCGGGCACCGTCGAGGCGTACGTGGACCTCGGCAAGCTCGGGCCGGACTCGGTGAAGGTCTCCGAGGACCGGCGGACGGTGACCATCACCATCCCGCACGGGCAGCTCGCGGGGGCGTCGCTGGACGTCAAGAACTCCTACATGTACTCGCAGGAGCGCGGCCTGTTCGACCGGCTCGGCGACCTGTTCTCCTCCAGCACCTCCGACGACCAGCACAAGGTCGAGCTGCTGGCGGTCGAGAAGATCGACAAGGCGGCGAAGGACACCGAGCTGCCGAAGACGGCGGAGAACAACACCAAGGCGATGCTGTCGGGCCTGCTGGGCTCGCTGGGCTTCACCTCGGTGACGATCGACGTGGTGTAGCGCCCCCGCCCCGCGCCGTGCGGCCGCGGGGGCGGGCCCGTCGTCAGCGCTGGGCGGTGGCGGGCGGCCGGTGGTCGGGGTCGTGCACCTCGCCGACCAGCTCCTCCAGCACGTCCTCCAGGGCGACCAGGCCGAGCTGGCGCCCGTCCGGGTCGACCACGGCGGCCAGGTGGGCGGCGGCGCGGCGCATCGCGGCGAGCGCGTCGTCCAGCGGCAGACCGGCGCGGAGCACGGTGATCGGCCGCCACAGCCGGGCCGGGATCGGCGCGGTGAGGTCGTCGGCCTCCAGCGAGTCCTTGAGGTGCAGGTAGCCGAGGACGGCGCCCTGCTCGTCGGCGACCGGGAAGCGGGAGAAGCCGGTGCGCACCGCGAGGCGCTGGATCTCCTCGCCGGTGACCTCGCGGCCGACGGTGACCAGCTGCTCGGGGGCGAGCAGCACCTCGGTGACCGGGCGGCTGCCCATCTCCAGGGCGTCCTCCAGGCGTTCGCGGCGGCTGTCGTCGAGCAGTCCGGCCTCGCCGGAGTCGGTGAGCATCAGCAGCAGCTGCTCGCTGGTGGCGACCGAGTCGACCTCGTCCTTGGGCTCGACCCGGAACAGCCGCAGCACGCCGTTGGCGAAGGCGTTCAGGAAGGCGATGAACGGGGTGAGCAGGCGGGCCAGGCGGTCCAGCGGCGGGCCGAGCCAGAGCGCGGCCTTCTCCGGGCCTGCCAGGGCGAGGTTCTTCGGGACCATCTCGCCGATCACCATGTGCAGGAACACCACGATGCTCAGCGCGATGCCGTAGCTCAGCAGGTGCATCGCCGAGTCGGGCACGCCGAAGGCGTGGAAGGCGGGCTCCAGCAGGTGCGCGATGGTGGGTTCGGCGAGCGCGCCGAGCAGCAGCGAGCAGACGGTGATGCCGAGTTGGGCGGCGGCCAGCATCGCGGAGACGTTGGACAGCGCGTGCAGCACGGTGCGGGCGCGCTTGTCGCCGGCCTCGGCGAGCGGTTCGATCTGGCTGCGGCGCACCGAGATGACGGCGAACTCGGCGCCGACGAAGAAGGCGTTGCCGAGCAGCAGGAGCAGGGAGAAGGCGAGTTGCAGGGCGCTCATCGGGTGCCGTCCTGGTCGTCCTGGTCGTCCTCGTGCACCCGGCGGACCTCGACCCGGCTGGTGCGGTGCCGGTCGACGGCGGTCACGGTCAGTTCCCAGCCGGGCAGCCGGCCGCGTTCGCCGACGGCGGGGAGCTTGCCGAGCAGGTCGGCGAGCAGGCCGCCGAGCGTCTCGTACGGGCCGTCGGGGGCGTTCAGGCCGATCTTGGCGAGCTGGTCGAGCCGGGCGCGGCCGTCGGCGTCCCAGACCGGCAGTCCGTCGCGCGGGGCGAGCGGGCGCAGGTCGGGGGTGTCGGCGGGGTCGTGCTCGTCCTGGACCTCGCCGACCACCTCCTCGACGATGTCCTCGATGGTGGCGACGCCGGCGGTGCCGCCGTACTCGTCGACCACCACGGCCATCGGTTCGCGGCCGCGCAGCAGGTCGAGCAGCCGCTCGGCGGGCATGGTCTCGGGGACCAGCAGCGGCGGGGCGGCCAGGTGGCGGACCCTGGTGTGGTCGCGGCGTCCGGCGGGGACGGCGAGGGCGTCCTTGAGGGTGACGGTGCCGGTGACCTCGTCGAGGCTCTCGGCGTACACCGGGAAGCGGCTCAGCCCGGTGGCCCGGGTCAGGTTGAGCACGTCGGTGGCGGTGGCGTCCTCCTGGAGGGCGGCGACGTCGATCCGCGGGGTCATCACGGACTCGGCGGTCAGCTCGCGCAGGCCCAGGGTGCGGACGAACAGCGTCGCGGACTGCTCGTCCATCGCCCCGGCCTGGTAGGAGTGCCGGGCCAGGGCGGCGAGTTCGTCGAGGGTGCGGGCGTGGCCGAGCTCCTCCTGCGGTTCGACGCCGAAGGCGCGCACGATCCGGTCGGCGGAGCCGTTGAGGAAGGCGATCAGCGGTCGGCAGGCGGCGGAGAACACCCGCTGCGGGCCGACCACGGCGTGGGCGACCTGCATGGGGCGGGAGATCGCCCAGTTCTTCGGGACGAGTTCGCCGATCACCATCTGGATCACGGTGGCCAGCACCAGGCCGACGATCACCGCGGTGCCGCGGGCCGCCGAGTCGGGCAGTCCGACGGCGGTGAACACCGGCTTGAGCAGGACGGACAGCGCCGGTTCGGCGAGCATGCCGACCACCAGCGAGGTGATGGTGATGCCGAGCTGGGCGCCGGAGAGCTGGAAGGAGAGCTTCCGCAGGGCCTTGGACAGGCTCCTGGCCTTGCGGTCGCCGGCGGCCGCGGCGCGTTCCACGGTGCCGCGGTCGGCGGTCACGAACGCGAACTCGGCGGCCACGAACAGGCCGTTGGCGAGGATGAGCAGGAAGGCCGCGAGGAGCAGGAGCCAGGCGGTGGTCATCGGGCCGCCCGCCTTCCCCGGCTGGAAACGTGCGCGGCGGCGCGGGTACTACCGGACGGATCGTCCATCGAGGGGAGGTGTCACTCCTCTGGTCGCGGGTGGACGCGGGAAGCCCCGGACGTGCGTGGGGCTTTGCCGCGGTTTTACCAGCGTAGACGATACCCGAACGCTCCTTTGGCCCTGTTCGACCCGTCCGACCGGGGGCGTGTCAGGCCGGCTGCCCGGCGCCGCGCTCCTCGACCAGGGCGCGCAGGGCGCGGGCGGCGGCGACGGCCTGCGCGCGCCCGCCGCCGGGCTGGATCCCGACGGCGGCCAGCGCGGTGCCGTCGGCGAGGTCGAGCGTCACCCAGGGGTCGCCGGCCCGGAGGTTCACCCGGACCACCTCGGCCCAGGCCAGCCGGCGGCTGCGGACGAAGTTGACCACGGTCAGGCCCGCGTCGTCGGCGACCACCTTGGGGCGGGCCAGCATCAGGCCGACCGCGGCGAACAGCAGGCCGGAGCAGACCATCATCGCCCGGTCGTTGAACTGCCAGCTCTCCGGCAGCACGGCGGCCAGCACCGAGAACAGCACCACCAGCACGACGCACAGCGCGTAGAGGACGACGCGGTTGCGGCGGGGCGCCCAGGTCACGGGGAGGACGGCGGCGGGTGCGGGCACGGACACGGGTGGCTCCAGGGTGGGGCGGGGGCCGCGCCGGCGGCCCCCGCCCGGTGGCGGGTCAGATGCGGCAGGCGTGGATGTTGGTGACCAGGATGGCGCGGGCGCCGATCGCCCACAGGTCGTCCATGATCCGCTGGGCCTCCTTGCGGAGCACCATCGAGCGGACCGCGACCCAGCCCTCGGTGTGCAGCGGCGAGACGGTCGGCGACTCCAGGCCCGGGGTGAGGGCGACGGCCTCGCCGACCTTCTCGGCGCGGATGTCGTAGTCCATCAGCACGTAGCGGCGGGCCACCAGCACGCCCTGCAGGCGGCGCAGGAACTGCTCGACCGCGGCGTCCTCGCCGGCGCCCTTGGAGCGGATCACCACGGCGTCGGAGACCAGGATCGGGTCGCCGAACACCTCCAGGCCGGCGTTGCGCAGGCTGGTGCCGGTCTCCACCACGTCGGCGATGACGTCGGCGACGCCCAGGTGCACGGCGGTCTCGACGGCGCCGTCCAGCTTGGTGACGGTGGCCTTCACGCCGTGCTCGGCGAGGTGCTGCTCGACCAGGCCGGTGTACGAGGTGGCGATCCGCAGGCCGTCCAGGTCCCGGACGTCCGAGATCCCGGTGCCGACCGGCTTGGCGAAGCGGAAGGTCGAGCCGGCGAAGCCGAGCGCGAGCACCTCCTCGGCCTCGGAGGCCGAGTCCAGCAGCAGGTCGCGGCCGGTGATGCCGACGTCGAGCCGGCCGGAGCCGACGTACACGGCGATGTCGCGGGGGCGCAGGAAGAAGAACTCGACCTGGTTGTCCGGGTCGACCAGGACGAGTTCCTTGGCCTCCTTGCGCTGCCGGTAGCCGGCCTCATGGAGCATCTCCGCCGCGGGACCCGAGAGCGAACCCTTGTTGGGGACGGCGATGCGGAGCATGAGTGGCGAACCCTTCGCGTTGGCGATCAATGTGGTGGGGCCTAGAGGTACTTGTAGACGTCTTCGAGCGTCAGCCCGCGGGCGAGCATCATCACCTGAACGTGGTAGAGGAGCTGCGAGATCTCCTCGGCCGCCTCCTCGGGCGACTGGTACTCGGCGGCCATCCAGACCTCCGCGGCCTCCTCGACGACCTTCTTGCCGATCGCATGGACGCCCTGCTGCACGAGCTGGGCGGTACGGGAGGACTCGGGGTCGCCGGTGGCGGCCTTCTGCTGGAGCTCGGCGAAGAGCTCCTCGAATGTCTTGGAAGCCATGATGGGCTCACCTTACGGGGTGCGGGCTGACGGGCGGTAAACGGTTCCGCACCGTGGACAGTCGGACGGACGGCCGACCGGCCTCACGCCTTGGCGAGGGAGCGCAGCGCGGCGGCGGTGGCCACCGCGGCGGTGACCGCCTCGTGGCCCTTGTCCTCGGCGGAACCGGGCAGGCCGGCCCGGTCCAGCGCCTGCTGCTCGGTGTCGCAGGTGAGCACGCCGAAGCCGACCGGGACGCCGGTGTCCACCGACACCTGGGTCAGGCCGAGGGTGGCGCCCTGGCAGACGTAGTCGAAGTGCGGGGTGCCGCCGCGGATGACCACGCCCAGTGCCACCACCGCGTCGTAGCCCGCGTCGGCCAGCCGCCTGGCGGCGACCGGCAGCTCGAAGGTGCCGGGGACGCGCAGCACGGTCGCGCCGTCGGCCGCGCCGAGTTCCTCCAGGGCGCGGCGCGCGCCGTCCAGCAGTCCGTCCATCACCTGCTCGTGCCACTGCGCGGCGACCACCGCGACCCGCAGGTCGGCGGTGTTCTCCAGGCTCTCGGGGGACAGGACGGGGGCTCCGTGGCCGGCCATGGTCGTCTTCCTCTGTTCGTTCGGTGTCGGTGCGCTGGTGCGGGTGCGGTTACTTGCCGTCGTCGTCGAGCCACGGCAGGTCGTGGCCCATCCGGTCGCGCTTGGTGCGCAGGTAGCGCAGGTTGTGCTCACCGGCGGCGGTGGGCAGCGGGCGGCGGGCGGCGACCTTGAGGCCGTACTCGGTGAGCGCGGTCTGCTTGGCCGGGTTGTTGCTGAGCAGGGTCAGCGAGCGCACGCCGAGGTCGGTGAGCATCTGCGCGGCGATCGAGTAGTCGCGGGCGTCGGCGGGCAGGCCCTGGTCGAGGTTGGCGTCGACGGTGTCCAGGCCCTGTTCCTGCAGCTGGTAGGCGCGCAGCTTGTGGGCCAGGCCGATGCCGCGGCCCTCGTGGCCGCGCAGGTAGAGCACCACGCCGCGGCCGGCCTCGGCGACGGCGGCCAGCGCGGCCTCCAGTTGGGGGCCGCAGTCGCAGCGCAGCGAGCCGAACACGTCGCCGGTGAGGCACTCGGAGTGCAGCCGCACCAGCACGTCCTCGCCCTCGGGGAGCCGACCGTCCGCGTCCAGGCCGCCGGCCACCAGGGCCAGGTGCTCGGTGCCGTCGATCGTGCCCCGGTAGCCGACGGCGGTGAACGTGCCGTGCTCGGTGGGGAGTTGGGTGACGGCCGCACGGTCGACGTGCAGTTCGGTGCGGCGGCGGTAGGCGATCAGGTCCTCGATGGAGATGATCGCCAGGCCGTGTTCGCGGGCGAAGGCGTGCAGTTCGGGCAGCCGGGCCATGGTGCCGTCGTCGTTGACCACCTCGGCGATGCCGCCGGCCGGGGGGAGCCCGGCGAGGCGGGCCAGGTCGACGGCGGCCTCGGTGTGGCCGGGGCGCACCAGCACGCCGCCGTCGACGGCGCGCAGCGGGAAGACGTGCCCGGGGCGGGTCAGGTCGGCGGGCTGGGTGCCGGCGGTGGCGAGCAGCTTGACGGTGCGGGCCCGGTCGGCGGCCGAGATGCCGGTGGAGACGCCGTCGCGGGCGTCCACCGAGACGGCGTACGCGGTGCCCTTGCGGTCCTCGTTGACCCGGGTCATCGGCGGCAGCTTCAGCCGGTCGAGCTCCTCGCCGGTCATCGGGACGCAGATCACGCCGGAGGAGTAGCGGACGGTGAAGGCCAGCAGCTCGGGGGTGGCGGCACTGGCGGCGAAGACGATGTCGCCCTCGTTCTCGCGGTTCTCGTCGTCGACCACGATCACGGCGCGGCCGAGCGCGATGTCGGCGACGGCGCGCTCGACCGGGTCGAGGGCGAGCGGCTGGTCCGCGGGCAGCGGCTGGTCTGCGGGCTCGGTGCTCATGCGGCGGCTCCCTTGGCGAGCGGGGCGGTTCGGGCGGCCCGGGCCTTCGTCCACCAGCTGGCCAGGCCGGCCACCACCAGGACGAAGTAGATGGTGAAGGTCAGGGCCGAGAAGACGTAGCCGTGGGTGTACGAGTACGGGACGCTGACCAGGTCGACGGCGATCCAGGCGAACCAGAACTCGACCCAGCCGCGGGCCTGGGCGTACATCGCGGCCAGCGTGCCGACGAAGATGTACGCGTCCAGCAGCGGGTTCCAGGACAGCTTCGGGACGGCGTGGAACAGGGCGGCGACGGCGGCGGTGCCGGCCGCGGTGGCGGCGACCAGGACGGCCCGCTCGGTCCAGTTCGCGAAGCGGACCTCGACCTCGCCGGTGTCGCGGCGGCCGCGGTGCCACTGCGTCCAGCCCCAGAGCGCGGCGACGATGACGATCACCTGCTTGCCGATCAGGCCGGGCACCTGCCCGCCGAGGAAGACGGTGATCAGGACCGCGCCGGCCAGCAGCTGGGCGGGCCAGGTGAGGACGGAGCGGCGCCAGCCCAGGGCCAGGGCGCCGAGCCCTATCAGGTTGCCGACCATGTCGGCGACCTTCACCTGCTCGCCGAAGGCGGTGAAGGTCAGTTCGCGGAACGCACTCACTTGGAACCCCCCAGGGTGTCGGGCAGCGCACGGGTGTCGAGCAGCCGCTCGACGTACTTGGCGAGGACGTCCACCTCGAGGTTGACGGGCTCGCCGACCTGCTTGGCGCCCAGCGTGGTGAGGGCGAGGGTGGCGGGGATCAGCGAGACGGTGAACGAGTCGAGGGCGGCCTCGACGACGGTGAGGCTCACTCCGTCCACGGTGATCGACCCCTTCTCCACCAGGTAGCGCGCGATCGGCTGCGGAAGGCTGAAACGCAGCACCTCCCAGCGCGGATTCCCGTCCGCGTCGAGGTCGCCGGGCTCCCGGGAGAGCAGCGTGCCGGTGGCGTCGACGTGCCCCTGCACCAGGTGGCCGCCGAGCCGGGCGCCGAGCGCCATCGCCCGCTCCAGGTTGACCCGGGAGCCGGGGCGCAGCACGCCGAGGCTGGAGCGCCGCAGCGTCTCGCGCATCACGTCGGCACTGAACTCGCCGCTGTGGGCCGTCAGTTGCTCGTTGTCGTCGAGGACGGTCAGACAGACGCCGTTGACCGCGATCGAGTCGCCGTGCCGGGCGTCGGCCGTCACGACCGGACCGCGCAGGCGGATGCGCGAGGATTCGCCGATCTCCTCGATGGAGACGACCTCGCCGAGCTCTTCGATGATGCCGGTGAACACCCGGGTTCTCCTCGCGCTTGGGGCGCGGACTCCGGGGCGGCTCGTGGGAGTTGACTGCGGACGCGTGCCCGACGGGGCGGACCCGGGGCGCCTGGGCTTCCTCGCCGAGGCACGGGTTCGCTGCCGTCCTGCTCTCGCACCCCGGCCTCGGGTGGCCGCGGTGCTGACACGCTTCGTCCGCCGCGCACGCCTCCCATCCGGACTTTAACCGTCGGTCCAGGAATTTCACCTGGTCAACCGGCCGCTGGCTGCGGACGGGTCGCGGACTGTAACCGCCGGTTCGGATTTTCACCGACCCCGGAGTGCGCTGAACGTCACTGCTACTGCAGTCACATTCTTGCACGCGCGGGTGGTCCGGCCGCAAGGACGTGCCCTGTGGCCTGGTTCACGTCGGCGGCGCACGGTGGGAGGGAACGGTCCTCCGCACGGAGGGCTCCCGGACGAGGAGTTGAGTCGCGATGACGATGTTCATGGACGTCCACCACGGGATGGCGGGCATCACCGCCGACCAGTTGAGGGCCGCGCACGAGGCGGACCTCGCGGCGCAGGGCGAGGAGGGGGTCGAGTTCCGGCAGGCCTGGGCCGACCCGGACTCGGGCACCGTCTACTGCCTGTCCTCCGCGCCGTCCCGCGAGGCCGTGCAGCGCGTGCACGAGCGCACCGGGCACCCGGCGGACGAGGTGCACCCGGTGCCGCTGCAGGTCTGAGGCCGGCGGCCGGCCGGGGGGCGGGAGGGGTTCCGCCGGGGCTGGTGCATGCTGGAAGGCACGGGAACTCCGCATAGGCGGAACTTTGGGGGGCCATAGCTCCGGCTTATGACGGCATAAGCCGGAGCCCCGTACCGGGCGCGCCCGCCGGCCGGAAGGCTGAGCGGTACGCGCCCCCAGCCGCACACCCCAGCCGAACAGGAGTACCTGCCCATGCCCCGCCCCGTCCGGGTGGCCATCGTCGGTTCCGGCCCCGCCGGGATCTACGCCGCCGACGCGCTGCTGAAGTCCGAGCTGGCCGCCGCCCCCGGCGTCTCCATCGACCTGATCGAGCGCCTGCCCGCCCCCTTCGGCCTGATCCGCTACGGCGTCGCCCCCGACCACCCCCGGATCAAGGGCATCATCACCGCCCTGCACCAGGTCCTCGACAAGCCCCAGGTCCGCCTGCTCGGCAACGTCGACTACCCCGGCGACCTCTCCCTCGACGAGCTGCACCGCTTCTACGACGCCCTGGTCTTCGCCACCGGCGCCGAGGCCGACCGCGACCTGAACATCCCCGGCATCGAGCTGGACGGCTCGTACGGCGCCGCCGACTTCGTCTCCTGGTACGACGGCCACCCCGAGGTCCCGCGGACCTGGCCGCTGGAGGCCGAGCAGGTCGCCGTCCTCGGCGTCGGCAACGTCGCGCTCGACGTCGCCCGCGTCCTCGCCAAGACCGCGGACGAGCTGCTGCCCACCGAGATCCCGCCGAACGTGTACGAGGGCCTGGCCGCGAACCGGGCCGTCGAGGTGCACGTGTTCGGGCGGCGCGGGCCCGCCCAGGCCAAGTTCTCCCCGATGGAGCTGCGCGAGCTCGACCACTCCCCCACCATCGAGGTGATCGTCGACCCCGAGGACATCGACTACGACGAGGGCTCGATCGCCACCCGGCGCGCCAACAAGCAGGCCGACATGGTCGCCTCCACCCTGGAGAACTGGGCCATCCGCGACGTCGGCGACCGGCCGCACCGCATCCACCTGCACTTCTTCGAGAACCCGGTGGAGGTGCTCGGCGAGGACGGCAAGGTCGTCGCGCTGCGCACCGAGCGCACCGAACTCGACGGCACCGGCAACACCGTGGGCACCGGCACCTTCCGCGAGTGGCCCGTCCAGGCGGTCTACCGGGCGGTCGGCTACCGCTCCGACGAGCTGCCCAAGCTGCCCTTCGACACCCTCACCGCGACCGTCCCGCACCAGGCCGGCCGCGTCCAGGAGAACGGCACCCACCTGCCCTCCGTCTACGTCACCGGCTGGGTCAAGCGCGGCCCGGTCGGCCTGATCGGCCACACCAAGGGCGACGCCAACGAGACCGTCGCCTGCCTGGTCGCCGACCACGCCGCCGGCCTGCTGCGCCCCGCCGTCGAACCCGCCGAGGACGCGGTCGTCGACTTCCTGCGCGCCCGCGGCGTCGACTTCACCACCTGGGAGGGGTGGCACCGCCTGGACGCCCACGAGAAGGCCCTCGGTGCGGCCGAGGGCCGCGAGCGGGTGAAGGTCGTCGAGCGCGTGGGCATGCTCGACGCCTCGCACAGCGACCGGGCGGCGGAGCGCAACCCGCAGTAGCGGGCCCGAAGACGGCCGAGGACGCACCGCGGGACCGCGCCGGGCACTGCCCGCGCGGTCCCGCGGCGCGTCCTCGGCCGGGCGGGTTCCCGTGCTCCCGGTTCCACCTCACCTCGCGACGGTCGCTCCGGCGGCGTCGGCGACCGGGTCGTGGGCGACGACCGGGTCGTGGGGCAGGCCCTCGGCCGGGCGCGGCCGAACCGCTCGGCGAGGAGCCGGGCACCGCCTCGGAGACACCCGCCATGGCCCCCCGCCGTCGCCGGGTTCCCGGTCGCGCTCCTCCCACTGATCGCCACCCCGGCGACGGCGCCGAGGACCGGGGGCGACGCAGGTCACGGGCGGCCCGCGCCGCGCCGGGGAATGCGCCTGCGGGCGTCCGGGTTGCAGCCGACGTACGGTTGAATACCCAGGGGGGTATCAGCGAGAGAGGTTCGAGGACATGGCGAACGGCATTACCGCCACACTGACCGGCATCCCCTTCGCGGAGGCCGCCGACCGGGTCCGCGCGGCCCTCGCCGGGCAGGGCTTCGGCATCCTGACCGAGATCGACATGACCGCCACCCTGCGCGCCAAACTCGGCGTCGAGCTGGAGGACTACCTGGTCCTCGGCGCCTGCAACCCCCCGCTCGCCCACCGCGCCCTGGAGGCGGACCGCCGGATCGGCCTGCTGCTGCCCTGCAACGTGGTGCTGCGCGCCGTCCCCGAGGGCGTCCTGGTCGAGGCCATGGACCCGGAGCTGATGGTGCGGTTCACCGAGCGCCCCGAACTCGCCGACGTCGCCGACGCGGCGACCGCCCGCCTGCGCGCGGCGTTCGCCGCGCTGACCGGCTGACCGCCCCCGCACCCCGTACCCCCACCACGGAAGGAACCCGCCCCCATGTGTCGTCGCGTCACCTGCAAGTCCTGCGGCCGGCCGAGTTTCGCCGGCTGCGGCATGCACGTCGAACAGGTCCTGGCCGGCGTCCCGAAGTCCCAGCGCTGCTCGTGCGCGGCGGACGCCGGAGCCGCGAAGGCGTCCGGGTCGGCCGGGTCCGCCGGGTCCGGATCCGGCTCCTGGTTCTCCCGGCTGTGGCGCCGGAACTGACGCCGCCGGGTCGGTCGGTCCCGAGGTGCCGGGGCCGGTCGCGGCGCTGCTGGAGCTGACCGACGGGCCGGCCCCCGGCGGCGGCACCCTCGCGGACGCCTCGCACCTCCACCTCTTCGGCCTGGTCCAGGACGACCCGCTGCCGTACGACCGCACCGACGGCAGCGTGTGGCTGGTCCCCGAGGAGGGCTTCGTCCGGTACACCGGCCGCCGCCTGGAGCGGATCGCCGACGGCGTCGAGGAGTTCTTCACCGAGTGGGTGGTCCCCGCTACCTGGTCCTCGCGCAGGCGTCCGCCGACGAACCCGACGACCGGTACCGGCTGCTGCGGCTGACCGGCCTGGCTTGAACGGCCCGTCTCCGTACCGGCCCTTCAGGTCCTACGGTCCTCCGGTGCGGCTCGGGGCCTGCGCGGAGGGGGCCGCTCAGGCGTCGACTTCCCGGGACTGTCCGGCCCACCGGACCACGGACGGGGCGCCCCGGTTCGGGCAGAGCACGCCGAGCAGGCCCGGGGCGACGGTGTGGCACGGGTCCGTGCCGGGGCCGACCGTCCGGGGCGGCGGCCTCCTGACGGCCGTCGAGGTCGAGCAGCGCCGTTTCGATCACCGTCGTTCCCCCGGCGCGGCGGTCTCGTGCTCGATCTCCAGCAGGACGTCGAGCAGGTGCTCGGGGCCGTCCCGGTGGGCGGGGTGGGACTCGGCGCGGACGGCGACCGGGCGCCAGTGGCCGTCCGGGGCGGGTGCGAAGTCCAGGGCCCAGAGTTCGCGGCCGGTGCCGGCCCGGTGCAGGTGCAGGGTGCCCTCGGCGGTGCGGGTCAGCCAGCGGCCGGTGCGCAGACCTGCCCGGTAGCGGTTCCACTGCCGGTCGGACCAGCGTAGGTCGGGGACGGGGCGGGGGCGCGGCAGCCGCATGGGGAGCAGTCCGCCGGGGACGGGGCGCAGCGGTTCCGGGAACGCCCAGTCGGGCAGCGGTTCGCGGGCGGCCAGCCAGCGGGCGGGGATGCCGTCGGTGCCGGTCCGGGCCGCGACCACGCCGCCGGTGATCGCGGCCACCGTGTCGACGTCGCCGCCCGCGCCGATCGCCGCCCACACCGCGGACGGGTAGTCGGTGAGCCAGTGGGCGGCGCACCACAGCGCGTACGGGACGGTGTCGGCGGCGCTGGTGCGGCTGCCGTTGCCGAGCAGGGCGGCCGCCGCCCGGGGGTCCGAGCGGTCGGTCAGCCCGGCCGCCTCGACCAGGCCCCGGTGGACCGCCCCGCGCGGGGTCAGTTCGGCGACGGCGTGCAAGTGGCGTGCGGGCGTGGTGGGTTCGGTGCGGGCCCGGACGGCGAGGGCGGCGGCGACGGCCACCGCGATGGCGCCGTCCACGGCCTGCGGGTGGGTGTGCGTGGTGACGGCGGTGTCGGCGGCCGGGCGGACGGCCGCTGCCGGGTCCTCGGCGTACCCGGCGCCGAGCGGGGCCACCCGCATGGCCGCGCCGTTGCCGAACGAGCCCTGGCCGCCGAAGAGTTCGGCGGCGAGGCGGCGGGCGTCGCCGCCCTCCCGGATCAGCCGCAGCATGCGGTTGGCGGCCGGGCCGTAGCCCCGGTCGAAGTCGTGCCGGCGGGCGAAGGCGTGGGTGAGGTCGAAGGTGTCGATGCCGCCGCGCTCGTACTGCGCGGCGTACACCGAGCAGGCCGTCTCGGTGTCGTCGGTCCACGGCCACGGACCGGGAGGTTCGGTGCGGGCGTCGAGGTGGGTGCGGGCGGTGGCGGGGACGAAGAACTGGGCGCCGAGCGCGTCGCCGACGGACAGGCCCTGGAGGGCGTCGAACGCGGGACCGCGGTGCGGGGAGGAGTCAGTCATGCGTACCCCACCGAACCGTGCGGGCGGGACGGGTGTCAAGGCTGGGCGGGTGTCAGGGCCGTCCGGGCCGCGGCGGCCTGGGAGGATCGGGCGGTGCGTCCCTGAACGGAAGGCGGTTCCCGGTGGTCGGTGCGGTGCTGGTGGTCGTCCTGGTGCTGGTGCTCGGCGGCTGCGCCTGCGTGGTGTGGGCCGAGCGCGGCGGCCCGCGCTGGGTGCGCCTCGTCTCCCGGGCCACGCTGGGCGCGGGCGGGCTGGTGCGTCGGGTGGAGCGCGACCGGCGGCGGCGCGGCCTCTCCAACGGATCGGGCGACAGCGGGGACTGACGCCGCGTCAGTCGGACAGGCCCAGCGGGTCGGGAGCGTCGGTGAGCAGTTCGGGGCCGTTGGCGGAGACCCGGTTGACGGCCGTCGGTACGGCCCGGACCAGCAGGTCTCCGTCGGCGGGGCGGTGCAGCAGCTCGTGCAGGTCGGCCCGGTCGGTGTTGGCCGGGTCGAGCCAGCTGCCCAGTTCGGCGCGGGGGACGAGCATGGGCATCCGGTCGTGCACCCGTCCGGCCCGGTCGGTGGCGTCCGTGGTGAGGATCGTCGTGGTGGCCAGCCAGGCCGCCGGGTCGTCCTCCGGGACGCTCGCGTCCCGCCAGAACTCGTACAGTCCGGCCATCAGCATCAGTTCGCCGGTGGAGAGGAAGTACGGCTGCTTGTACGCCTTGCGGCCGTCGGCGGCGGGCACCGGGCGCCACTCGTAGTAGCCGTCGGCGGGGATCACGCAGCGCCGCTTCGCGAAGGCCCGGCGGAACGAGGGCTTCTGGTCGGCGGTCTCCGAGCGGGCGTTGATCAGCCGGGCCGCGCCGGACCGGTCCTTCGCCCAGGACGGGACCAACCCCCAGCGCAGCACCCGCAGTTCGCGCGCCACCTCGCCGGTCTCGGCGTCCACCCGTTCCAGCACCGCGGACACCGGGTCGGTCGGGGCCACGTTCCAGCTCGGTGCCAGGGCCTCGGACGGCTCCCAGCTCGTCACGTCGAGCAGCGAGGCCAGGTCGGCGGGAGGGGTGGTGGAGACGAAACGACCGCACATGCGCCCCAGCCTGCCACCCCGTCCCGACAACCGCACGCGCCGACACCCGGTGCGGGAGGGACCGGGCCTGGCTCAGGAGTGGAAGTTGCGCTCCCAGCGGTGCCCGGCCGGCGCCTTCAGCCGCTCCCCGGTCAGCGGCACCCCATCGCCCGCCGCCGCGTTGCGCACCGAGCGCATCCCGGGGATGACGGTCGACACGGCGGGTGCGCTGAGCACGAACCGCACGGCGGTCTCGGCGAGTTGCCCGTCGGTGATGCCCAGGTCGGCGGTGAGCGCGGCGAGCCGGCCGTTCCGGGACGGGACCCTGGGCGGCGGGGCGGGCGGGCGCCAGGGGGTCACGGGGCCGGGGGCCGGAGTCCGGCGATCCGGGCCCGGACGGCTTCGGCCTCCCGGTGGCGGCCGGCCCGGTCCAGCGCCCAGACCTGGCAGCGCAGCGCCCACAGCTGCCCCTGGACGTTGGTCAGCTCCTCGAACGCGGTGGCGGCGGCCCGGAACTCCGCGATGGCCTGCTCCGAGCGGCCCGCCCGTTCCAGCACCAGCGCCCGGTTGCACCGCACCAGCGCCCGGTCCTGCGGGCCGCCGAGGGCCAGGGCCGTTTCGAGCGCCGCGTCCGCGTGGCCGAGCGCCTCCTCGGGCCGGCCCGATTCGGCGAGGACGACGGCCAGTTCGGAGCGCACGGCCATCAGCGGGTACCCGCCGTCCCGCTCCGCCAGGGCCAGCGCCTCGCGGAACACGTCGAGCGCCCGCTCGCCCTCGCCGGCCCGGGTCAGGTTGCTGCCCAGGTCGGTGAGCAGGTGCACCTGGCCGATCCGGTCACCCGCCACCGCGCTGAGCGCGGCGCTGCCGCGCCCGGCCGCCACCGCCTCCTCGATGCGTCCGAGACTGATCAGGCACTCCCGCTGCCGGCTCAGCACCTCCACCAGCCCGGCCAGGTCGCCCTTCGCGCGGCGCTCCTCGGCCAGTGCCCGGAGGACTTCGAACGCCTCCAGGTGCCGTCCCGTCCCGTTCAGCGCCACGCCCCGCCGCAGTTCGAGGTCGGCGGCCAGGTCGGCCGCGCGGCCGGACGCCCCGGCCACCAGCCGCCGGGCGCGCGACAGCACCTCCTCGGCCTCCCGGTACCGCCCGCACTCGTTGAGCAGTCCGCCGAGCGACGCCAGGACACCCGCCCGGACGATCCCGGGTTCCGTTCCGGCGAGGGCTCCGGCCGCCTCCCGGAGGTCGGCCTCGGCCCTCCCGTGGCGGCCGGCCTCCCACAGGACGTCGCCGCGCCGGTGCAGCAGGAGGGCCGCCTCGGACGCCTCCCGCCCGCGCCGGGCGTCGGCCAGCCCGGCGTCCAGCACGGCGAGCGCGTCGTCGTAGCGCCTCGTCCCGCGCAGGAAGGGGAGCAGCAGGTCCACCAGCCTCCTGGTCGTCCCCGGCCGTCCGAGCGGCGGTTCGGCGACGGCCAGCGCGACCAGGTTGCGGCGTTCGGGTTCCAGTTCGTCCTCGGCCAGGCCCAGGTAGTGCGCGTGCAGGCGGTCCTGCACCTCCTCGTCCCGTTCCTGCTCGGCGGCGAACAGCCGCATCAGGTCGTGCATCCGCCAGCGGCCCCACCGCTCCCCCGCCTCCACCAGGTGGGCCTGGGCGAGTTCGGCGAGCAGTTCCTCGGCGTCCGGCCCGTCCAGTCGGACGGCCGCCGCGACGGTCGGACTGGCGAGGTCGGGGCCGGGGTTGAGGGCGAAGAGGCGGAACACCCGGGCGGCGTCCGGGGTCAGGTGGGCGTAGGAGAGGGCGAAGGCGGCGCGGACGGCGAGTTCGCGGTGGCGCAGGCGCCTGAGGCGGGTGCGTTCGTCGCGGAGGGCGGCGGCCAGCGAGGACGGGGGGCGGGCGGGGGTGTCGGCGAGCAGGG
Source organism: Kitasatospora phosalacinea (assembly GCF_000716545.1). Taxonomy (GTDB): domain Bacteria; phylum Actinomycetota; class Actinomycetes; order Streptomycetales; family Streptomycetaceae; genus Kitasatospora; species Kitasatospora phosalacinea. The sequence continues at coordinate 58,226 of NZ_JNWZ01000027.1, forward strand.
CGGCGGCGATCCGCAGGGCGAGCGGCAGGCCCTCGCAGAGGCGGGCCAATTCGGCCGCGTCGGACGGGTGTCGAGCGAGCCGGGTGTCCTCGGGGCGGGCCGCGCGCAGGGCGGAGTCGAGGAGGCGGACGGCGGACGGCTCGTCCAGGACGGCGAGTTCGACCAGGCGGGCGTCGACGCCGAGGGTGTGCCGGGAGGTGATCAGGGTGTTCGCGCGGTGGCCGCCGGGGAGCAGCGGGGTGATCTGTTCGGCGCCGAACGCGTTGTCGAGCACCACCAGGACGGGCGGGCCTGGCTCGGCGAGCAGGCTGCGGTAGGCGCGGGACTTGTCCTGGAGGCCGGGCGGGATGTCCTCGGGCGGGAGGCCGAGGGCGCGCAGGAAGCCGTCGAGGACTTCGGCGGGGGCGAGTCGGCGTTCGGGGTCGTAGCCGGCCAGGTCGGCGAAGAGCGCCGGAGCGCCGGAGCGCCGGGCGGCCTGGACGACCAGTTCGGTCTTGCCGACGCCGGGCGGGCCGACCACGGCGACCACCGCACCGCCGCCGTCCCGCGCCAACACGGCGTCCAGCAGGGCGGATTCGGCTTCGCGTCCGACGAACCGCCCCGTGCCGGGCGGGAGTCCGCCGAGCGTGGGGCGCGGGGTGCGCGGGGCGGCGAAGTTGACGGTGTCGGCCTGGTGGACGGCTCCGTGGAAGTGGCCGCCGCTGATCTCGTTGCGGGTCCGCGACCAGGTCATCCCCGGGGCGGCGTGCCGTGGTAGTGGGTGTGGGTGTCGCCGGTGACCTTGCCCTGGATGGTCAGCACGCTGTTGAAGGTGCCGCCGCTGATCTCGTTGTGGATGGTGTCGCCGCTCAGGACGGACCGGGCCTGGCCGTGCCAGCGTTCCAGTTCGGGGCCGAACTCCGGTTCCAGCGCGGCGCGGACGGCCAGCGCGGTGTTGAGCCGGGAGGCCGCTTCGGCGTTCTGCGGATCGCGTTCCAGCGCCACGAGTTCGGCTTCGCCGCTGCTGACCGCGGCGGCGGCCGCGTGCTGGAAGGGGCGCCGGACGAGTGCGGTCAGCCCGTTCCAGCACTGCTTGCCGAGTTCCCCGCCCGCGCCTCCGGCCAGTGCCGCCAACAGCCCCAGCGAAATCGGGTCCATCGCCCGTCCCTCCCCCTCGACCTGCCGCCCGCGTCGGGCGGCTTGCCACATTACACTCCGCTATGTGCCCCTCACCCGTGATCCGCAAGCCCCCTCCCGCCCGTGACGGCCGCCGAGTCGCTCTCCTCGCTCGGGCCGTACTTCGCCGTCCGGGCCGATCCGGCGCCACCGACCGGGTTCCGGCCGCTGCCCGAACTGTACGGAGCGGGCGGCCCGTTGGCGGCGCGGATCGCCGAGGTGGGGCGGGTGCTGGGGACGGGCGAAGCGCGGGTGGCGGCGTCGACGGCGCACCTGGGGCTGGCGGCGAGGCTGTGGTCGGTGGCGCTGGGGACGGCGGTGGCGGCCGGGCGGGTGCCGGAGTTGGCCGGGGCGTGGTTCGCGCTGCCGCCGCAGGGGCCGTTCGACCTGTGGCTGCCGTCGGCGGACGGTCGGGCGGCCACCGTCGAGACGCTGGAAGCGGCGGTGCTGGAGGGGCAGTTGGCCCCGCTCGCGGAGGCGGTGCGGGCGGTCGTGCCGCTCGCGCCCGGTCTGCTGGCGGGCAACGCGGCCTCCGCGCTGGTGGGCGCGGCCCGGCAGGTGGGGTCGGTGCCGACGCTGCGCGCCCGGGCGGCCGCGCTGGCCCGGGAGCTGCTGGCCCGCCCGGCGCTGGCGGGCACCGGGGCGGTGACGGCTCCCGGCGGGCCGTTGGCGTTCCGCCGGGCGTCGTGCTGCCTGTACTACCGCGTCCCGTCCGGCGGCCTGTGCGGCGACTGCGCGTTCACCCGGCCGCCGGGACGGCGACCGGGCGTCAGGCGGTAGCCCTCGCCCGCCGCCCCGATCCGGAACCGGTCGCCCCGCCGCACCGTCCCCCACAGGAGCACCGGCCCCACCCGGGCCGGGCCGGAAGCGGACGGGAACACCCATGCACGGAGCTGGCCGGACGCCCCTGCTGATCGGGGCGGCGCTCGCCCTCGCCTCCGCCGCGACGGCCTGCACGGCGGACGCGCCGAAACCGCAGGCCGCCGAAGTCCGCACCGACGCACAGCTGTTGGCGAAGTGCGTCACCCTGCCCGCCGAGGCCGACGGCGTCCACTGGACGTACCGCACGCTCGGCACCGCGAACCCCCGCGTCCCCGGCCCCACCGACTACGGACTCGACGGCATCGCCCACCTGTCCGACGGCGAGGCCGCCCGCCTGCACGACACCGGCACCTGGACGCCCGCACCCGCCACCCACCAACCGCCCGCCGAACTGACCGCCCTGCTCGACCACCCCGTGGGCACCTGGCTCCGCACCCCGGCCCTGGACGACGACTCCTCCTCCAGCACGCCGCACTTCCTGCTGGACCCGGGCACGAACACCCTCTACTTCTGGGCGGTCAACCCGCACTGCGCGTCCTGACGACCGCCGGGAACCCCGGCGCTCCCGGCACCGCGCCACGCGGGTCTGAACCCCGCCTGGGTGGCGACGGCCGGTGACCCGCCGCCCGAACGGCAGAGCAGGGGTTGGGCCCGGCGTCGCCGCCCGCCTCAGCCTTGTGGAGTTGGACCTGTGCGCGTCCCTCCCGTGAGCAGACCATCCGTGAGGACCGCCGGGGCCTCGGCCAGGGACGGGCCGTACCAGGTGAGGTGGCGGCCGGAGAGGAGGGCGTGCGGGAGGGTGGGGAGGGCTTCGGGGCCGTCGGTGGCGGTGAAGCGGTAGGGCTCGTCCGGGAGGATGAGCAACTCGGCGCCCAGGGCGTGGAGTTCGGGGAGGGTGAGGCGCGGGTAGCGGTCGGGGTGGTCGGCGGGGAGGAGGGTGACGCCGAGGCGGCGGAGGAGGTCGGCGGCGAAGGTGTCGCGGCCGAGGACCATCCAGGGGCGGCGCCAGATCGGGGCGATCGCGCGGACGGCGGGTGTCGGCGGCGGGAAGGACCAGGCGCGGCGGGCGGCCACCAGCCAGTCGGGGCAAGGGAGTCGGAGGGCGTCGACGAGCAGGTGGTGGAGGGAGTCGAGGGCCTGGTCGAGGTCGCGGATCCGGGTGGTCCAGACGGGGAGGCCGGCGGCGCGGAGGGCGGCCAGGTCGGGGGCGCGGTTCTCCTCCTCGTTGGCGATGACGAGGTCGGGCGCCAGGGCGCAGATGGCTTCCACCGCGGGGTTCTTGGTGCCACCGATCCGGAGGACGTCGAGCCCGGCCGGGTGGGTGCACCAGTCGGTGGCGCCGACCAGCAGGCCGGGGGCGGTGGTGGCGACGGCCTCGGTGAGGGAGGGGACGAGGGAGACGACCCGCCGGACGGCCGGTGGCAGGCGTACGGGGTTGCCCTCGTCGTCGGTCGGGTGCCGGGTAGCGTCCATGCCGGGAACGCTAACAGCGGTCGGCGGCCCAGGGCCGTCGACCGCTGTCGACGCGTGCGAGTGGCGCGTTACTTCAGGTACGGGCCGTCGGTGCCGATCTTGCCCGGGGCGGCGTTCTTGCCGCCCAGGTCGAGGACGTAGACCCGCAGGTTGCCCTTGCCGGGGGCGGCGACGGCCAGGGTGCCGCCGGTGACCACCTTGACGTCGCCGGAGACGGCGTCCTTGTAGGTGCCGTTGGGGATGCCGGTGAAGGTGGCGGCGTCCGTGACGGTGACCAGCGCGAAGGAGTCGACGCCGCCGGCGGCGTCGGTGTAGCGGCGCTTGAAGGACATGCCGCCGCCCTGGACGCCCTCGGTGGAGTACTGGCCCATCTGCAGGGCGGGGACCGCCCGGCGGATCTGGTTGAGCCGCTGCACCTGCTTGACCAGCGGCTGCTGGAGGGTGGTGGCGACGGCGCCGTCGGCCGAGGAGACCACCGAGAAGTCGGAGGCCGTCACGTTGCCGGCGACCTTGTCGCCGTAGTAGGCGCGGCCGGTGGTGGCGAGCGGGCAGGACGGGCCGCAGTCGATCTGCTTCCCGGCCTGGAACTCGATCTCGGAGCCGTAGTACAGGGTGGGGATGCCGCGGAAGGTCCACATCAGCGCCATGTTCTCCGCCCAGGCGTCGGTGCCGCCCGAGTACCGGGTGGACGACTTGTTCGGGCCGAAGTCGTGGCTGTCGACGTAGACCACGTTGTACGTGGCGTCGTTGGTCGAGTCGTCGGAGTCCTTGCCGTTGGAGAACGCGTTGTGCGCGTCGCCGAAGTTCATGTGCATCCGCATGTCGATGATGTTCATGCCGGAGAACTTCGAGTGGTCGGGCGCGTGGTAGGCGTTCCCGGCGAGGAAGGCGTTGGTGGAGGTGGGCTGGTTGCCCGGGCCGAGCTGCTCCTCGTAGTTGTACTGGTCGAGGGCGGCCTGCACGTCGTCGTCGGTGTAGTCCTTGCGCTCCTTCCAGGTGAAGAACTGCGCGGAGTGGTTGACCGAGCCGCGGTTCCACTTGTCGTTGACGAACGCCCCCACCTCGCCGAAGACGAAGAAGTTCTGCGCCTTCTGGGGCCCCCAGTCCTGGGTGACGCGCTGCTGGATGGCGGGCAGGAAGCGCCGGTTCCAGGTGACGCGCGGGACGTGCACGGCGGTGTCGACCCGGAAGCCGTCCACGCCCATGTCGATGTACTTGTTGTAGGCGCCGATCAGGTAGTTCTGGACCGGGGCGCTCTCGGTGTTGAAGTCCGCGAGGTCGTCGTGCAGCCAGCAGGAGCGCGAGTCCTCGCCCTCCCAGTTCCCGATCCAGCACTGGTGGTAGTACTGGGCGGGGAACATGCCCGAGGTCGGGCTCGGCCACTGGCAGTTGTAGATGGTGTAGCCCTCGGGGCTCTTGTACTGGGTCGGGGTGCCCCAGCCGACGCAGGTCTGGCCGCTGGGCTGGGTGGTGGACCACAGGTCGCCGTTGTAGTACGACTTGCCGCTCTTCGGCTCGACGGTCAGGCCGTCGTACTCGAAGCCGGGCTGCTTCTCGTCGTAGTACCAGGACCACTGCGAGTCCCGGACGCCGTAGACGGTGGGCACGTACAGGCCCTTGGCGCCCCAGCGGGAGCTGTGGTTGTAGACCACGTCCTGGTAGATCTTGATGCCCTTGGCGTGGGCGGCGTTGATCAGGTCCTGGTAGGAGGCGCCGGCCGACTCCAGCCGCGGGTCGACCTTGTAGAAGTCGTAGCCGTGGTAGCCGTGGTAGTCGTAGTCGGAGCGGTTGAGGACGACCGGGGTGATCCAGATCGCCGAGAAGCCCAGGCCCTTGACGTAGTCGAGCTTCTGCACCAGGCCCTTGAAGTCGCCGCGGAACATCGGGTCGTTGTTGGCCGCGTTCCCGGACTTCACGTCCTGGTTGCCGCCCCGGTCGTTGGAGGTGTCGCCGTCGTTGAAGCGGGCGGTGAGCACGAAGTAGATCGGGTCCTTGCGCGGGTCGGTGCCGATCATCTCGCCGGGCTTGGCGGCCGGCGGGGCCTCACCGGTGGTGGCGACCGCGGCGGCGGAGGCGGCGGAGACGTTACCGGCGGCGTCCAACGCCTTCACGGTGTAGGTGTAGACGGTGCGCGCCTCCAGGCCGCTGTCCGAGTACACCGTCGAGCCGACGTTGATCACCGAGGTGCCCTTGGTCCCGCCGCTGCGGGTGACCTGGTAGCCCGTCACCCCGGTGTTGTCGGTGGACGGTTCCCAGGTCAGCACGATGGACGTGTCGGTCGCGTTGGCCACCACGCCGCTCGGCGCGCTCGGCGCGGTGGTGTCGGGGACGACGGCCGCGCACGGGTCGGCGGCGCCCCCGGTGACCTTGCCGTTCTGCACGGTGCTGACGCCCGCCGGGACGACGTAGTTGGCACCGTTGTTGTTGTCCCAGGTGCCGTTGCCGTTGTTGAACGTCGCCGCCATGGTGGCCGCGGAGCCCAGGTCGACGGTGCGCTTGTACCAGCCGGGGCAGGCGAGTTGCATGCCGATGCCGGGCACCGACGTCCAGGCCCCGCCCGCCGGGGCGTAGTGCAGGTTGACGACGCTCCAGCCGACCACGGCGGTCGAGTAGAACACGGTGGCGCTCTTGCCCGCCGGGGTGCTGCCGCTCGCCGAGGGGGAAGGGGACGGGGAAGGGCTGGCGGACGAGGACGGGGACGAGGACGGAGAGGCGGAGGCGCTCGGGCTCGGGCTGGTCGTGGCGCACGGCGCGGTGCCGCCGATGACGCCGTCCTTGACCGTCACCACGCCCGTCCCGAGGGCGTAGTTCTTGCCACCGTTGTTGTCCCAGGTGCCGGAGCCGTTGTTGAACGTCGCCTGGAGGCCGGTCGCGGTGCCCAGGTCGACGGTCTTCTTCACCCAGTCGGTGCAGGCCGCCTCCATCGCGACGCCGGGCGCGGTGGTCCAACTGCCGCCGTTGGGGGCGTAGTGCAGGTCGTAGGCCGTCCAGTTGCGGGTCTTGGTGTAGTAGTAGACGGTCGTGCCCGCGCCGGTCGAGGACTGGCCCGGGCTCGGGCTGGGGCTCGAACTCGGGGTGCCGGTACCGCCGTTGTCGGTGCCGCACGGGTCGCTGTGGGCGATCACGCCGTCCTTGACCACCACGGTGCCGGTGCCCAGGGCGTAGTTCTTGCCACCGTTGTTGTCCCAGGTGCCGGAGCCGTTGTCGAACGTCGCCTGGAGGCCGGTCGCGGCGCCCAGGTCGACGGTCTTCTTCACCCAGTCGGTGCAGGCCGCCTCCATCGCGACGCCGGGCACGGTGGTCCAGCTGCCGCCGTCCGGGGCCCAGTGGAGGTCGTAGGCCGTCCAGTTGCGGGTCTTGGTGTAGTAGAAGACGGTGGCCGTGTTGCTGCCACTCGCCGCGGTGCCGGTCGCCGCGCTGGCGGTGGCGCCGAGTTGGGCCGTGGAGAGCAGACTGGCGGTGAGTGCCGCCGCCGCTGTGAGCACGAGGGCGGTGGGGCGCCGTCGGTGCCGTGGTCGTCTGATCAAGGGGGTGCCCCTCGGTGCAGGGCCGCAGGCGGTGGGGAACTGCCTCGCGGCAGGGATGGGTGGGGGAGCTTGCGCAAGAACCTGCAAGAGCTTCCAGGAGGTTACTGAGGCATGACCGGCCTGTAAAGACTTCCTGACGCTGCCCATTGACGGACAATCAGGCACCAATCCACCCCACGTGCAGAAAAAACTTTCCGCAACCACCAGAGCTCTGGAGGGAATTGCGGCACGGACCGATGAGTTCCTCCATGATCACCAGTCAGTAGTCGTGGAGGGTGCGCCACAGCCGGACAGAGGCCGCGGCGTCCACCGATCCGACCACCGACAACCGGACCCGAGACACCGAGGAACCACCGATGCGCACCCTGATCAGCACCGCCTTCATCTCGCTCGACGGCGTCGTGGAGGCCCCGGGCGGCGAGCCCGGCTACCGCAACTCCGGCTGGACCTTCAAGGACGTCGAGTTCCTCCCCGAGGCGTTCGACATCAAGGGCCGCGAGCAGGAGGAAGCCACGGCGATGCTGCTGGGCCGGACCAGCTACCAGGCGTTCAGCCCGGTGTGGCCGGACATGGCGGACTTCGCCGGCTACCGGGCGATGCCGAAGTACGTCGTCTCCACCACCCTCGCCGACGACGACCTGGTGACGAACTGGGGCGAGACCACGATCCTGCGCTCACTCGACGAGGTCGCCGCCCTGAAGGAGACCGAAGGCGGCCCGATCATCGTCCACGGCAGCGCCACCCTGAGCCAGGGCCTCTCGGACGCCGGGCTGATCGACCGCTACCACCTGCTGGTCTTCCCCCTCCTGCTCGGCGCCGGCAAGCGCCTGTTCAGCGCCTCGGACAAGGACGCCCAGAAGCTGAAGCTGGTCGAACACGAGGCGTACGCCAACGGCCTGCAGAAGAACGTGTTCGACGTCGTCCGCTGACCCGACTCCCGCACCCGCCCGACCAGCCCCGGCACCGACCGCCGTCAGCGTCAGCGCCATCAGCGGCGTCAGCGGCGGCGAAGTGGATCCTCGTGGTCAGTCCGCCGCGGGAGCGTCCGGCGCCGTGGTCGTCCGGTTCGCCGGCCGGGGCCCCTTCTCGCGGCCCCCGGCCGCCGACAGCACCGCCGCCCCGCCCGCCGCGGCTGTCAGCAGCGCGCAGCCGAGCAGGGCCGCCGGGGTGCCGGACGCGGCGGCGAGGGCGCCCCAGGCCGGGTTGGCCAGCGCCAGGGCCGCGCTCTGCACGAACGTCAACAGCGCCTGGACGCGCGCCAGATGGGTCGCGGGGGTGCCGGCCAGGACGACCGGGCCCAGGTGCACGGCGAAGACGCTCGAACCGGCCCCCACCACGGCGGCCGCCACGGCCGCCAGGGCCGGGGCGGGCGCGACGGCCAGCGCGGCCGTGCCGAGGGCGGCGGCCAGCAGGCCGAGTCCGGCGCCGAGGGCGGGACGACGCGGTGCGCCCCGGCGGGCCGCGACCAGGGCGGCGGCCAGCATGCCGAGGGCCTGCCCGGCGGCGGGCAGTCCGGCCGCGCCCGCCGCCCAGCCGCGTTCGCGCACCAGCAGCGGGCCGAGCAGCGCGACCACCGGCAGCACCCCCGCCGCCGCGACCCCGGCCAGCACCAGGGCGGAGCGCAGCACCCCGTCCCGGCGCACCACCCGTACCCCGTCGGCCGTCCCGGCGAGCAGCCCGCCGGAAGCGGGGGCGGTGGCGGTGGCGGCGGGTCCGGCCGCCGGGCGGTGCGGTTCGGCCGCCGGGCGGATCCGGAGCGTCACGGCCAGCACGGCGGCGAAGGTCGCCGCGTCGGCCAGCGCGGTGCCCGCCAGCCCGACCGCCCCGACCAGCAGCGCACCCAGCGGCGCCCCGAGCAGCACGGCCGCCTGGCCGCCCGCCTGACGGAGCGCCAGCGCCCGGGGCAGCTGCCCGGGGGCCACCAGGAGGCGCGGCAGGGCGCCGCTCGCGGGCAGTTGGAAGGCGTCGACGGTGCCGATCAGCAGGGCGAAGCCCAGCAGCGTCCACGCGGTGCTGCCCCCGGTGCGGTCGACCACGGCCAGCGCCAGGACGACGGCCAGCATCGCCGCGTCCCCGACCAGCACCGTCCGCCACGCCCCGAACCGGTCGGCGACCGCCCCGCCGAACAGCAGCAGGACGGTGCGCGGCACCGTGATCGCGGTCAGCACCAGCCCGGCGGTCGCCCCGCCGCAGCCGGCGGCCGTCCAGCCGAGGGCGGTGGCGAGGGCGGCGTCCCCGACGCTCGACGCGCGGGTGCCCGCGAGCCACCACAGGTACGTCCGGGGCAGCGGGGCGGAGGGCTCGACGGGGGCGGTGGCGGTGGTTCCCATGGCGGCCGACGGTAGGAGCCTCGACCAGGTCGAGGGCAAGCCGAGGGGCAGGCCGGGGAGCAGGCCGGGGGCGTCCGGGGTCGCGGCGTGCCGCCGGGACGGGGTGGGAGGGGCGGCCAGACTGGCGGGATGTGCCACTACTGCGGGTGCCGCGAGATCCCGCTGATCAAGGACTTCATCCGGGAGCACGAGGCGGCCACCGACCTGACCGGGGAGATCGCCCGGCTGCTGGAGGCGGGCGACCTCGCCGCGGCGGGCGCGCTGCTGCCGCCGCTGGCCGCCGAGTTGGCCGCGCACTGGCGGGGCGAGGAGGCCGGGCTGTTCCGGGTGATGCGCGGGGACCCGGAGTTCGCGGCGTACGTCGAGGCCCTGGAGGCCGAGCACCGCGCCCTGGCGGAACTGCTGGCCGGAGCCGACCTCGCCGCGCCGGCCGACCGGGCGGCGCTGCTGGCGGCGTTCGGGGAGCTGCACGAGCACATCGCCAAGGAGGAGGACGGCCTGTTCCCGGCCTCGCTGATCGCGCTGACCGCCGCCGACTGGAACGCCTCGATGGCCGCCTGGCAGGCGGCCCACCCGGGCCGGCGGCCGACCGGGGCCGGTTGAGGGCCGGCGGCCGGCCGAAGCACGGACCGGGGGCGCGCCACGGTCCCGGCCGAGGTCCCGGCCGAGAGCGCGTCGGAGACGGGCAGCGTCCGGCAGCGCACGAACCGGGCCGGGGCGCTGGCGGGCTGGCGGGCTGGCGGGCGTCACTCCAGCGGGTCGCGGACCACCCCGGGGAGGTGCAGGACCGCCTGCAGGGCGATGTACAACTCGGCTGAGTCCAGGCGCCGTTCGAAGGAGCGGCCGGAGAGCTGCTCGATCCGGCGCAGCCGGTAGCGGATGGTGTTGGGGTGGCAGTACAACAGCTTGGCGGCCTTGTCGGCGGAGCCGTCGACGGCGAACCAGGTGGACATGGTGGTGAGGAGCTGTTCGCGCTGGCCGTCGGGGAGTTCCATGACGGGGCCGAGCACCTGGTTGCCGATCCGAGAGGCGGTGGAGGGGGCGCTGGCGACCAGCATCGGCAGTGGGTTGGCGTCGAACAGGGTGACCGTCTCGTCGGGGCGGGCGGAGCTGGCCAGGGCGACCTGGGCGAGGTGCAGGGCCTGCGGGGTCTGGTCGAGCCGGGTGTAGCAGGGGCTGACGCCGGCCCGGCGGACGGTCTGGCTGCGCAGGGTGTCGACCAGCAGGTCGATCGCGGCGGCGGCGCGCATCGAGACGATGCCGATGTGGGCGTCGGGGGTGAGCCGCCAGGCGGAGCCCATGTCGTGCTCGCGCAGGGTGGGTTCGATGTCGGGCAGGGCCTGCCGGGCGAGGCCGGGGGCGTGCGCGACGACGACGGCGAAGGTGCCGTCGTACGGGAGGGTGAGCATGTCGGCGGCTTCCAGGACGGAGCCGGGATTGCCCATGCCGCCGCGCAGCACCACGTCGACCAGGGCGGAGCGCTCCTGGTCGCGGCGGACCATCAGCAGGGCGGTGGTCTCGTTGAAGGCGTTCATCATGGCGGTGGTCGACTCCTCGTTGAACCGCCAGACGTCGGTGGCCATCTGCACCAACTCCTCGCTGGTGGCCAGGCCGTGGCGCAGCGATTCGGCGGCCATGGTCTCCCACAGGTGGGCGAAGCCGATCCGGAACGCGGACTGCACGGTGGCGAGCGGGACGCCCTGTTCGGCGCGCAGCCGTCCGGTGCGGCGGGGGGCCTCCAGGCAGGGGCCGTCCTCGTGGGCGAGCCGGCGCAGGGTGAACTCGATGTTGCTGCGGACGGATTCGGCGAGGTCCCCCGCGGGCAGCGGTCCGGCGCTGCGGTAGACGACCATGGTGTCGCGGATCCGGCGGACGGTCTCCTCGGTGAGCGCGGCGAGCCGGTCCAGCAGGTGGCCGGCCAGTCGCGCGGCCGAGTCGGCCGGCGCCTCGGGGAGTCGGGTGCCCATGCGGTGAGCCTAGGCGGGGCGGCGCGGCGCGTCCGGTCGGTGCGGGGCCCGGGCCGGAGCGCGGGCGGGGGGCGCGGGCCGGGGCGGGCACGCCGTGGGGTGCCGGGGCGGGGGGCGGCCGTACGGGCGTTCCAGAGGTGAGCGCGGGGGCGGGTGTTGACGGCGCGTCGGGCCACCCGGGGGAACGTTTTGTCGCGGCCCACAGGCCGGGGCGGTCCGGCACTGTCCGTCCGGACAGCGTTGGCGCTCCGTGGGCCCGCGGGTGCGCCGGGCGGCCCTAGTCTCCTGCCCAGACCAGTCCGGAGCCGCCGGGCCGGACCGAGTGGAGAAGGCACCCGTGATGGAGAGCCCCGCCGAGCTGCGCCTGGACCTGGTGATGGATCTGCTGCTGTCGCCGGAGGAGGCCTTCCCGGTCCCGGCGCGGCTGGCGTACTCCCCCGACGACCCGTACGCGGTGCACGTCGCCTTCCACGTCGACTCGTCGCTGCCGATCGGCTGGTTCTTCGCCCGGGAGCTGCTGGTGCAGGGGCTGCTGCGGCCGTCCGGCCTGGGGGACGTGCGGGTCTGGCCGGCGGTGGTGGACGGGCGGCGGATGGTGACGCTGATGCTCTGCTCCCCGGAGGGCGACGCCTTCCTGCAGGCCCCGGCACCCCGGGTGGCGGCCTGGGTGCGGCAGACGCTGCGCCTGGTCCCGCCGGGCGGGGAGGCCGAGCGGGACCGGGTGGACCGGGCGCTGGACGCGCTGTTCGCGGCCAACGGGGCGGCCGAGCCCGGGTGCTGAGCCGGGGCACCGAGCCCGGGCGCTGAGCCGGGGTGCCGAGCCCGGGTGCCGAGCCCGGGTGCTGGGCCGACGCCCGGTGTCCCCGGCGCCTCCCGGCCCGGCCGCGGGGCGTCAGCGGGCCAGCCGCCCCAGCAGGGCGGAGGCGGCGGTGATGCCGACGGCGGTGGACAGGGCGAGCACGCCGAAGTCCAGCGCCAGGTGGGACGGGGTGCCGATGAGCAGGCCGCGCAGCGCGTCGACCTGGTAGCTGAGCGGGTTGGCCCGGCTGACGACCTGCAGCCAGCCGGGCATCAGGTCGACGGGGTAGAGCGCGTTGGAGCCGAAGAACAGCGGCATGGTGATGGCCTGGCCGATGCCCATCAGCCGGTCCCGGGTCAGCACGATGCCCGCGATGGTCATCGACAGGCAGGAGAAGAACGCCGAGCCGAGCACCACCGCCGCCGCCACCCCCAGCAGCCGCAGCGGGTTCGCGGTCATCCCGACGCCCAGCACGGCGGCCAGCACCACCACCACGGCGGCCTGGACCACCGCCTTCACCCCGGCCGCGAACGCCTTCCCGGTGACCAGCGCGGCCCGCGGCGTCGGGGTGACCAGCAGTTTGGTGAGCACCCCGGAGTCCCGCTCCCAGATGATCATGATGCCGTAGAAGATCGCGATGAACATCGCGGACTGCGCGATGATGCCGGGCGCCAGGTAGTCCAGGTACGGGGTGCCGTCGGTCGGGATCGCCTTCAGCCGGGTGAAGGTCTCGCCGAAGATCAGCAGCCACAGGGCGGGCTGGATCGCCCGGGTGTACAGCTCGGTGCGGTCGTGGCGCAGCTTCTGCAGTTCGACGGCGCACATCGCGAAGACCCGGGCCGGCACCACCCGCCAGCCCGTGCGGGCCTTCGGCGGAACCAGCAGCAGGCCCAGCTCGGGCCCCGGGTGCGGGCGTCGTTCAGCCGACGCGGCTTGCGGTGCGGCGGGTGCGGCGGACATCCGAGAACTCCCCTTCCTTGGCGTCGTCGGCCAGGGCGCGGCCGGAGAAGTGCCGGAACACGTCGTCCAGGGTGGGCGCGTCCTGGGCCGGGTCCTCGGCGCGGACCCGCGCCTTGAGCTCCTCGGGGGTGCCGAGCGCCCGGATCCGGCCGCGGTCCATCAGGGCGATCCGGTCGCAGTGCCGGTCCGCCTCGTCCATGTAGTGCGTCGTCACCAGGACGGTCATGCCGGTGGCCCGGCGCACCGCGTCCACCCGCTCCCACACGCCCGCCCGGGCGATCGGGTCCAGCCCGATGGTGGGTTCGTCCAGCACCAGCAGCCGGGGGGCGCTGACCAGCGCCTGGGCCAGCTCCAGTCGGCGCACCATGCCGCCGGAGTACGTCCCGGCCATCCGGTCGGCGGCCTCGGTCAGGTCGACGGCGGCCAGCGCCTGGGCGACCCGTTCGGCCCGCTCGGCGCGGGCGACGTCGAAGACCCGGGCGAACAGCGCGACGTTCTCCCGCCCGGTCAGCCCGGCGTCCGCGGACAGCGCCTGCGGGACGTAGCCGAGCAGCCGCCGCACCCCGGTGCGCTCGGTGGCGCAGTCGTGGCCGAACACCTCGACCATGCCGCGCGCCGTCGGCAGCAGGGTGGTGATCGCCCGGATGGTGGTGGTCTTGCCCGCGCCGTTCGGCCCCAGCAGCCCGAACACCTCGCCGGGGCGCACCTCCAGGTCGACCCCGTCCACCGCCCGGACCACCGGGCCCCTGCCCCGGCCGCGGTGGAAGCTGTACGCCAACTCCCGGCACCGGACGGCCGGTTGCTCCTGCTCGGTCATGCCTCCGCCTTCCCCTCGCCGCTCCCCCGGGCCCGCAGCCCGGCCGCGACCGCCCGCAGCGCGGGCAGCGCCGCCGCCAGCGCCGCCCGGTCGGCCCCGTCCAGTTCCGCCAGCACCTCGCCGAGCAGTTCGGCCCGCCGCAGCCGCCAGGCGGCCAGCCGCTCGACGGCCTCCCCGGTGGCGTACAGCAGCGCCGCCCGCCGGTCGGCCGGGTCGGTCTCGCGGCGCAGCAGCCCCTGGCCGACCAGTTGGTTGACCAGGGTGGAGACCGAGTTCCCGGCCAGGGACAGCTCCTCGGCGGCCTCCGAGACCCGCATCCCCGGCGCGTCCGCGACCAGGCGCAGCAGTTCGGCCTGGGCGCCGCGCAGCCTGGGCCGGTCCAGCCCGGCCCGCAGGTGGCGGCGGGTCAGCCGCTGGACGCCGACCAGCAGCGCGGCGAACTCCTCGGCGTCCGGCCCGGGTCGCGGGTTCCGTTCCGGCTCGTCGTCCACACCTCCGATTTTAGCTCTGCATGAGAGGCATCAGTCGAGGGTCCGCCGGTCAAGAACTCCCCAACTCCGAGCCGGGAACGGCTCCGGGCCGACCCGCTTGGTGCGCGGGCCGGCCCGGAGGCGTTCTCGGGGGTGGAGCTTTTCCCGGGGGGAGCCGTTCCCGGGGCGGAAGCGTTCTCGGACAGGACCGGTTCGGCGGTCGCCGAAGGCCGTGCCGGTTCACGCCCCCGCAGGTCTCAGTCGCAGTCCTTGAACGCGGCGCAGGCGGGCTTGCCGAGGCCGTCCACCAGGGCCTGCTTGTCGGCCGGCGCGGCCCAGGCGGTCTTCGGGCGGCCGCCCTTGGCGAGGTCGGCGCGCAGGGTGAGCTCGGCGACGGTGCCCCGGTTGTCGACCAGGTACTCGTGCACCTCGACGGTGGTGCCGTCCGCCTGCGGGACGGTCAGGTCGGCGAACAGGCGGTCGCTGTCCTCCGCGACGACCGTGACCTTGGCGCCGGGGGCGGTGGTGGCGCAGTCCTTCACCTCCTGCGCGAACTGCTGCATCAGGGCGGAGGCGCTCTGGACCACGCCGCTGCTCTTCGCGCCGGAGCCGTAGCTCGCGATGGTCTCGTCGGCCTTCCAGTCGCCGGTCGAGCCGCCCAGCGAGGCGGTCTCCACCATCGGGACCTCGGCGTAGTAGTCGTCGCGCTCGCTGCGGCAGATCCCCTCGATCTGCAGCAGGCCCTTCTCGCCGAGCACCTTGGCGGCGGAGCCGGGCGCCTTCCAGTGCAGCGCGGAGTTCAGCGGCACCGCCTTCGGGTCGACCCACACCCCGGCGGGCAGCCGGCCGGCCTTGCCGGGCGTGGCCCCGGCGGGGGCGGCCGAGGTCTTCGCGGCGGCGGGCGACTCGGTCCCGGCGGCGGCCGACCGGCCCCCGGTGGCGGCGGGCGCGGAGGCGGCGGCGCTGGTGGCGGTGGCGGTGGTGGCGGAGTCGCCGGTGTCGGTGCCCTCCGGGTCGCACGCCGACAGGAGGGCGACAGCGGACAGGCAGGCCACCGTGGCGGCGGCGAGACGGAGCGAACGCACGTGAATCCCTGGAGAGTTCGAGGACGATGGAGAGGACCGGCGGCCCGGCCCCGGCGCCGCGCCGGCGGAACCCGGGCGCGGTGGTGACCGCGGCTGCCGCGGAGCGCGGCGGAGCGCCGCCGTCGGACGGCCGCCGGCGGCGGACCGGTGGCCGGCCCGCGGGCGGTCGGTGGGTCCGTCGGCGGTCAGTAGCCCCGCGGGCGGCGGTTCGGGTCGGCCTGCTGCACCTTGGCCGCCAGGTCGTGCCCGTCGGCCGCGACGTGGTAGGTGCTGCGGATGTAGGTCATGGACGCGGCGACGTTGGCCACCGGGTCGTAGATGTCGGTGGAGGTGCCCTTGACGTGGTTGGCCGCGAAGGTGCCCGGCACGCACTGCCAGCCGCCGCGCGAGCAGTTGGCCGGGTGGCCGTCGCCCACGGTGGCGCCGTGCGCGTTGCTGTCCGACAGGTTGATCTGCGAGGTGGGCGAGTTGAACGTGGACTCGCGCTTGGCGATGGTCAGCATGCCCTCGGTCCAGGCCGCGCGGGCCTTGGGGTCGGTGACGCCCATCGCGTCCAGCGCCTGGGCGATGTACTCCCGGCAGGCCGCCTCGCCGCTCTTGTACTTGCCCTTGCCGCCGTAGGTGACCTCGCCGACCTTGATCGCGCCTTCGTGCGACACGGGCGGCGTCGGGTCGTTGCCGTGGCCGCCGCCGTGGCCGCCGCCGGTGGGCTTCTTCGGGCCGGACGGCATCGGGGCGCGCTTCTTCGGATGGCCGGGCGCCGGGGTGTGCCCGTGGCCGCCGTCGGCGGGCTTCTTCGGGGCCGCCGGGCGGCCGGGGTGGGCGCCCTGGCCGGGCTTGGCGACGCCCTCGCGGGCGCGCCGCTCGGCCTCCGCGTACTGCTTGGCGACGGTGCCGAGCTTGCCGACGTCCTCGGTGAGGTTCTTGGTGAGCTGGTTCTTGGTCCGTTCCAGGGCCGCCACCTGCTGCTGGATCGCGTCGACCCGCTCGCGCACCTGGGCGACCACCTCGCCGAAGCCGATGACGTTGCCGAGGGCGCCCGCCGCGAGGTCGGTGGCGACCGCCCTGGCCATCACCGCCTTGATCCGGCCGGTCCGCTCGGACATCTCCCCCATCCGCTGCTGGACCGCCTGGAATTCCCGCTGGATCTTCGCCAGCTCGCCCAGTTCGTAGCCGAAGCCCGCTGCCATCCCGTGTCCCCCCGTAGGACTCGACATCTGCTCAGGTCGTTTATCCCACCACACCGCGTCGCGACGCAATCGCCGGGGGTCCCGGTTCGGGGCGTCGCAGTACCCTTTGCCGAGGCTTTGCAAACCTGCTGGTCGGGGGAGTGTCGAGATGCCCGGGCGGGCAAATCTGGCGATCATGGCAAGTGTGGGCCGGCACCCCTGCGGGTCCGCGTACGATGCACCGCTGTCGACCGGTCGGCGCCCGACCGGAAAGGCTGGGTTTCGATGTTCCAAATCATCTGGATTCTGCTGATCGGCTTCGTGCTGGGTGTACTGGCCAAGCTGATCCTGCGCGGGCCGCAGTCCATCCCGTGGTGGCTGACCATGCTGCTCGGCGCGGCCGGTGCCCTGTTGGGAAACCTGGTGGCCGGCTGGATCGGCGTCCGGCACACCGGGGGCATCGACTGGATCAGGCACATCCTCCAGCTCGGATTCGCCGTCGCACTGATCGGTATCGTCGCCCCGGCCTGGGGCAGGTCCCGCACCAGCAGGTAGCCCCGCACCGCACGCCGCCCGCCCGCCCGGCCCCTTCCGGCCGGGCGGGCGGCGGCACGTCCGGCGGCGCGTCCGGGCGGTAGCACGCCGGGTCGCACCGCGCCGGGCCGGTTCAGGCGAAGCGTGAGCTGCGGACCGGGCCGGACGAGCGGATCCGGTCCCGGGTGCCGGTCGCCCAGGTGGCGGCGGCCAGGCCCGCGAACCGGGCCAGCTCCTCGGCCGGGTCGGGCGGGGTGGCCCCGTCGCCCCCGTCCGGCTCGGCGGAGGCGGCGAGGATCTCCCGGGCCAGCTCCTCGGCCGGGCGCCCGTCCTCGGGGGTCCGGGTGACCTCGCCGTCCTCGCCCATGACCATCCGGGGTTCCCAGGGCGCGACGATCCGCTGCACCAGCAGGCCGCAGACGTCCGCCGACACGGCGGGGGTGTCCGTCCAGCAGGTGGCGTGCTCGTACAGCACCTCGCCCGGGGCGCGCTCGTGCAGCTCGGCGAGCACCTCCCGGTCCACCTCGTTCAGGTCGTACGCGACCACCAGCGCGTCGGGCGTGCCGGGCCGGTACGGGGCGGCGGGCAGGCCGAGCAGTTCGGCGGCGGCCAGGCCGAGCGCCCGGCTGCCCCGGTCGGGCAGCAGCGCGACGGCGGCGGGGCGGCGGCCGGTGGCCTCCAGGACGGTGCGCAGCCGCTCCAGGCCGAGCCGGCAGTCGTCCCAGCCGCCCTGCAGGTACGCCCAGCGGCCGGTCATCCCGGCGTCGTAGCCGAACGGGGAGAGGGTGGCGAGCAGGCCGCCGGTGAGCACGTGGTGCCAGCCGCGCAGGTCGGCCGGGCCGGCGGGCGGGACGGCGGCGGCCCGGGCCAGGGTGCGGCGGATCCGGTCGGCGGCGGGCCGCCAGTCGTCGCCGGGCTCGGAGAGCCGTTCGAAGACCTCCCGGGCGAGGTCGAGGCGGCCGGCCATCAGCGCGTTGTGCACCAGCAGGTAGCGGTCGGGCCAGTCGCCGGTGACCTCCCGGTGCTCCCGGAGCAGCTCGACCACCTCCTCGTGCCGTTCGCCGTCCTCCAGGGCCACCGCCAGTTCCAGCAGCACCCGCCGGGGGCTGACGGCCGGTTCGGCCGGGCGGGCCCGGCCGAACAGCCGCCGCTTGGCCTCCGGCACGCCGTCGCCGCGCAGCGCACCGGCCAGCGCCTGGCGCAGCGCGGGCACGGCGAACTCGGACAGGCCGTGCTCGATGCAGGCGTACCCGTACGCGTACAGCGCGCCGGGGTCGGACGGGTCGGCGGCCAGCGCGGCGGCCGCGCCGGCCAGCTCGTCGATCCCCACCAGCTCGGCCAGCTTCCCGACCGCCGGTGCGAGTTCGCCGGCGGCCAGGCTGTCGGCGCGGGCCCGCAGTTCCCGGACGGCGCCCTGCGGGTCGCCGGCGTCGAGCAGTTCGCGGGCCTTGGCGAGGTCGGGGTGCACGCAGTCTCCTCCTGATGGACGGTTCGGGGTTCCGTTGCGCGCGGCTCCCGGCGGGTCCGCCGGGCCGCGCGCCCGCCCGATCATCGCCGGGCCGCGCCGCCGGGCCAAGCGGTTTTCCGCACCGCGCCGCCACCGCTCCTCCCCCCTGCTCCCCTCCCCCGCTCCCCCCGCTCCCCCTGCCCCTTCGTCCGACCGCACCGGGCCCGGCGGCGTGTCACCGTCCGGTCCCGATGCGGTCCGGAAT